>DIDN01000013.1:14451-18995 GCA_002418185.1 Deltaproteobacteria bacterium UBA5799
CCTCCTCGCTTCAGCCGCCGCGTACGGAAGGGCCCGGATGCGCGGCGAGGGCTGGCCCGCGTACTTCAGGAGAAACCGGCACGACTACAAGGAGCGGTGGCTGGAGGCTACCGAGAAGATAAGCTCCCTCACCGACCCGTCAGGCGTGAAGACCGTCCTCTCGGAGATGGTCTCTTCCTCGCTCGGCGCCTCGAACGTGAACGTCTGGCTCTATGACCAGGGGCAGGAATGTTTCTTCTCCACATCCTCGAAACTCGAACAGCGTTTCAGGCGCATTCCGCCTACGCACAGGCTCGTCGAGCAAATGCTGGAGACAGGCTCTCCCTTTTACCTCTCGGAATGCGGGACAGACCCGGGAGAGGGCTCCGCGGAGGGGCTCGAAAGCTTCGCCCTCTCGACGGGCGCGGCCATATGCGCGCCGCTTGCTGCAGGCAGGGAGCTTATAGGTTTCCTTAGCGCCGGCGAGGGGGCCGGGGGACGCCGCTACGCCAGGAACGACCTCGACCTCCTGAGGGCCGTGGCGACGCAGGCCGCGGTCCAGATAAAGAACCTGCGCCTGAGCCAGGACCTCCTGGAAGTGAAGGAGGCGGACGCCTTCAGCAGGATGTCCTCGTTCGTAATGCACGACCTCAAGAACTTCACAAACTCGCTTGCGCTCCTGAGCCACAACGCCCGTTCCAATATCGCGAGCCCCGAGTTCCAGAAGGAGGCCGTGAAGGCCATAGACCTGACGGTCGCCAGGATGAAGGGCCTTATAGAGAAGATGGCCGGGGGCGCACAGCTGAGCCTGGATAAAAGGCCCTTCGACCTGAGGGCCGCCCTGGAGCGGGCCGTTGAGAGGCTCCCCTCCGGCGCGGTCGAACGGCTCACAATCGACGGCGACGGCGGGTGCACGGTGTGCAGCATGGACCCCGAGGCGGTCGAGACGGTCTTTTTCAACCTGCTCATGAACGCGTTCGACGCGGTCGCCGCGGACGGCGAAATCGGCGTGGCATTCCAGCCGGGCGAGGACAGCATCTCGGTAAGGATATCAGACACGGGCTCCGGGATAGCCAGGAGCCTGCTTGAGAAAGGCCTGTTCAGGCCATTCTCGACCACCAAGAAAAACGGTTTCGGCGTCGGCCTGTACCAATGCAAGGCGGTAATGGAGGCCCACGGGGGGCGGATCGAGGTCGAGAGCGAGGAAGGGACAGGCACGGTCTTTACGCTCAAGTTCCCGCTCCATGCCGGAGAGCGCCTTGCATCGAGCGCCTGCTGATGGAAATGCTGAGACAGAAACTCCTGATAATAGAGGACGACGAGGCCATAAGGGGACAGATGCGCTGGGCCCTGGCCGACGAGTTCGACGTCCTTACCGCGGCAGACCCGGAAAGCGCGATGCAATCGGTCAGGGACTGGCGCCCGGCGCTCATCACTCTGGACCTGGGGCTCCCGCCCGACACGAACGACGTGAGCGAGGGCTTCAGGCTCCTGGGCAGGATACTCCAGCACGACCCCCTCGCCAAGGTGGTCGTTATCACGGGCAACAGGGAGCGAAGCTCCGCCATAAAGGCGATCTCGCACGGCGCGCACGATTTCCTCGTGAAGCCCGTGGCGATCGAGGAGCTGAAGATAATACTGAAGAGGGCCGTCTACGTGCACTCGCTCGAGTTCGAGCAGGCGAGGCTGCAGAAAGGTTCGTTCGAGGACCAGGGGTTCGAGGAGGTCCTCGGCATGAACGCCAGGATTCAGGAGGTCTTCACAACCGTGAGGAAGGTCGCGGTATCCGACGTGCCCGTCCTGGTTGGAGGCGAGAGCGGCACCGGGAAAGAGCTTATCGCGAGGGCCATACATTCCCAGAGCCTCAGGAAGCAGCGCCCCTTCATCCCGATAAACTGCGGCGCGATTCCGGACGCGCTGCTTGAAAGCGAGCTCTTCGGGCACGAGAAGGGCTCGTTTACGGGCGCTCACATACAGAGGAACGGCAGGATAGAGCTCGCTCAGGGCGGCACCCTTTTCCTCGACGAGATAGCAGAACTGCCGCTCCTCCTTCAGGTGAAAGTCCTGAGGTTCCTCCAGGACCACAGGATAGAGAGGATCGGCGGAAGGGACTCGATAGGCATAGACGTCCGCGTAATCGCCGCCACGAACAAATGCCTGCGGAAGATGACCGAGGAGGGCCGGTTCAGGGAGGACCTCTACTACCGGCTCGCGGTGGTCAACATAGACCTGCCGCCGCTCAGGGAGCGCGGCGAGGACATAGTCCTGCTTGCGAGGGCGTTCCTCCAGAAATACGTCCCGGACAGGGCAAGGCCCAAGACGCTGAGCCCGGAGGCCGTCGAGGCCATCAACTCCTACGGTTGGCCCGGCAACGTAAGGGAGCTCGAGAACAGGATACGACGTGCAGTGACCTTCTCGGACGGCCCCATGATAAGGCCGTCCGACCTCGGGTTCGGTCCCGCCGAAGAGGCCCCGCAGCACCTCGACCTCAAGAAGGCAAAGGAGGAGCTCGAGGTGAGGTTCGTGCAGAAGGCCATACTCAAGCACAACGGCAACATCAGCAAGGCCGCCGAGGAGCTCGGCCTCAGCAGGCCCACAGTGCACCATATAATAAAAAAGTACAACAGGCTGGAATCCATACGAAAGGGGTAAACATGGCTGAAAACCACGACGGCGTCCTTAAAAAGATCGAACGCAAGCAGGCCAGGATAAGCGTAATCGGCCTCGGCTACGTCGGTCTGCCCATAATGCTGAGGTTCTGCGAGGAGGGTTTCAGGGTCACGGGCATCGACGTCGACAGGAGCAAGGTCGGCGCGATAAACGCAGGCTGCTCGTACATAAAGCACATACCCGGCGAGAAAATCGGCCAGTTCCTCCGAAGCGGCCTCCTCTCGGCGACGACTGACACCTCGGCTCTCTCGCGCGCCGACGCGGTCATAATATGCGTGCCGACGCCGCTTTCGGACAAGCGCGAGCCTGACCTGAGTTACGTATACAGCTCGGCGACCGAGGTGGCAAGGCACCTCAGAAAGGGGCAGATAATCTCGCTTGAGTCCACCACGTACCCCGGGACCACCGAAGAGGTGCTGCTGCCGCTCCTGGGTAAAAACGGCTTCAGGGCTGGCAGGGACTTCTACCTCGTCTTCGCGCCGGAGCGCGAAGACCCGGGGAGGATGGACTACACCACGAGGAACACGCCCAAGATTGTCGGCGGCGTGACCGAGAGGTGCGCAAAGGCGGGCTCCGCCCTGTACTCGCAGATAGTCTCGGAGGTGGTGACGGTCTCGTCCACCAGGGTGGCGGAGATGTCGAAGCTCCTGGAGAACATCTACCGCTCCGTGAACATAGCGCTGGTAAACGAGCTCAAGATGCTCTCGGACCGCATGGGCATCGACATCTGGGAGGTGATAGAGGCCTCGAACACCAAGCCGTTCGGTTTCCAGGCGTTCTATCCCGGGCCCGGTCTCGGCGGCCACTGCATACCCATAGACCCCTTCTACCTTACCTGGAAGGCGCGGGAGTACGACTTCTCGACAAGGTTCATAGAGCTCGCCGGCGAGATAAACACCAACATGCCCTACTACGTAGTCGGCAAGGTCATGGAGGCCCTCAACTCCAGGGGCAAGAGCCTCAAGGGCTCGAACATACTCCTCCTCGGAGTGGCCTACAAGAAGAACGTGGACGACCTGAGGGAATCGCCCTCGCTCGAGCTCATAAGGATATTGAAGTCAAAGGGCGCAAACGTCTCCTACAACGACCCGCACGTCCCCATAGCCCTCCACCACAGGACCTCGACCAGGCTCCGCTCGGTGCCCCTTTCAGCGAAGAACATCAAAAAATACGACTGCGTGATAATTGCAACCGACCATTCTGCCTACGATTACAGGTGGATAGTCACTAACAGCAGGCTCGTGGTGGACACGAGGAACGCGACCGCCGGGATAAAGGGCGGCAAGGTGGTCAAGGCTTGAGATGACGAAACCCAGGCTGCTGGTGGTCGACGACGACGAGGCGTTCAGGGGGCAGATGAAATGGGCCTTCTGCCGGGACTATGAGGTCTTCGAGGCAGGGTCCAGGGGCGAGGCCCTCAGGACCGCCTCCGAAAGGGCCATACCGGTCGGTGTGATGGACCTGGGGCTCCCGCCCTCCCCGTTCGAGCCTTCCGAGGGCATGCGGGCGATAAGGGAGATACTCTCGGCGAACCCGCTCTTCAAGGCCGTGATACTAACCGGGGTCGACGAGCGGGACGACGCGTTCAGGGCGCTCGACATCGGCGCGTTCGACTACTTCACCAAGCCCGTATCCATCGAAGAGGTCAGGATGACCGTCAAGCGGGCCTACCACGCCTACGAGCACCAGTCCGGGCGCGCGGGCTCCGCACCGGGCGCGGGCTGGCCATGCGAGATGCTGGGCCTCAGC
Organism: Deltaproteobacteria bacterium UBA5799; assembly: GCA_002418185.1. Lineage (GTDB taxonomy): Bacteria > Desulfobacterota > GWC2-55-46 > GWC2-55-46 > GWC2-55-46 > UBA5799. The sequence continues at coordinate 18,850 of DIDN01000013.1, forward strand.
ACCCCCATGCAGGAGGTCTTCAATACCATAAGGAAGCTCGCGGAGGTGAACATCCCGGCGCTCATAACCGGCGAGCCCGGCACCGGCAAGGATACGGCGGCGCGGGCGGTCCACAGGCTGGGAGCGCGGCACGCCCTGCCCTTCCT
>DIDN01000012.1 GCA_002418185.1 Deltaproteobacteria bacterium UBA5799
CGCGGGCTTGAGGCCGAGGTATTCGGCGCCCGCGCCGCTTCAGGCCGGCCCAGGAAATGCCTGCTTGAGCAGGCTGACGGCGGGACCCTCTTCCTGAAGGAGGTCGGCTCGCTGGGACTCCATCTCCAGGCAAGGCTGCTCGCGGTGCTCAGGGAACACTCAATCGAAATACCCTCGACGGGCGGGCGCGCAAGCGTCGACGTACGCGTCATATCGTCAAGCGCGAGGGACCTGAGGTCTCTTGCGCGTAGCGGCGAATTCATCGAGGACCTGGCCTTCAGGCTCGGCGTAATAACCCTCGCGCTCCCCCCGCTCAGGGAGCGAGGGGAGGACGTCCACCTCCTTTCGCTCTATTTCCTCAAGAAATACGCAAGGGAGTACAAAAGGCCGGCTGCCGGTTTCGACAGGGGCGCCATAGACGACATGAAGGGCTACAGGTGGCCGGGCAACGTCAGGGAGCTTGAGAACAGGGTGAGGCGCGCGGTCATCTTCTCCGCCAGGAATGAGATATCGTCCTCGGACCTCGGGCTTCCGTCCCGGGCCCCAAGCAGCCACATGGCGCCAAACCCCATGGGGCTTGCGGAGGCAAGGGAGGCGTTCAGGAAAAGGATGATCCAAGACGCGCTCATAAGGAACGACGGGAGCGTAAGCAGGGCCGCGTCCGAGCTTGGCATAAGCCGCCAGTACCTTTCGAAGCTCATAGTAAAGTACAACCTCAGGTCCTGTTGACGAGATTCCCGGGACGTAAAGCAGCACAAAAAAAGGAGGTGACCCGATGAGACGAGCCCTGAAGGCGTTCCTGCCGGTCGTCCTGGCTGCCTCGGTCGCAATCGGTGCCGGCAGATCCCACGCCTTTATCGAGCCGCCTGCCGCTCTTCCGAACAGCGCTCAGCACAGCGAGGCAATCGAGTTCATGAAAAAGAACGAGTTCGGCAAGGCAGCCGAGCTCGAAGAAGGCGTCCTGGACAGGGACCCGCAGGACCAGACGGCGAGGTTCATACTCGCGATTGCCTACCTGGGCATGAACGCGGAGCAGAAAGCCGTGGAACAGGCCCGTAGCGCAGGGGAGACCGACGCCGGATTCGCCGCCGAGATATACGGGGCCATGGGACGGTTTTTCATGACGAAGGCGCGCTACCACAAGTCGCTCGTCTACTTCCATGAAGCCCTCAATATAAAGGAAGACCCCGACGTATTGAGGCACGTCGCTGCCATCTACCTCTCCCAGGGGCTTCTTGACAACGCGAGGGAATGCTACGAGAGGCTCCTTCCGGCGGAGCCGGACTACCTCAACCTCGCCAGGATCCACCTCGCCGAAGGCGGCTACGGCATGTCGATAGAGTACGCGGGTGAGGCTCTCAAGGCCACGCCGGACGACCCGGGGGCGCTCCTCGTGCAAGGCGCCGCCTACCTCCTGAACGGCATGCCCGGAGAGGCAAGGGGCAGCTTCCAGGCGCTGAGCCGCCTGAGCCCCGAGTTCTTCCTCTCTTCCTACTTCCTCGGGGTGATAAGCCTCATAGAAGGTGACTACGCAGGGGCGCTCAAGAGCTTCGAGGCGGTAATCGCGAACTCGCCGGGGCTCAGAGAGGGGTTTTTGAACGCAGCCGTAGCGCTCCAGCTCCAGGGTGAGCTGGAGCTGGCCGGGGACATGGCCCTTAAGGCCGTCGACGAGGACCCGCTGGACCCGGTAGCGAGGATAGCGCTCGGGGGCGTGCTCCTTTCACACGGCGAGCAGGAAAAGGGCAAGGAGGAGCTCGAAAAGGCAGCCGACCTCTTTCCCGAGCTTCAGGTGCTCGCAAAAGAGCCGGGCCTCCTCTTCGGCGAAGAAGGCGCCCAGGCCGGAAAGGTAAGCCTCGCCCTGCTCTTCAACAGGGCCGGGCTCTACAAGGAGACCGTGGCGTCGATACCGGCAAAGGAAAGGAACCCCCTCCTTAGGGTCCTCCGCGCCGGGGCGCTCGAGAGGCAGGGCAGGCTCTTCGAGGCCGAGGAGGAGTACAGGAGCGTAATCGGCGAACACCCTCAAATGGTTTCGGCCTACACGGGGCTTGCAGAGCTCTTCGAATCGGCAAACGACTTCGAAAGCGCAGCCGGCCTTTATTCGGAGGCCTCAAGGATTGCCCCTGAATCGGTCAGCATAAGGACGAAGCTCGCTGACTCGTATGCAAAGGCAGGAAGGGTGGAGGAGGCGGTCAAGGAGTACAAGAAGGTCATACGCTCGGCCAGGTCGGTAAGGGCCTTCGAAAAACTCGCGTTAGTGCTAACGGAGGAGCGCGGAGACCTCAAGGGCGCGCTCAAGTACGCCCGCAAGGGCAGCGCACTCGACCCCGAAGACGCTGCCATGGCCGGCACGCTCGGCTGGATATATTACAAGCTGGGCAGGCACGGCGACGCGCTTAAAGTATACTCGAGGCTTGAGCGGAACGGGAACGCAGATCCGATTGCCCTGTACCGCATGGGACTCGTTTACATAGAGCTCGGCGACAGGGAGAGGGCCGGGGCCGTAATCGAGAAGGCGCTCGACATGAAAGACGAGTTCCCCGGCTCGGAAGACGCCAAACAGGCGCTAAAACAAATAAGCGGGCTAAGCTGACATGAAAAAGACCAATCTTCCGGGAAAGACCAGGGCAGTATCAGTCGCCATCTTCGTCTCGCTCATCATCGCGTGCGCGACAGGGTGCGGGGGCGGCCCGCAGGACTCCTTCGAAGAGCACATGGAAAGGGGCCGGAGCCTCATGGAAGCCGGGGAGCACATCGACGCGTCGAGGGAATTCAGGAAAGCGGTCCAGCTGAGCCCCAAGAGCGCGGAAGCCCATTACGGCCTCGGCCTCTCATACCTCAGGACCGACGGGCCGTCAAGCCCGATGTCCGCGATGCGGCAGTTCAACAGGGCGCTGGAGATCTCCCCGTCGCACGCGGGCGCGCGTCTCGGCCTGGCGGAGCTCCACAGGGCCTCGGGCGACTATGACGAGGCTCTGAGGCTCGCGGAGGGCGTCTACAACGAGGACCGCGGGAACAGGGACGCCCTTCTCCTCATGGCAGCGGCGAGCGCGGGCAAGAAAGAGTTCGGCAAGGCGCTCTCGATAATCGAAAATGCCGTCTCGCTCGCCGGTCCCGATGCGGGCCTTTTCATGGCCGCCGCCCGCATCCATGTCGAGAGGAGGGATTTCGCGGGTGCGGAGGAAAATTTCAGGAAGGCCATAGACGCGCGGAAGGACGACCCTGCCCCCCGGATCGCGCTCGCCAGGATGTTCATCGGGCTTGAAAGGCGCACCGAGGCAGAAAAAACACTCCTTGACGCCGTAGAGGAAACCGGTAACAGCATGGCAGCGCTCGATGCCCTTGCGGGCTTTTATGCCTCAGTCGGCAGGGCCGGGGACGCCGAGGCGGCCTTCAGAAAGGCCATAGAGGCGTGGCCGGGGGCACCGGACGGGTATATCAGGCTGGCCGAGTATTACACCCGGGAGCAAAGGGCCGCCGAGGCCAGGGATGTTTACACAGAGGGCATCTCGAAAAACCAGGACGCCGTCGAGATCCGGAAAAGGTTCGCGGAGTTCCTTGTAAACAGCGGGGAGACCGAAGAGGCGGCCCCGCACATCGAGGACCTGGTCGCAAGGGAGCCGGACGGTTACTTCGGGCTGTACCTGAGGGGGCGCCTCAGGGCCGCCGAGGGGAAGACCTCCGAGGCCCTCGCGGACCTTACCGCAGCCATTAGGACGGAGCCGGGCTTCGCCATGTCCTATTACGCGCTCGGCCTTGTGCACAGCGCCAGGGCAAGGCACGAGCAGGCCAAGGCCGAGCTCAAGGAGGCCATAAGGCTCGACCCGGAGTTGATCGACGCGAGGATCGCGCTGGCGTCCGTATACGCGGAATCCGGGGACGCCTGGTTCGCGCTGGACGAGCTTAAGACGGTGCTCAGGAAAGACCCGCGGAACACGGCGGCCCTGCTCTCTGCCGGGAGCCTGTACATCAACGAGAAGCGCCTGGTGAGGGCCGCGGAGATGTTCTCTGACGCCATCGAGTACGAACCAGGCGACCCGAGGGGCCATTACGGCCTCGGCACGGTGCGCCTCATGGAGAAAAAAATCGGCGCAAGCCTCTCAAGCTTCGAGAAGGCGTTCGCGCTCGACCGGAGCGACCCCCGTCCGATTACCATGATCGCGAACATACTGACAGAGGAAAAGCGGCACGGCTCCGCAATCGAGCGCATCAAGAGGGAGCTCGCAGCCGACCCGGGCCTGCCCTGGCTCCATCACCTCCTTGGGAAGGCGTACCTGGCCGCAAACGACCTCAAAAGGGCCGAGGAGTCGTTCAGGAACGCGATAGATATCAAGAACGATTACGTGGAGCCTTACCTTGAGCTCGGCAATATCTATTCACAGCGGGGGTCCTTTGCGGAGTCGATCGACAGCTTCAGGAAGGCGGTCGAGTCGAACCCGGAATCGGTGCCAGCGCACATGCTCCTCGCGCTCGCCTACGAGTCGCAGGGGGACCTCCAGAAGGCCGCGGACCATTACTCCGAGGCGCTTGCCATAAACCCCAGGTTCGCCCCCGCGGCAAACAACCTGGCCTGGATATACGCGGAGCACGGCTATCTCGACGAGGCGCTGCCCCTTGCGGAGATGGCAAAGGAGATAATGCCCGAGGACCCGATGATATCGGACACCCTGGGCTGGATATACCTGAGGAAGGGCGCGCACCTGAGGGCAATTTCCCTCCTCAAGGAAAGCGCCGCAAGGCTGCCGGCGAACCCGCTCGTAAGGTTCCACCTCGCCGTAGCGTACATCGAACGGGACAACCTGAAACTCGCGAAGGAGGAGCTCAGGGCCGCCCTCGCGATTGGCAAGGACTTCCCGGGCTCCGAGGAGGCCAGGCTCGCGCTGCTTGAGATAGTGAAAAGGGAACGGCTGTCAGGGGGCAGGCATGAGGTCCCCGAGGGTGCCCCTTAAGGGGATGGAGTAATAATTGGCCGACCGGCGGTATGCCTCGATAAAGGCAAGGAGGTAATTGTTCTGAAGGAACTCTCCGTGAGGGACTATCTCGAGCGTTAGGTCCGCCTGGCTCGACTCTATCGGCCTTGACGGCCTTATGCTCCCCTGGAGCCTCAAGGAGGCCTTGTCCCCCTCGACCCATAGCCCGTTCAAGAAGACCGCGCAGTCCCGGAAGTCGGCGTAGAGGCCCGCCTCTTCGATGCCGCCGAAGGAGAGCGGTATTCCCTTGTAGCGGAACTCCGCGCGGTCGAGGCCGGCGCCTTCAAGCCTGGCGAACCCTGTTGGGCAGCCCCCGGCCGATTTCACGGAGACCCTGCCGTCGAACGTGCCGTCGACCGCTACTCCGGTCGAGCCGAGCGCCTCCACGTAGCTGAAATCAACGTCCCTCGATTCCATCTCCAGCGACGACCTGAAAAGCCCGAACCTCACGGACCCCTCGGCAGCGCCCTCCCCTGCAGTCCCACTGAAGTCCACCCTCAGTCCCGAAAGGATGCCCCGGAGCATAAGGTCCGCCCTGAACGAGTCGAGCCGCACAATGCCCTTGCCGTCCGCGTCCCTGAGCCTCGGCTCCTTCAACTCGAAACCGAACGGGAAGACAGTGGATATCGACGCGCTCTCGAGTACGAGCCCCGTCTTGTCCTTGAGCGCAGTTGTTATAAGCCTCTCGTAGGCCTGGGACGGCACGAGATGGAAGAGCGTGAGCGCGAAGACAAGCAAGCCGAGGGCGGCAAGGACCGATACGAGCGCGAGTTTCCTCAAGAAGTTCGCCCCGCTTCCTTCAGGGGCCTGTTTCATTTCCAATGAGACCTTCCTTTTTGTCCTTTAAGGCCGGGGTTTGCCAGGAATCGAAGGGCGTTAAAAGCTGTTTGGCTAAGGTCGGCCCGGAGCGGGAGCCTGGGGACAAGGCACATTTCAGATTGCGAGTTTGCGCGGCACGCGGAAAAGTTTCGGACCGGCAGTACCAGCTGCCTGCGTCATTGTACTCCAAAAGAGACGCTCCGGTCAATGAGAGAGAGAGGAGGGAGAGCGTAAGGGCGTTCCTGTTCCGCGGCATTCCTGGAGTTTCAGTCGCTTTCGGGGTCTCTCAGAAAGCCGGCGATTCCGGGGCCCGGATGTATACACGGGCGTCTACCGCGATCGTGCCCTTGCCCTCGCCGAGGACCATGAGCGGGTTGATCTCTATGGTCTCAAGCTCGGGGAAGTCCTCGATGAGGGCCGAAAAGCGCAGTATCGTGTCCTTGAGGCCAGCTACGTCCCTGGGCGGCCTGCCCCTGTAACCCTTCAGGAGCGGGAAGCTCTTGAGCTGCGCAAGCATCCTCTCGGGCTCGATGTCGTTAAGCGGGTGTATGGCGAAGGAGACGTCCTTCAGTAGCTCGACCTCGACCCCGCCGAGCCCGGTCATTATGAGCGGCCCGAAGAGCGGGTCTACGGACATGCCCACTATCATCTCCTGAGCGCCCTTCACCATAGGCTGCACGATAACCCCGCTCATCTCGTCTATGAGGCCCGCCTCCTCCACCCTGAGCTGGATACCGTTGAAGGCCCTTCTGACCTCTTCCTCGCTCGAAAGCCCGACCGCTATGCCGCCTATGTCGGTCTTATGGACTATCCTCCTTGAGCGCACCTTGAGGACCACCGGGAAGCCCGTCTCGGCTGCGGCCCTCGCTGCCGCGTCCGCGTCCATCGCCACCCTCGTCTCGACCGCCTTTATGCCGTACTGCTTGAGGAGGTCGAGCGCCGCCTCGGGCATCATCCAGCCCCTCTCGGCCCCGTCTCCGAAGACTGCGCCCCTTATGGCGTCGGTGTCGAGCTCCGGGAACTTCACGGGCGAGCCCTCGGCCCTGTGCTTGTAAAGCGAGTATGCGTAGGAGAGCGAAAGCGCCTGGACCGCGTCCTCCGGGAAGACGAACGGGCGGAGCCCGGTGTCCTTCCTTATCCCCTCCATCATGGCCTGCGACATCATGAAGCACGTGACGACCGGCTTATCTCCCCTGTACCCATCGAGCGCGGCCTTTACGGAGCTTGCAACGTCCCCGGGCTTTGTAACCAGCGGGGGGATGTATATCAGCACTATGGCGTCGATTTCGGGGTCGCCGAGCATGACCTCGAGCGCCCTCCTGAACGACTCGGGAGGGGCCGTGGCTATCATGTCGACCGGGTTCGCGACCGCAGCGGCCCTGGGCAGGAACTCGCGGAGCCTGGACTGCGTCTCCTCCGAAAGGGGCGGGACCTTGAGGCCGAAGCCCTCGCACGCGTCGGCTGCGAGCACGCCGGGGCCTCCGGCGTTAGTGAGTATCCCGACCCTCGGCCCGTTGGGGAGCGGCTGGTGCGTAAGCACCTCGGCGGCGTTGAACATCTCCTCGATGGTAGTCACCCTTATGACCCCGGCCTGCCTGAAGAGCGCGTCGACCGCGACGTCCGATGCGGCAAGCGCGCCGGTATGCGATGTCGCGGCCCTCGCCCCCACCAGAGAGCGCCCGGCCTTGACCGCGATTATGGGTTTTTTGTGCGATATCCTCTTGGCGATGCGGCCGAACTTCCTGGGGCTTCCGAAGGACTCCTGGTAAAGGACTATCACGTCGGTGTCAGTGTCGTCCTCCCAGTATTCGAGGAGGTCGTCGGTTGCGATGTCTATCCTGTTTCCGAAGCTCACGAAAGAGGATATGCCGAGGCCTATGCTCCTGGCGTGGTCGAGGAGCGCCAATCCCAGCGCGCCGCTCTGGGAGCCGATGCTGAGGTTCCCCGGCGGCGCGACCACCGGGGAAAAGGTCGCGTTAAGACGGACCTCAGGGCTGTTGTTCAACACGCCAAGGCAGTTGGGCCCCACCACCCTCATGCCGTAGGAAAGTATCTTCTCCCTGAGCCGCCGTTCCCTCTCCTTCCCTTCAGGCCCCGATTCCCCGAACCCGGCCGAGATTATGACGAGAGTGCCTATGCCCTTTTGCGCGCACTGGTCGACTACCGCCGGCACGTGCTCCGCCGGCACCACCACTACCGCGAGGTCGATATCCACCGGCACGTCCAGGACGGTCGGATAGGAGAGGACCCCGGCTATTGAATCCGTCTTGGGGTTCACTGGAAAGACCACCCCCTTGAAGCCGTCCCTCAGCATGTTTCTGAAGAGCGCGCCGCCCACGCTCTCGGGGCTCCTGGAGGCGCCGATAATGGCCACGCGCCTGGGGTTCAGGAGCTTCCTTACTCCCTCGCTCCGGGCTATGTGCTCCCTGTACGCCTGACGTTTCGAGTACTCCTCCTGGTCCTTCAAGTCGATGGTGTAATGGTATACGCCCTCTGAAAAGGCCTTCTTGAACCTGAACCCGCTCTCGTCAAAGACCTCGAGCATCCGGGTGTTCTCCTCGAGGACCTGGGCCCTGAAAAGGGTTATATTGTAGGTAAGGGCCGCTTTCGCCAGCTCCTCAAGGAGGAGCGTGCCTATGCCGTGGAGCTGGATATTGTCCTCGACGGTGAAGGCCACCTCGGCATTGGATGTGCCGGGGAGCAAGTCCCACCTTGCGACCGCGACTATCTGCTCCTTCACGGCCTCGCCTATGGCCGCCACGTACGCGTACCTGGCAGGCGGGGTCACCTCGGTGAAATACTTGAGTTCCTCATCGGTTATGTGCTCCTTGGCGTACTGGAACCTCAGGTATCTCGTCCGCGGGCTGAGCCTGTAGAAGAAGTCCTTGAGCTTCTGCCTGTCCGTCGGGCGTATGGGACGGAGCTTCAGGCTCTGCCCGTTCCTCAGTATGACCTCGATGCTCTCCGGCTCGCCGCCTTCGCGCCTCTTTTCAACCGCCATTCGGCACCTCTGCTTTTTTTATATGTACCTGCCCAAAAACCGGCTATAATCAAGTCTTTCCCATAACCCCGAAAATTGCAACCCGGCGGCGCCGGGCCGTCCTTGCGCAAAAAGACGGAGATGCGCCTTTTCCCGCTTGACGGATTATAATACGCCTTTTACAGGGAGTCGAAATGGAAATAGCTGCCGTAAACAGGATTACCCGGATACTCGGCGGACACCTGTGGGTCTTCTCGAACGAGCTCTTCACGAGCCCTAAGAACTTCACGCCAGGCTCGCTCGTAGAGCTTACCGACAGGAACGGGAACTTCCTGGGCATAGGCTATGTGAACCCCCAGTCCCTCATATCCATAAGGATACTCACCAGGAAAAGGGAAGAGATCGACGCGGCCTTTTTCAAGAGGCGAATAACCGCGGCCCTGGAATACAGGAAGAGGGTCATAGGGGAGAAAAACTCCTTCAGGGCCGTGTACAGCGAGAGCGACTTCCTCCCAGGCCTCATTGTGGACAAGTACGGGGACTGCCTGTCCTTACAGTTCCTCACCCTCGGCATGGAAGCCCTTTCGGACATGGTCATCGAAGCGCTCGAGGACGTCTTCAGCCCCTCGTCGATAGTTTTGAGAAACGACAGCTCCATCCGCTCGCTCGAAGGACTGCCGCTTGAGAAAAAAGTCCTGAAAGGCGCTATCGACCCCCTGCCGAGGGTCGAAGAGGACGGGGCTGTGCTCGAAGTGGACCCCATGTCAGGGCAGAAGACGGGTTTTTTCCTCGACCAGGCCGAGAACAGGAATTCCTTCGCCTCCCTCGCAAGCGAGGGCGACGGGCTGGACCTCTTCTGCTACACCGGGGCGTGGAGCATGCGGCTCGCCGGGTCGGGCATGAGGATGACGGGTGTCGATTCATCGGATTACGCAATCGGCCAGGCCAGGAGGAACGCATCCCTCTCGGGCCTCTCGGAAAGGTGCGAGTTCATAAAGGCCGACGTCTTCGAATTCATGAGGGAGGAGGCAACGGCGCAAAAAAGATATGATGCCGTCGTGCTCGACCCGCCGGCCTTCGTGAAATCAAAGGCCAGGACAGCCGAAGGGCTCAAGGCCTACACCGAGACGAACGCCGCGTGCATGAGGCTTCTTCGCCCGGGCGGCCTCCTTGCCACGTCCTCATGCTCTTACCACGTGGACAGGGCCGCGTTCCTCGACATGCTCCGCGCTGCCGCGAAAAAGGGCGGAAGGCAGGCCCGTATAATAGAAGTGCGCTCGCAGGCAAAAGACCACCCGGTCTCGCTCGCGGTGCCGGAGACCGAGTACCTGAAATGCGTGCTTATGGAAGTGATCTGACTTGAGTTCCTGAAGGACCGCTGCCGAAGCCTTGGTCCACCGGGACCCATTCAGCCCTGCTGAGCCGCTGCTTTTTTCTTTCTCGGCCTGCCGCGCCGCTTAACGGGCCTCGTCTCCTTCACCTCGCCCTGGAGTATGCGTATGGCGATATCCAGGTTGTCCCTTCTCTCCTTGAGTTCCTGGAGCACTTTCTCGATATCTTTGCTCATTTGAGAAACCCCGTCCGATTTTTTACTCACGATAGCTGAAAAAAGGGTTTTGTCAAGCGGGTATGCGGTGGATGAGCTCGAACCAGGCCCAGTACACGGCGGCATTGGCTATGGTAAGCGGCACGCCCACCCTGGCGAAGTCGAGAAAGGAGATGCCTTCGCCCCCCTTTTTCTCTGAATTCTGTATGACTATGATATTGCTCGCAGCGCCGAGAATGAGGAGGTTGCCTGCAATGGTGCTCCCGGCGGCAAGGGCCATGAGGTCGGCTGCGGTGCCCCCTGCCGCGTCGAGTACAGGGAGGTAGAGCGCGACAAAGGGGACGTTGGAGAGGAGCTGGCTTAAAAGCACGCTCAGGGCCAGTATCGAGCCGTGCGACCCGGCCCCGGACCACCCGGCCGCAAGCCGCTGTATGAGCCCCGAGTCCCAGACGCTCGCCATCAGCACGAACATGGACGCGAAAAAGACGAGGGTGCGCCAGTCCACGTTCCTCAGTATACTGAAGCGCCCTGGGCTCAAGACCAGTAGCGGGGCCGCCGCCGCGAGCGCTATATGGGTGAGCTTAAGCCCCGGGTCGAGTCCGAGGAACACGGAGCCTACCTTCAGGGCGACCATCACGAGGATGACGGCCAGCGACAGCCTGCAAAGACCGGCAAGCGGCCTGTCGCGGACATCCTCCGGCGGGTGCAGCAGCCTCACGGCATGGAACTCCCTTCTGAAGGAGAGCCTCAGGACAAGGAATGCGATGACGAGGTTGACGGCGGTCGGCACAGCCAGGTACTTGAAAAAGGTCACAAACGGGTTGGCAATATGGCCGTGGAGCGCAATGAGGAGGTTCTGGGGGTTGCCTATGGGGCTTGCGGCACTCCCTAAAGTTATCGCAAAACAGAGCGTTAGAAGCAATAGCTTAGGTCGGATATTATATTTTGCCGCAAACGACAGCATAAGCGGGGCGCCTATTATGGCAACGGTATCGTTCATGAGGATTGCCGAGAAGAAGGCCATCAGGAAGAGTACGTATGCTATCAGGGCGCTCGCGCTCCTTGCGTTCCTGAAGAGCCTGTCGCCGAGGTGGTGGAGATACCTGCTCTCGACCATGGCCTCGCCCACGACGAACATGCCGAAGAGGAAGACCATTACATCGAGGTCTATGGAGGCGAGAGCGCGCCGCGGCCCTATCGAGCCCGAAAGGAGGGCGGCAAGCGCGCCGCCGAGCATTATCTGCCAGATGGCGAGCCTCAGGGTGCCCACCTGCCGGACGGCGATGAGCGCAAAGACCGCTAAAAGTATGGTCCCCGGCACAGGGTCGAATGGAGGCATAAATAATGGGCAGCGGCCTGGAAGCCCTGCCCTGTCGAAGAGCCGAATATGAGTGAACCGACGGTAAAGGCGGGGCTTTGGAAGCCCGGCCCGGATGCCTCAGTAAGAGAGTAGAGAGTAGACGGGGTGCGGCGCGAGCTTCTCCCTGCCCTTGAGTTCGTTGAGCTCGACTATAAAAGAACACTCGACGATGTTGGCCCCCATGCTGTTCACAAGCCCGGCGACCGCCGCCGCCGTCCCGCCGGTCGCGAGGAGGTCGTCGGCAATCACGACGTTCTGCCCCGGCTCTATCGCGTCCTGGTGGATCTCGAGGCTGTCTGTGCCGTACTCGAGCGAATAGCTCGCCTTGTGGGTCTTGTGAGGGAGCTTGCCGGGTTTCCTCACCAGTACAACCCCTGCCCCGAGCTTGTAAGCGAGGGCGGCGCCCACGACGAACCCCCGGGCCTCTATGCCCACCACGAGGTCAATGCGCTTACCCACGTACCTGTGGCCCATCAGGTCCACCATGCGCTGGAAAGACGACGCGTCCTTGCAGAGGGTCGTTATGTCCTTGAAGAGTATCCCCTTCTTCGGAAAATCCGGCACGTCGCGGATGGCCTGCTTGAGCTGGTCTACCATTCTGAGTCTCCTTGGCGTTGGTCTGGTTGTCGCTTGCGGGTCATCTTAACACAAAAGCTCAGAGGGCATCAAGGGAAGCTACCTTGTCCCTGTCCCTGGCGAGGCTCTTCAATTTACCCAGGGCCTTTACCTCTATCTGGCGCACCCTCTCCCTGGTAACGCCGAAGGCCCTGCCTATGGCTTCGAGTGTTTCGGGGCCGCCGTTCCCTATGCCGAACCTGAGTTTTATGACGCTCCGCTCGTGCTCGTCCAGGGAAGATAGCCACGCGTTCACCCTCTCGGCCTTGCGCTTGCAGTCGAGGAGGTCGACCTGCGGAAGTGCGGCAGGGTCCTCGAGCCTGTCAAGGAGCGACTGCTCGCTGCCGTCCGGCAGCGCGGCTTCGAGCGAATAGCTCTTCTTGCCTATGGAGTCGAGCTTCTTGACATACCTCCCGGAAAAGCCGGTCCGCTCGGCAAGCTCGCAGAAGTCAGGCTCCCTGCTCAGGGCCATCGTGAGCTCCCTTGTCGCCCGGCAGAGCTTCGATATGTCCGCAGTCACATGGATAGGCAGCCGCACGACGTTCCCCTGGTTGGCAATGGCCCGCTCGATGGACTGTTTTATCCAGTAGGTCGCGTAGGTGGAGAACTTGCAGCCCTTAGACGCCCTGAACCTCTCGACGGACTTTATAAGCCCGATGTTGCCTTCCTCGATGAGGTCCTGCAGGGGAAAACCCCTGTTCATGTACTTCTTGGCGATATTGACCACGAGCCTGAGGTTCGCCTCTATCATGCGGCGCCTCGCGTCCTGGTCGCCTTTCATTATCCTTTTTGCGAGGAGCTTCTCTTCGGCGGGCTTGAGGAGCGGGAACTTCTTGATGGTATTGAAGTAGAACTTTACAGAATCGGTTGAAAAGCCTTCCGAACCTTCGCTGCCGTCCCGGGTGTGCCTCCTGATGAAAGTGCCCGGATTTGAGCCTTCATGCTTCTCCATACGGCCTCTACCCCTTCCCTTAAGGATTAGTCCGGGACAAAGAAGCATTATCAGGTTGCGTTTCCGGTTTTACACCTTTTACAACAATTCTCAGGCTATGGCAAGAAAAAAAGCGGGTTCCTTACGGTCTTGCCCTGACGGATTTCAAAGTGGAGGTGCGGCGTTGAGGCGTTCCCGGAGCGCCCGACGGTGGCTATGCGGGTGCCCTTTTCAACTTTTTCACCGTGGCTTACAAGGTTTTCCCTGTTATGCGCATAGACGGAATAAAAATCGCCAGCGTGCTTAAGTATTATGATCCTCCCGTACCCGCGCATGTTGGAGTCCACGAAGACGACCTCGCCCGATTCTGCGGCTACGATGGGCGTGCCGTCCTCGGCCTTTATATCCATGCCGCCGTGGCGCACCCCGTTCCTCATGCCGAACTGAGAGATGACCTTTCCCTCCACTGGCCAGATGAACCTCCCCTTTTCCACCACTATCCGGCCAGTCTCCTCCTCTCGGCCCGAGGCGGGCGGCTTGTATGGCACGACCTTCCTTACCTTCGCGGCCCCGGGTATGAATATCCTGGCGCCCGCCTTTATTTCGGTGGGGTCCTTTATATTGTTTATCTCGGCGACCTCCTGCAGCTCTACACCGTAGGTCTTGGATATCCTCCAGAGGGTCTCCCCTCTCTTGACGGTATGATATACGCCCGGACCGGCGCAGCCTGAGAAGGAAAAGAGCGCGAACGAAAAGAGGAGAACTGCTGAAACGGCTCTGTGGAAGGGAGTGCTCAAAAAAAACATCAGGACTCTTTTATTCTTAAAAGTTGCTAAAAAACAAAAATCTTATTCAGGCCGCTCAAAAAGCTCAAGATGCAAGGAGTCGAAAGATGAGGAATAAGGCGTACTTTGTTTGTACGCCGCAATGACGAATTTTGAAGACGACGCAGCAGATTGGTTTTTTCAGCAGCCTGGCTAAAAGCCGCCCGCCTTTAGCGCGAGCCTAACTGCCTCTACGGGGCTTTCCGCTTTCACTACTTCGGCGGATATGTCCCAGGTCTTTAAGCCGACGACCGGCTTCGAGGCCTTGAGCGCGAGGGCAATCTCCGAGAGGGTGCCGTAGCCCCCGCCTATGGCGATGAGCGCGGAGGCGGCCCTTATGATGATCGCGTTCCTCATCTCGCCCATGCCCGCGGGTACGGGTATTTCGATATGCTCGTTGGCTTCATCAGGGTCGAGGCCCGGGAGTATGCCTACTGTCAGCCCTCCCCTGGACCTGCACCCTTTTGCCGACGCCCTCATGACCCCTCCGAGGCCGCCGTTTACGAGGACGCACCCGGCCTCGGCAATGAGCGCCCCGGCCTCTTCAGCGAGCGCGTTCAGGGATTCGTCCTCAAGCCCGTAGCCAATTACTCCTATAACGGGCCTTTTTGCCGGGCTGTCAGGCACGGCCCTTCTCTTCCTGCCAGCCGGCCTTGCCGATGAGCTTTACGAACCTGCACGCGCCGAGCGTTTCGGTCGCTGCGCCCCCGGCCTTTCTGGTAATCCTCAGAAGCTTCTGCGATTCCTCTCCGCCCACGGGTATTATGAGCCTCCCGCCCGGCTTCATCTGGTCTACGAGGGCCCGGGGCACCTCGGGAGAACCGGCGGCGACGATTATCGCGTCGAACGGGGCCTCGTCAGGCCAGCCCATTGTGCCGTCGCCGACCCTTATGACGACGTTACGGCAAAGGAGGCTGTCGAGGAGCTTGCGCGCCCTGTCGGCTATCTTGGATATCCGCTCAACCGAATAGACCTTTCCGGCAAGGAGCGACAGGACGGCGGCCTGATAGCCGGAGCCCGTGCCTATCTCAAGCACCCTTTCCGTCCCGGCAAGCCCGAGCGACTCTGCCATGAAGGCGACCATGTAGGGCTGGGATATCGTCTGCCTCTCGCCTATGGGGAGCGGGTAGTCGGAGTAGGCCTGCGAATGAAGGGCCTCGTCAACGAAGAGGTGCCTGGGGACGGCCAGCATGGCGTCGAGCACCGCCCTGGAGCTTATGCCGCGGGGGATGAGCTGGGTATCCAGCATGTGCCGCCTCGAACGCTCGTATATGTCGCGCTTTATCCTGAGCGCCGCCTGGGCGCCCCCGGCCTTTCTCATCTTATCTTCCAGCCCCGGAGCTCCGCAAGCGAGCGGTAGTTCGTCATGTCGAGGTGTATGGGCGTTATCGAAACGTAGCCGTCCTGCACTGCCCTGAAGTCGGCGTCAACGCCGCCTTCCCACCTCTCCAGGTCGCCGCCTATCCAGTAGTATTTCTTCCCCCTGGGGTCGACCTTCTCGACCACGGCGTCGCTGAAGAACCGTTTGCCCTGGGTCGTAATCCTGTACCCCCTGGGCGGCTCCGGCGGGACGTTCACATTGAGGAGGGTGTCCCTGGGCATCCCCTTTTTCAGCACGTGCCTTGCGAGCCTGGCGGCAAAGGCCGCGGCAAAACCGAAGTCAAAGCCGTCGTTCTCAAGGAGCGACATGGCTATGGACGGTATGCCCAGCAGGGTCCCCTCCATTGCCGCTGACACGGTGCCGGAATAAGAGACGTCCTCGCCCATGTTGCCGCCCTTGTTTATGCCGGAGACGACTATGTCGGGCCTCTCGGGAAGTATGCCGTTCACGGCAAGTGTCACGCAGTCCGTCGGGGTGCCGTCAATCGCGAACATCCTCGGCCCGGCCCCCTCGACCCTCAAGGGCCTGTGGAGGGTAAGGGAATGGCTTGCCGCGCTCTTTTCCCTGTCAGGCGCGACCACGTAGACCGTACCCACGCGGCGGAGCGCCGAGGCGAGCTTGAGTATCCCTTCCGAGCGAATACCGTCGTCATTCGATACGAGGATGACTTTCTTTTTCTTTTCTGCCATTATACAAGTTTAGCAGGGCGCGGTAGCCCCGTACCATATTTCCCCAGGGTAGCGATAACGGATAAAAAAATATAATGTAAACTGCCGCTGATTTCAACATTATATTGGAAGCGGCGCCCTGGTCTCATATACGCGATTGCTTCCTGTAGCGTTCAAAAAGCTACGAAATGTGCTATATTATTCATGCCGCACCCGGGCCTCCGCCTGATTTCCGGGAAAGCCGTTACAGGCGCCAGGCACCGACTTCGCCAGGGGGGATTGGCTCTTCTCATGAACGGAACGACTTCGACACACGTGCTCCACGACGCAAGCAACGTGACCGACCACGACATATACTTCTTCAAGGAAGGGAACCATTACAAGCTCTACAACAAGCTCGGCGCGCACCTTTCCGAGTCGAAAGGCGTAAAGGGCGTCCATTTCGCCGTATGGGCGCCGAACGCGGAGTCCGTCTCGGTCATGGGCGATTTCAACGGCTGGAACAACGAGTCGCATCAGCTCAAGGTCAGGGACGACTGGTCGGGCGTATGGGAGGGTTTTGTCCCCGGCATAGGCCATTCAACGCTCTATAAATATTTCATAAAATCGAGATTTCACGGTTACAGGGTGCAGAAGGGCGACCCCTTCGCCTTCCACTGGGAGTGCCCGCCCAAGACCGCTTCGGTTGTGTGGGACCTCTCCTACGAATGGGGCGACCGCGAATGGATGCAGAAGAGGAAAGAACGTAACGCCCTCGACAGGCCCATCTCCATATACGAGGTGCACCTGGGGTCGTGGAGGAAGGTCCCGGAGGAGGGCGAAAGGTCCCTCTCCTACCGCGAGATGGCGGTCCAGCTCGCGGAGTACGTAAAAGAGACGGGCTTTACGCACGTGGAGTTCCTGCCCGTGATGGAGCACCCGTTCTACGGCTCCTGGGGGTACCAGACCCTCGGCTACTTCGCGCCGACGAGCAGGTTCGGCACCCCGCAGGACTTCATGTTCCTCGTCGACTACCTCCACCAAAACGGCATAGGGGTCATACTCGACTGGGTGCCCTCGCACTTCCCGGGCGACGAATACGGCCTCTCCTACTTCGACGGCACGCACCTTTTCGAGCACTCAGACCCGAGGAAGGGCTTCCACCCGGACTGGGGGAGCTACATCTTCAACTACGGGCGGCACGAGGTGCGCTCCTTCCTCATAAGCTCGGCCCTCTTCTGGCTCGACAAGTACCACGTGGACGGCATCAGGGTGGACGCGGTAGCGTCCATGCTCTACCTCGACTATTCAAGGGAGGAGGGCGAATGGATACCCAACGAGCACGGCGGCAGGGAGAACATCGAGGCAATAGGGTTGCTTAAGCGCCTGAACGAGGCCGTATACCACGAGTTCCCGGACGTGCAGACCTTTGCCGAGGAGTCCACGGCCTGGCCCATGGTCTCCAAGCCCACCTGGCTCGGCGGCCTCGGTTTCGGCATTAAATGGAACATGGGCTGGATGCACGACACCCTCAAGTATTTCTCGAAGGACCCCGTATTCAGGAAGTACTACCACAACCAGCTGACGTTCAGCATATGGTACACGTTTACCGAGAACTTCATACTCCCCCTTTCGCACGACGAGGTCGTGCACGGGAAAGGCTCGCTCATCGGGAAGATGCCCGGAGACGAGTGGCAGAAGCACGCGAACCTCCGCCTCCTCTACGGCTACATGTACGGGCACCCCGGGAAAAAACTCCTCTTCATGGGCGGGGAGTTCGGTCAGGTAAGGGAATGGACGCACGACGAGAGCCTCGAATGGCACGTGCTCGACTATGACTGCCACGCGGGCGTAAAAAGGTGGGTAGCGGACCTTAACCGCCTCTACCGGAACGAGCCTGCCCTTTACGAGCTCGACTTCTCGGAAGACGGCTTCGAGTGGGTGGACTTCCACGACTGGGAAAACAGCGTGATAAGCTTCCTCCGTAAGGGCAGGGACCCCCGAGACACGATGCTGGTCGTCTGCAACCTTACCCCTGTATACAGGGAGAGGTACAGGATGGGCGTGCCTGAAGGCGGGCGGTGGGATGAGGTCTTAAACAGCGACTCCGAGGTCTACGGCGGGAGCGGCAAGGGGAACCTGGGCGGCGCGGACGCCGAAGAGGTCCCGGCGCACAAGAGGCCCTTTTCGCTCGAGGTGAGCCTGCCGCCCCTTTCGGCGGCGTTCTTCAAGAGGAGGGGATAGCGATTATAAGATGCCCGGCAAGCAGTTGATTAAGTCCCTTCAAGGAATCCGAAATATGTCATTCTGAGGGGCCGGAGGCGACGATGGAATCGTCCTTGCGGCGATCTAAAAATTGAGATTTTTCCCGCAATCAAGGAAGGACCGGAATTAAAAGCGGAGCATATATGTGAATATGTGAGCATTTTTATTCCGGGCCTGACGCAGAGTCCGGGGAAAAGATCAATTTTTTCAGAGTGAGCGTTCATGGCTTGCCCGAGTACGTTATCCTGTACACGGCCCCTGCCCTGTCGTCCGACAGATACAGCGCGCCGTCCTTGCCCACGACCGCGTCCACAGGCCTCCCCCAGGCCTCTCCCCGCACAAGCCAGCCGGTCACGATGTCGAACGGAGGGCCGGAAGGCCTGCCGTTCCTGAAAGGTATTGCGACGAGCTTGTAGCCGGTCGGTATCTCCCTGTCCCAGGAGCCGTGGAACGCGATAAAGAGCGCCTCGCTTAATCCCTTCGGGAAATCCAGGCCGTGGCCGAAGGCGATCCCCAGGGGCGCGGAATGGGCCTGCATCCTGGCCACCGGAGGCACTGTGTCCCTGCACCTTTCAGGGCTCCCCAGCTCCGGGTCTGGGACCCGCTCGCCGTAGCAGAACGGCCAGCCGTAGTCCCCGCCCTCTTTTATCAGGTTCAGCTCCTCGGGCGGGACGTCGTCGCCCAGGCTGTCCCTTCCGTTGTCAACGCCCCATAGCTCGCCGGTTTCCGGGTGGAACTCGATGCCAACGCTATTCCTCAAGCCGGTTGCGAATATCTCCGCCTTAGAGTCCGTGAATCGGAGGACAGCCGCCCGCCTCCTGTCCGCCTCCAGGCAGGCATTGCAGCTCGAACCCGCCGACAAATACAGCGCGCCGTCAGGCCCGACGACGACTGTCCTCGTCCAGTGCCCGCCGCCTGCGGGCACGTCCTGGCTGAGTATCCTCTTTACGTCGGCCTTGAGGTTGCCTTTCGTTTCCTCGAGCGCGATGATGCTCCCGGTCTCCGCCACAACGAGGGTGCCGTCCCTGAAGGCGAGGCCGTGCGGCCTCTTGAGGTTCCTGGCGAATACGACGACCTCGTCGGCCACGCCGTCGCCGTCCCTGTCCGGCAGGGCCAAGACATTGCCCTCGGAAGGCGAGCTCAGGAATATCACTCCGTCGTCCCTTATTGCCATGAACCGGGCCCCCGGGACCCCGGCGGCGTATACCGACACCTTCAGTCCGGGAAGGGCCTTAATGGCCCTTTCATGGCTGAATACTCCTTTTCTGAACTTGTCCGGGACATCGAGGCGGACGGTAGCGAGCGTTTCCCCGTAAAGGGAGGACGGTAGGAGAAGGGCCGCAAGTAGCAGTAAGGATATGTGCGCGAGCCTGGGTAGCATCTTCTTCCTTGTGAAATGAAGGCAGTGTGAGGGCGCCATCAGGGATTTTACTCGCAAAAACGGCGGACCGCAACCTTTTCGCGCCGGTTTCCACGGTAATGATGCCAAGAAAGGACATGCGGATGAATGGAAGTTACCTTTTAAGGGGCTTGAGGTATTTTTTGAACCACCTGGCCGCGAGGCTTGCGACCTCCTCCAGCGCGCCCGGCTCCTCGAAAAGGTGGGTTGCCCCGGGTACTATGACCATCTCCTTCTCAGCCGCTATCCTCTGGTAGGCCTTCCTGTTGAGCTCTATCACGATGTCGTCCCTTCCGCCCACGATAAGGAGCGTCGGGGAACTGACCCCGGCGAGGGCGTCCATCGCGAGGTCCGGCCGGCCTCCCCTGGATACGACCGCTCCGATGGCGTCTCCGGCCCTTGCCGCGCTCATGAGGGCAGCCGCGGCACCGGTGCTCGCGCCGAAGTACCCTGTCCTCAGGCGCCTTGTCGAGTCCTCTTCCGAGAGCCAGGATGTAGCCGCGTCGAGCCTTTCCGCAAGGAGGCCTATGTCGAACCTGGTCTCGTAGTCGATGTCCTCGTCCCTCGTCAGGAGGTCCATGAGGAGTGTTGCGAGCCCGGATTTCCGGAGCACCCCGGCAACATAGTTGTTCCTCGGGCTGTGCCGCGAGCTGCCGCTCCCGTGCGCAAAAAGGACGAGTCCCTCGGCGCCGTCCGGGACGGAAAGCGCGCCCTCGAGCCTGACCCTGCCGGCCGGTATGTATACGAGAGATCCCGAGTCGCTCACTAGCCTCATCAAGCACCGTTTTTTTTGAGACCGGTTCGGTTTTTCTTTAAGTATTGCCCGCAGGCAGGGACATGTCAAGGACAGCAGGGCCAGGGGCCGCTCAGAGCTTGTTAAGGCCGTTCAGGGCGGCCTCCTTGTATGCGTCCGAAAGGGTCGGGTAATTGAATACGGCGTCCTTGAAGTAGTCTATTGGCCCGCCGTAGCACATGACCGCCTGGCCGAGGTGGATGAGCTCGCTTGCGCGCTCGCCGACGATATGGACGCCCAGGAGCCGCCTCGTACTCCTATCGAAGATGAGCTTGAGCATCCCGTGCGTGTCGCCTATTATCTGCCCCCTGGCCACCTCGTGGAAGTATGCGGAGCCGGTCTCGTATGGCACCCCCTTGAGCATCAGGCTCTCCTCGGTCTCCCCGACCATCGCTATCTCGGGTATGGTGTAGATGCCGTAAGGCACAAGCCCCGGGAGCTCGCAGGTTATCCCCTCCTTGTGGAACGCGTGGCAGACGGCCCTCCTCCCCTGCTCCATCGATGTGGAGGCGAGTGACGGGAAGCCTATGACGTCGCCTATGGCGTAGATGTGCGGGACTGTCGTCTGGAAGTCCTCGTCCACGGATATGAGCCCCCTTGGGTCGGCCTTCAGCCCCGCCGCGCCGAGGTTGAGGGTGTCGGAATTGCCGGTCCTCCCCATGGTGTACAGGAGCTTCTCCGAGACGAGCATCTTCCCGCTCTTCAGGCGCGTAACCACTCTCCCCGGGGCCTCTACCGCGATATCGACCACCTCCTCGTCGAGCCTCATGGTAACGCCCGAGTGCCTCATCCTGTAGGTGAGGTTTTCCGCCACCTCCTCGTCAACGAAGTTCAGGAGCCGCTTCTTTTTCTCCACGAGGTTGACCTTCACGCCGAGGGCGGCGAAGATGCAGGCGTACTCGCAGCCAATCACGCCGGCGCCGATTATCGTCAGGTTCCGTGGGATCCTGTCGAGCTTCAGGACGGTGTCGCTGTCGTAGATGTGGCCCGAATCGAAAGGGACCTCAGGTGGACGCGCGGGCCTCGATCCGGGCGCCAGCACTATGACCCCGGCCCTGAAGACCTCCCCGCTACCCCCCTCTCCCCGCGCCTCCATCGTGCTGCCGTCCAGGAACGACGCCGTGCCGTAGGCGATCTCGACCCTGTTCCGGTTGAACTGGTCCATCACGACCTCGAGCTGGCGGCGTATGACCTCGGTCTTCCTGTATAGTATCTCGCTGAGGGTCAGGTCCCTGTCGATCGTAAGCTGGAGGCCGAATATGGCCCGCTCCCTGAAACCCGAATACAGGAGCGCCATCTCCCTCAAGGTCTTGCTCGGG
>DIDN01000123.1 GCA_002418185.1 Deltaproteobacteria bacterium UBA5799
GAAAAAACGCGTTTTGCGTTATTGAATTGCATAAAAACTTTTAAAGACAGAACACCTGACCATCAATTGCTCGATTTTATGAGTGCCGAATATAAGTTATTCAGGCTTGCTGAACGCTGCCTTTGTCAAAGAGACATAAATCGTCTTTTCGAATCAGTCGAGGACTTTTTATCAACTGCGGCCAGAATAATGNNATACCTTTTGAAATGAGACCAGATGTCGATGGCAAACCAGACATTATTATTCCTAGCAGAACTCAATATAAAAATCCCAAATTTCCACTCTCAAAATTATTCATGGTAGGTATCAAAACGACCTGCAAAGACAGATGGCGACAGGTTCTGAATGAGGCAAAACGCATTCCTCATAAGCATATTCTTACAATTCAGCAGGGAATATCCGTTAACCAATTGAGAGAAATGCATAAAAGCAATGTGTCTCTTATAGTGCCAAAACCTATTCACAAACAATATCCGACAGGTACTTCAATTCAAATCACTACTCTTGATTCCTTTATACAAAAAATAAAAAGAGTGCTCTCCTAAATGGCTGATGTTTTAACACCTGAACAGCGACGAAAATGCATGGCGAGCATTAAAGGCAAGAATACCAAGCCCGAGTTGGTTGTCAGGAAGATAATTCACGCAATGGGTTTTCGATATCGTTTGCACAAAAAAGGACTTCCAGGCAAACCCGATATTGTTTTTCCCAAACTTAGTAAAATACTCTTGGTTCACGGTTGCTTCTGGCACATGCACAATTGCAAATTGGGGCGCGTAAAACCAATGACGAATTCTGTTTTTTGGGAAAAGAAGCGAAAATCAAATCGCGAGCGTGATAAAAAAAATATAAAGCAGTTGGAAGCTCTTGGTTGGAATGTACTAATTATATGGGAATGCTGGACCAAAGACCCTGCTAAGGTCGAAAATAAACTTTGGTATTTTCTAAGCAAAAATTAAAATTCCTACCCTCACCCTCCTTCTTCCCGTTGCCCTCCCCCCGCCTTTGTGTTAACTTAAAAGGATATCATAGCCAGGCTCAATCCTGAGATTCTTCGCTTCGCTCAGAATGACAGCATTTCTCAGAAAACAATAATATGCCCTTTTTAAAATCCCTCAACCCCACCCAGATGGAGGCCGTTACATTCGGCGACGGGCCGCTCCTCATTTTGGCCGGGGCCGGGAGCGGCAAGACCAGAGTCCTTACATCTCGGATAGCCTATTTAATAGCGAAAACCGGCGTTTCCCCTGACAATATACTTGCCGTGACCTTCACGAACAAGGCCGCCGGGGAGATGCGCGAGCGCCTCGAAAGGACCATCGGCGGAAACGCCCGCTCCGTATGGCTCGGCACCTTCCATTCATTGGGGCTCCGGCTCCTGAGGAAAGAAAGCAGGGCCGCCGGGCTCGCTTCCGACCTCACGGTCTACAACGACGACGACCAGCTGGCCCTTGTAAAGGAGGTCCTCCGGGAGCTTGACCTTAACGAGAAGGTCACGCCTCCGAAATCCGTCCTCGCCCGCATAAACCAGGCAAAGAACGAGAACATCGGGCCCTCGGAGTACGCTTCACTTGTGAACGACTTCTTCTCCGAGAGGATTGCAAAGGTCTACGCCAGATACCAGAAAAAGCTCCGCGAGATGGGATGCCTGGACTTCGGCGACCTCATATGCGAGCCCATAAACCTCTTCCGGCGGAACGTGCCGGTGCTGGATAGGTACAGGAACCGGTTCCGCTACATACTCGTCGACGAGTACCAGGACACGAACAAGGCCCAGTACACGCTTACGGGCCTTTTGGCCTCGGGGCACAGGAACCTGCTTGCCGTCGGCGACCCGGACCAGTCCATATACGGCTGGCGCGGCGCCGACATATCGAACATACTGGATTTCGAGAAGGACTACCCGGATTCCACGGTCCTCCGGCTCGAGCAGAACTACCGCTCGACCGCCAACATACTCTCTGCGGCCAACTCGGTCATAGAGCGGAACCGGCGGAGGATGGAAAAGACCCTCTGGACCGAGAACAGCGAAGGCCACCCGCTCGCGCACGAGGAGGCCAGGGACGAGTACGACGAGGCCCGGCGTGTGCTCTCGCGCCTTAAGTCGAGGATGAGCGAGGACCGGAGCGTCTCATACAGGGACGCTGCTGTCTTCTACAGGACGAACGCCCAGTCCAGGGTGTTCGAGGAACTCCTCATAAGGGAGGGCATACCCTACACCATCGTCGGCGGGACAAGGTTCTACGACAGGATGGAGATAAGGGACGCGCTCGCGTACATACGGGTCCTGGCCAACCCCGCCGACTCCATAAGCCTCCAGCGCATCATTAACAGGCCGGCCCGGGGAGTGGGCAAGGCAACCCTCGACAGGATAATAGCGATAGCGGACGAGCTCGGGGTGCCGCTCCTCGAAGCCACAAGAACGGCCCTGGGAAGGGGGCTCCTCGGTAAGACCAGACTGCGCCAGTTCCTCGACGCCTCCGACGCCTTCAGGTCCGGGCTCGGTAAGCTCCCGCTGAACGAGCTTGCGCTGCGTCTCCTCGAGGACTCGGGCTACATGGCCATGTGGCAGGACGAGGGCACGGACGAGGCATCCGAGAGGCTTGAGAACATCTTCGAGTTCATCTCGGCCATAAAGGACTTCGAGGCCGCCAACCCCGGGGCCGGTCTGCCGGAATTCCTCGACCAGGTAGCGCTCATAAGCGACATGGACTCCTACGAGGAAAAGTCAGACAAGCTCACCCTCATGACGCTCCACTCGGCAAAGGGACTCGAGTTCAGGCTCGTCTTCCTCTCCGGCATGGAGGAGGGCATATTCCCGCACTCCCGGAGCATAGACGACCCGGAGGGGCTTGAGGAGGAGAGGCGGCTCTGCTACGTCGGCATGACCAGGGCCAAGGAGGAGCTATACCTCTACTCATCCGCCGCCAGGTCCCTTTACGGCGAGTCGAGGTACCAGACCCGTTCGAGGTTCATCGACGAGATCCCCCCGGGCCGCATAACGTTCCTGAACGGGGAGGCCCGGGAGCGGAAAGCGGTCCACGCGGCGCCCAACGAGGTCTACTACTCGCCAGAGGACTTCCCGTGCGGCCCCGGCGAGGACGCCGGAGGGCCTCTTTCCTGGAGGGTGGGCATGAAGGTCTCGCACCCGAGCTTCGGGGTGGGCGTCATAAGGGAGCGGAGCGGCTCCGGCCAGGACATGAAGGTGACCGTGAACTTCAGTTCCTCGGGCCTTAAGAAGCTCGCGGTAAAGTACGCCGGGCTTACCCCGCTTTCCTGACAGCCCCTTGACTTATAAGGAAAAACTTATTATCATCCCTCAATGGCAAGCCCCGGCTCCTTCAAAACCATCGCCAACTGTCCTGAACCGCGTTATATTTTTCTGACCTGAAAACAATCAAATTAAATCCGACCGGGGGCCGGCGCGGACCGGGACGGGCGCTCGAACAAGGTAGGATATGAGGCTTAAGAAAGCGGTTTTTCCGGCTGCCGGTTTCGGCACCAGGTTTCTTCCGGCCACAAAGGCCATCCCCAAGGAGATGCTCCCGCTCGTAGACAAGCCGCTCATACAGTACGGCGTCGAGGAGGCGAAGGCCTCCGGGCTTTCGGAGATAGTCATCGTAACGGGCATGGGGAAGACCGCCATAGAGGACCACTTCGACACCTCGTTCGAGCTTGAGAAGCTCCTCCAGGAGAGGGGAAAGAACGAGCTCCTCCGGATGATAGAGGACGTCTCCGGGCTCGTCCATTTCGCGTACACGCGGCAGAAAAAGCCCCTCGGCCTCGGCCACGCCATCGGCATAACGAAGAACCTCATAAACAACGAGCCGTTTGCCGTATTCCTCGGAGACGATATAATTGATTCCAGGGTCCCTGTCATGAAGCAGATGATCGAGGTCAACCGCAAGTTCGGCACCTCGGTCCTTGCCGTGCAGAAGGTCCCGAGGAACCAGGCACATATGTACGGGGTGATAAAGGGGCAGAAGGTGGCCCCGGGCATCTACAAGGTGCTGGACCTTGTGGAGAAGCCCAAGTCCAACCCGCCTTCGAACCTCGCGATAATAGGCAGGTACATCCTTACTCCCGGCATATTCCCGGCGCTCGAAGAGACGAAGCCCGGAAAAGGCGGAGAGATCCAGCTTACGGACGCCCTCAGGATACTCTTGAGGAGCCAGGACGTATACGCGCTCGAGTTCGAGGGCACGAGATACGACGCGGGAGACAAGCTCGGGTTCCTCAAGGCGAACGTCTCGCTTGCGCTAAAGCGCCCCGAGCTCCGAGGCGACCTCAGGAAGTTCCTCAAAGGCCTCAAGCTCTGATTACGGGGCCGCCGCCGGCCGTCGCCTCGTAAAGAGGCATAGTCTTAAGACACCTTGAGATACTTATGGCCAAATTCTCCAAAAAACCTACGAAGACGCCGATAAAGACCGAGCACCTTAACCGCTTCCTTTTCGACTGCATGGACGAGGGCGAGAGCTTTTTCAGGCCCGAGCCCATAACCCACATGCCCGCCCTTGACATGTTCGCCACCCGGGAGGAGCTCGTCATAAAGGTCGAGCTCCCGGGCGTGAGGAGGGAAGACATAGACCTTACCATGTCCAGGGACAAGCTCATCGTCAAATCGGTCAAGTTCGAGTGCTTCGAGGAGGACAAGATAAACTACGTCTGCATGGAGAGGTCCTTCGGCAGGCTCTTCCGGGCCATAGACCTTCCCTACCCCGTTGACTCGGCCAGGGCAAGGGCGGTATTCAGGAACGGCATCCTCCGCGTAATTCTGCCGAGGGTCCAGGACAAGAGGAGCGCAACGAAAAAGGTGCCGGTGGAATCCATTTAAAGGAGAGTAGACCATTCATGCCAGAAGATAAAAGAGAAGAAGAGGAGCAGCAGCTCGAGATACCCGACGTACTGCCGCTCCTGCCGGTAAGGGACGTTGTAATATTCCCTTTCATGATAGTGCCTCTTTTCGTGGGCCGGGAGCGCTCCATAAACGCCGTGGACGCGGCGCTTACGAAGGACCGGCTCGTCTTCACGGCGACCCAGAAGGACATTTCCAAGGAGGACCCGGACCCCGAGGACCTATACAGGGCCGGCACGGTCTGCATGATAATGCGGATGCTCAAGCTCCCGGACGGCAGGGTGAAGATACTGGTCCAGGGCCTCAGCAGGGGCAACATCACCTCCTTCGCCCAGACCAGGCCCAACTACCTTGTGGCGCTCGAAAAGGTGGAGGAGCGGCACGAGGCCGATCTCTCGCTCGAGGTCGAGGCCCTGATGAGGACCGTGAGGGAGCAGCTCGAGAAGCTCGCGACGCTCGGCAAGGTCGTCTTCCAGGAAGTCATGATGGTCCTCGACAACATAGCCGACCCCGGCAGGATGGCGGACCTCGTGGCCGCGAACCTCGGCCTCAAGATCGACGAGGCCCAGTCGGTGCTCGAAACGCTCGACCCGGTCAAGAGGCTCGAGAAGGTGAACGAGTACCTCGTCAAGGAGCTCCAGGTCGCCCAGATGCAGGTGAAAATCCAGTCCCAGGCCAAGGAGGAGATGGACAAGAGCCAGCGGGAGTACTATCTCCGCGAGCAGATGAGGGCCATAAAGAACGAGCTCGGCGACATAGAGGAGCCCTCCGAGGAGCTCGAGGAGTTCAGGGACAAGATAAAGAAGTCCCGGATGCCCCAGGATGTGGAGAAGGAGGCGACCAAGCAGCTCGACAGGCTCGAGATGATGCACCCGGACGCGGCGGAGGCCGCGCTTATACGCACCTATCTCGAATGGCTGGTGGACCTCCCCTGGGCGAAGCAGACCAAGGACACGCTCGATATCGAGAAGGCCAGAAAGGTGCTCGATACCGACCACTACGACCTCGAAAAGGTCAAGGAGAGGATACTCGAGTACCTGGCCGTAAGGAAGCTCCAGCCAAAGACGAAGGGGCCGATACTCTGCTTCGTGGGCCCCCCGGGGGTCGGAAAGACCTCGCTCGGCCGCTCCATAGCCAGGGCAATGGGCAGGAACTTCGTCCGGATATCGCTCGGCGGCATAAAGGACGAGGCCGAGATAAGGGGCCACAGGCGTACCTACGTCGGCGCGCTCCCGGGGCGCATAATACAGGGCATAAAGCAGGCGGGCACCAACAACCCCGTTTTCATGATGGACGAGATAGACAAAATTGGCATGGACTTCAGGGGCGACCCGTCCTCTGCCTTGCTCGAGGTGCTGGACCCGGAGCAGAACTACGCCTTCAGCGACCATTACCTGAACCTCCCGTTCGACCTCTCGAAGGTGATGTTCATAACCACGGCCAACATGACCGACCCCATACCTGAGCCGCTCCTCGACAGGATGGAACTCCTTAACCTGCCGGGCTACACCGAGGAGGAGAAGCTCGAGATAGCGCGGAAATTCATCGTGCCACGCCAGATAAAGGAGCACGGCCTGAACAGGAAGCTCATAACCATCCAGGACGAGGCCGTAAAGAAGATAATATCCCAGTACACGAGGGAAGCGGGGCTCAGGAACCTGGAGCGCGAGATAGCCTCCCTTTGCAGGAAGGTCGCGAAGAAGGTCGCCTCCGGCAAATCCACCCTTACGACCGTCTCGCCGAAGCTCGTACAGGAGTTCCTGGGCATACCCAAGTTCCTACCCGAAACCGAGCACGAGTCCGAGGAAGTGGGGGTCGCAACAGGCCTTGCGTGGACCCCGGTCGGAGGCGAGATACTCCACATAGAGTCCACCATAATGAACGGCAAGGGGCAGCTCACGCTTACGGGCCACCTCGGGGACGTCATGAAGGAGAGCGCGCACGCGGCCCTCTCATACGCCCGGTCGAGGGCCGACCTCTTCAGCCTCAAGCCCGACTTCTACAAGGACCTCG
Source organism: Deltaproteobacteria bacterium UBA5799 (assembly GCA_002418185.1). Taxonomy (GTDB): domain Bacteria; phylum Desulfobacterota; class GWC2-55-46; order GWC2-55-46; family GWC2-55-46; genus UBA5799. Next base: position 6,869 of record DIDN01000123.1, read on the forward strand.
ACATACACATCCACGTGCCATCGGGCGCCATACCAAAGGACGGTCCGTCAGCCGGCATAACCATGGCGTCCTCCCTCATATCGGCGCTCACGCAGACCCCGCTGGATAAGGGGATCGCCATGACCGGCGAGATAACGTTACGGGGCCGGGTCCTGCCCGTAGGCGGCATAAAGGAGAAGTGCCTTGCCGCGCTCCGGGCCAAGATAACGAACGTCATAATACCCGAGCGGAACAAGAAAGACATAGAGGACATACCCAAGGACATAAGGAAGAAGATAAAATTCATCTTCGTCAAGCACATGGACGACGTCCTGAAGGTCGTGTTCAGGAAGCACAAGCTCCCCGGCGGGAGAAAAACCGGGCCGAGAAAGGCCAGGCCCGCGGGCAGAAAGCAGGCAAGGGCCTGAAAAGCCGGATGCGCCTCAAGGACATAGGCGAGGACGCGCTCATAAAACTCATCGCAAAGAGGTCGGTCGTAAGGCACGCGCGTCTTGCGAAGGGCATCGGCGACGACGCCTGCGTCATGAGGGAGGTCGGCGGAAGGGCCCTCCTTGCCACCACCGACGTCCTTATCGAGGACACCCACTTCAAGAGGAGCTACACCCCTCCCCGCCTTTTAGGCAGAAAGGCCCTTTCGATATCCCTCTCGGACATAGCCGCCATGGGCGGGGAGCCGCTTTTCTTCCTCGTCTCGATCGCGCTCCCGCCGGAGACGGACAAGAGGTTCGTCGACGGCCTCTATGACGGCCTTGCGGACGCCGGAAGGCGGTGGAAGTGCCTGCTTGCAGGCGGCAACACGGCAAGGTCGCGGCGAGGCATAACAGTCACGACGACCGTCTTCGGGGAGGCGCCGGCTGGCGAGGTCGTGTACAGAAAGGGGGCCCGGGCCGGGGACCTCGTATTCGTAACCGGCGAGCTCGGCTCATCGGCCCTGGGCCTGTGGGCGCTCGGAGAGCGCGGGAAATCGGCGGGAAGAGGGCCTTACAGAAAATCCGTTGCCAGGCACCTCGACCCGGAGCCGCGCCTCAGGGCCGGGAAGGCCCTTGCTTCCGCCGGGCTTGCAACGTCGATGATGGACCTGAGCGACGGGCTTGCCCTTGACCTTAAAAGGCTCTGCATCGAGAGCGGCAGGGCCGCGGTCGTAAACCTGGGCTCGCTCCCTGTGTCTGACGAGCTATTGAAGTTCGGCGAAAAACACGGGCGGCGGCGCGCCCTTCTGCTCGCCCTCACGGGCGGCGAGGATTATGAGCTCCTCTTCACCTCTCCTGAAAGCAGCCTCAAAAGGCTTTCCGGCCTCTCAAAAAGGCTCTCGCTCCCGTTCACGCCCATAGGGAGGATAGTGCCCGGCAGGGGCGCGAGGAGGGCTGTCACCGTCCTTGACGAAAAGGGGAGCCCGGCAGCGCTCGCAAAAGAGGGCTTCGAGCACTTCTGAAAGGGCGGCCCGGGAGACTAAAGCAAACGGCAGGGCCGTCCGAAATACCGGAAAACGCTTGCGGATTGACAATGGATTTGAAAGAGACATATAATACCGCCGAAACCGGAGAAAGGCGGGTGCTGGCCATAAGGATACCCATAGGATACAAGTTCATACTCGGCTTCATCGCCGTGGTCGCGGCCGCTGCCTTTGTCCCGGGCCTCGTTGAAAAGCTCGAAGTAGCCGAGTGGATGAAGCAGCCGCTGAGCTTCCTCGTAGCAATCCTCACCGGGCTCGTCCTGGGCTCTGTCTTTACACGGAACTTCACCCGGGACTTCAACCGCATCGCCGCCATAGCCGGCAAGATAAGCAGGGGCGACCTTTCCGGCTCGGGCGAGCTGGATTCAGGCGAGGCCAGGCTCATAAAGGACGAGATAGCGGAGCTCGCCCGGGCGGTGTCCCTCATGTCCGAGAGCCTCAAAACCCTCGTAACGCAGATAAAGACGACCGCCTCGGACCTCTCCGAGGCCCAGGAATCGTTCTCTTCCGTGGTGGCCAGGGGGCACGAGACCTCGAAGCACGTCATATCCGGCGCCTCCGACATCTTTAACGGCGCACTCGAACAGGCAAACCACATAGGCGACGCCTCCCACACCGTGAAGGCCATGGCAGAGCTCGCCGACGACGTCGCGGACCGGGTTACGGAGAGCGCGAACGCCTCGCAGAGGGTGAACTCCATGGTGCAGAGGGGCGCCACATCCGCCACCTCGGCCATGGAGAAGATGGAGACGATCTTCAGGGGCATCGAGAACACAGAGGGGGCCGCCATTCGCCTCAAGGACAAGCTCGGCGACATACCCAGGATACTCGACGTCATAACCCACATATCGAGGCAGACCGACCTCCTCGCCCTGAACGCCACTATCGAGGCTTCCAAGGCAGGGGAGCACGGCAGGGGCTTCGCGATAGTCGCGGAGGAGGTCAGGAGGTTCGCCGACAACACCAATAACAGCGTGGAGGACGTCTCTTCCATAGTAAGGGACCTCCGCATGGAAGTAGAGCGGGTCGTGGCCTCGGCGAGCGAGGGGACCGCTAACTTGAAGGGCGGCAGGGACGACCTCCGGAAGATACGCGAGATACTCGTTGAAATAACCGGCTACACATCCGAAGTGGCCGAGAAGGCCACGGTGATACTGGGCCTTACCCAGAAGCAGAAGGAAAAGGCGGAAAAGACAGTCGAGATAATCGAGCAGGTGGCCAAGATAGCCCGCGAAAACGTCGCCTCGACCGAGCGGGTCGAGTCGGCTGTCGAGAGGCACGGGGCGGCGATAAACGAGACGCTCGCGGCCTCCGAGAAGCTCTCCGGGCTTTCAAAAGACCTCCGGGCCGTGGTCGCAAGGTTCACCCTTTAGGTATGCCGTCCCTTTCGGGTCCACCATATGATATGCGCGGAGACAAGCTGGTAATAGACCTGGACTGCGGCAGGTACGCGCTCGATACGAGAGCGGTCGCAGGCGTGGTGGAAAAGGAAAGGCTGCCGTTCCTCCCCGGCGGAAAGGGTTTCGCTTCCGGCATAATATCCTTCAGGAACGAGCCCGTTACAATAATAGACCTCCCGTCCGCGCTCGGCGATCTCGGGGCCGGCGCCCCCAGCGTACACAAGATTATCGTGCTCAGGGAAAAGGGGCGCGTCCTGGGGGTCGACATCGGGGGCTCGGAGATTTCCTTTCTCTGGGACGAGGATATCGAAGGCAAGGTGTCGGGGGAAAAAGGTCTTTACACATCCGGGAGAATACACGCAGGCAGCAGGCCCATCGACATTATCAACTGGCCGGCCCTGTACGACGAGACGCTAAGGATGCTTTCAGCTGAAGACCATGCCCCCAAAGAGAGTCTTGATAGCAGATGACACGGAGTTCTTCAGGGCCGCCCTGAAGGACATACTTGCCAGGGCCGGATACGAGGTGGTCGGCGAGGCCTCAAACGGGGCTGAGGCGATAGAGCTTGCGAGGACGCTCCGGCCCGACCTCGTCCTGCTCGACGTGGTCATGCCGATAAAGAACGGGATCGAGGCCGCAAAGGCCATATCAGCGCTCAAACTGCCGATTAAGATCGTCATGTGCACCTCGCTCGGCTACGAGCCCATAGTGGCGGAGGCTGTAAAGGCGGGGGCTTCGGGCTATATAATAAAACCCCCTTCTGAAGCAAAGGTCCTTGCCGCCCTGAACGCCCTCTGATGAGGACGCGTTTGGCCCGTATGCGCGGCCAGATGCGCGGATAACACGGTACGACAACCAAAACAGGCGAGCGCCGACCCCGGCTGGCCGGCGCCATTTCCCACATGGACACCTCCAAATACAAAGCCATATACCTGCAGGAGGCAAAGGCCCACCTCTCGGGTATCGAGTCGGGTCTCCTTGCGCTCGAACGCGACCCGTCGGGAAAGGAGACGCTTGACACCCTTTTCCGCCATTACCATTCAATAAAGGGGATGTCGGCCTCCATGGGCTACACGCCCATCATGAGGCTCGCGCATGCCGAGGAGGACCTCCTCGACAGGCTCCGCAAGGGCTCGCTCGCACTTTCCGGCGCCCTGATATCGGCGCTGCTCAGATGCCTGGACCTCAAGCGCGACCTTGTCGGAAAGGTCGAAAGCGGCGAGCCGCTGGACGCATCGATAGACCCGTTTCTCGAAGAGCTCGCCTCAGCTTCAAGGCCGGGGCAGGCCACGGCTGCGAGCCCCTCCGCCAGCCTGCCCGGGATAGCGCCGGGGCCCCAGGCCGGGCTCAGGCTCTCCAGCATCATGCGGGTCGAGGGCAGGGTCTTTGACGAGCTCCTTGCGACGGTAGGCGACCTCTTCATGGTGCTCTCCTCTTTCAGGGCCCTTACCCACGACTCGCGCTCAGTGGAGTTCAAGGACGGGGTGCACCTGCTCGGGAAGACCATCGGCACTCTCCACGGCAGCATACTCTCGGCGCGCATGCTGCCCATCGAGGACCTTGCGGCGGGCCTCCCGCGGATAGTCCGCGACCTTGCCACGGGCTCTGGCAAGGAGGTCTCCCTGTATACCGAAGGCATGGACATAAGCCTTGACAGGGCCATACTGGAGGGGCTCTCCTCTCCGCTCGTGCATATCATAAGGAACGCAATAGACCACGGCATCGAGACGGGTAGCGAGCGCATCGCGAGCGGCAAGCTCTCCATGGGCTCGATCCGGGTGCGGGCGCACGCCCGCAAGGACAGGGCGGTCATCGAGGTATCGGACGACGGCAGGGGCATACAGAGGGAGGCGCTCAGGAGAAAGGCCGCTGACAGGGGCATCCCGCTCGAAAAGACCGCCTCCATGCCGGAGAAGGAATTATTGAAGCTCGTATGCCTGCCGGGCCTCTCGACGGCAGAAGAGGTCTCGGAGACCTCGGGCAGGGGCGTCGGCATGGACGTAGTCAAGGACGCGATAGAAGGCCTCGGCGGCACACTCGAAATTGAGTCCGAAGAAGGGAAGGGGACGAAGGTCGTACTGGAACTGCCCCGGACCACCCTCATAACCAAGGCCCTTATCGTGGGTACAGGCCTTGAGCGGTTCCTCGTCCCCATATCAAAGATAGAAAAGGTGGTCGAGACAAGCACGGAAGAGATAGCGGACGGGACCTTCGGCTACGAAGGGGCCAGGCTGCCCGTAGTCCCCCTCGCCTCGATTTTCGGCCTCCCGGAAAAAAACGGCGGGACCACCACGCTCGTACTCGTCGACGGCGGCCTCGCCCTCGGGCAAGGGGGCTTGAGCAGGCTTGCCGCGCTCAAGGTAGACAGCTTCGGGGCCGAGATAGACGCGTATGTGAAACCCCTGCTCCCGCCCATCTCAAGGCTATGGGGCGCCTCGGGCATGACCATGATGGTGGACGGAACGCCGGTATTCCTCCTTGACGTGCAGCAGATAATCTCAAGGGCTGTCGAGGGGGCCTGACATGAACACGGACTTGCTCAAAAAGCTCCTGGAGGACGTGAAAGACGGCAGGACCGGGGTCGGCGAAGCGCTCGATGCACTCAAGAAGCTCCCGTTCGAGGACCTTGAGTTCGCGACCCTCGACAGCCACAGGGCGCTCCGCCAGGGCTTCCCGGAGGTCGTATTCGGCCAGGGGAAGAGCGTAGCCCAGATAAAGGCCATCATAAAAAGCATGGCAAAGAGGAAGGAAAACGTCCTTGTTACCAGGCTCGGCCCCGGGAGCGGGAGGTCCCTTAAAAGGGCCTTCCCCAAGGCGGCCTATAACGAGACGGCTCGCACTTTTTTCGTCGAATCGCACCCGATAGCCTCCTCTGGAAAGGGAACGGTGCTCGTCATTTCTGCCGGCACGTCGGACGTGCCGGTCGCCGAAGAGGCGGCCATAACCGCCGAGTGCATGGGGAACAGGGTCAAGAGGCTATATGACGTGGGCGTTGCGGGCATACACAGGCTGCTGCACAGGAAGGAAGACCTCTGGGACGCGAACGTCTTGATAGTCGTCGCCGGAATGGAGGGCGCCCTACCGAGTGTCGTCGCGGGCCTTGTCTCAAGGCCCGTGGTCGCGGTGCCGACGAGCATCGGTTACGGCGCGAACCTCGGGGGCCTTACGACCCTCATGGCCATGCTCAACTCCTGCGCGTCCGGGGTCTCGGTGGTAAACATAGACAACGGCTTCGGCGCCGCATACGTGGCGAGCCTTATAAACAGATAGACCCGACCAACATGCTATGGACTTTCTCGTTCACCTGGGTCTGTGTGCCATTCTGAGCGAAGCGAAGAATCTCGTGTTTACGGAATAAAACTGCGAGGTCCTCGGTCGCTACTCTACCAGAATGGCAGGATAAAACACACTTCAATGCTCCTTTGGAAAAGCAAACCATGAAACTCCTCTACTTCGACTGCCCAATGGGCATAAGCGGTGACATGTTCCTCGCGTCCCTCATAGACCTCGGGGTAAACAAGGCACGCCTGCTGAAGGAGCTCCGCAAGCTCAAGGTCGACAGGATAGAAGTGGCCGTTGGGAAGGAGCTCCGCCATTCCATATCGTGCACCTCTTTCAGGGTCAGAAACCGAGAAAGCAGCCGCCACAGGACCTTCAGGGACATAAAAAAGATAATCTCCGGGAGCGCCCTTTCGCCCGGGGTCAAAAGGCTCGGCACCGATATATTCAGGATAATAGCCGAGGCTGAAGGCAAGGTCCACGGCATAAGCGCAGACGACGTCCACTTCCACGAGATTGGCGCGATGGACTCGATAATCGACATTGTCGGAGCGGCAGTAGCGCTAGAGGCAATAGGGCCTGACAGGGTGGTCTGCTCTCCCCTGCCGCTCGGCTCGGGCTGGACGAACACCATGCACGGCAGGCTCCCCGTTCCCGCCCCGGCCACGCTGGAGATATTGAGGGGCGCTCCGGTAGCGCCCTCGCCTGTCGAATTCGAGCTTACGACTCCCACGGGCGCGGCCATCATGAAGGCGGCCGCCTCTTTCGGCCCCATGCCGTCCATGACGGTCGAGAAGGTCGGCTACGGCGCGGGAAAAAAGGACTTGAAGGAGCGGGCGAACATCGTAAGGGCCGTACTCGGCTCTACAAGGGACCTGGGCGGGCCGGAAGCCGAGAGGCTCTACGTGCTTGAGACGAACATAGACGACATGAGCCCGCAGCTTTCGGGCTACCTCATAGAGAGGCTTTTTGCCTCGGGCGCGCTCGACGCCTTCCATACCGCGGTCCAGATGAAGAAATCACGGCCCGGTGTGCTACTCACGGTCCTTGCAAGGGAAGAGGACAGGGTGCGGCTCATGGAGACTATATTCAGGGAGTCGACCTCCATAGGGGTAAGGGCCTGGCCGGTCGAGAGGCGCTGCCTTGAAAGGAAGAGCATAAAGGTCAAAACACCTTACGGCAGCGTAAGCGTCAAGGCCGCCTACCTCTCAGGCAAGGCCGTTAACGCGCAGCCCGAGTACGAGGACTGCCGCCTGCTGGCCGAGAAAAAGGGCGCGCCCCTCAAGGAGGTCATCGATTCTGCACGGGCCGCGGCTATGAAGGCGCTGGGCTGAAGAAGGCGCCGGGATCTCCCGGCGGATTGACTAAAGTCACAAAACCCTATTATAATGCGGTGTTATAATTTTACCTGGAGCGGGGTCCCGGCCCGGGTGATTCGAGTGTTCAGGCCAGTTTCGTTACGCAATACTCTCCAGGGTACGAATGAATTCCCTCCATATCTTTAGTCTTCAAAAAGGATTTTCATGCTGATCAGGTGCTGGGGTTCGAGGGGTTCGGTCCCTGTCTCAGGCGGGGAGTACATAAGGTACGGCGGCGACACGACCTGCGTCGAGGTGGTCGGCGGCTCCGGCGACCTCATAATACTGGACGCCGGTACCGGCATAAGGCTCCTGGGCAACCGGCTCTCGAACGACGGGACCAGGAAGATAAACCTCCTCCTTACGCACGCCCACTGGGACCACCTCTTCGGGTTCCCGTTCTTCAAACCCATATACGCGAAGGGGAGCGAGATAAAGATCTACGGGCCGCAGCCCACGCAGGACTCGCTTAAGCGCATAATCTCAAAGACGATGTCCGCGCCCAACTTCCCAGTGGAGTTCGAGGACATAAAGGCCGACATAAGTTTCCTCGGCATGGGGTTCAACGGCTACTCCATAGGCTCGGTAAAGGTCTCGACCGTGCCTTTGAGCCACCCCAACATGGGCGTGGGCTACAGGCTCGAAGAGGACGGAAAGGCCTTCGTATTCCTTACGGACAACGAGCTGACATTCCGCCACCCGTTCGGCCTCGGGTACGAGGGATACCGCGAGTTCAGCAAGGGCGCAGACCTCCTCTTCCACGACGCCGAGTACCGGAAGGACGAATACGAGGCCGGCACAAAGGGCTGGGGCCACTCGGCCTACCTTGACGCGGTGCGGCTCGCCATGGACGCGGGCGTAAGGACCCTTGGGCTCTTCCACCAGAACCAGGACAGGACAGACGACCAGGTCGACGATATCGTCGGGGAATGCAGGGACTTCATAAAAAAGAACGGCTCAGGGCTCGAATGCCTGGCCGTTGCGGCGGGTACTGAAATAGAAATATGACTGCGTAAAAGGCGGCCTCGCCCCTCAGGGGTCTCTTATTTCCCTGGGCACCCCGGCTATCCTCGCCTGTCTCTTCAACTCCTCGTATTCCTCCCGTAGTGCCGCCAGGCCCCTCAGGTCTTCGGGAAGCTCCTCCTTGTAGAGGTTGTACTTGGCGACCTGCTCGGATGCGAAGACCTGCCCGAACCTCCTTCCGGCCTCGAAGACCTCCACGAAGTTCGTCTTTACGTTGATGGCCTGCTGGAGCTCGTTTATCTCGGATTGCTTGCGGGCAAGCGAAAGCCGCCACCAGTCGAGCGTCTGGTCGCCGTATAGCACCGCCCCCGGCTCGGTCGGGGGAGGGGGCGGCGTCTCTGTCTCGAACCGGGGGCCCTTTTGGGCCTCCTCTTCCTTCTGCACCCTCACCTTGCCGCGCCATTCCTGGGGGACCTTTTCCAGGCTGTCCGTTATGTGGACGTTCCCCTGCCCGTCGGTCCAATAATATAGTTCGGCAAAAGCCGGGGGGGCGAGGATAAGCGAAACGAGGAGGACGGGCATGAGCCTCATGAGGCGGCCTCTTTTGGCCCTGACGGGCCGAGCATGGGTTTTTAAAATCATTTTTCGCGCTTTCCGAAAGGGTGCTGCCGGAATGATACATAAGTATAATCTACCGGCCGCTGCCAGTCAAATACTGCCTGGCTTCGAGGCCTGTGCCGTCGGTAGTGACGACGACCGCGCCGCCGGTATCTGTCCTCATGACCCGGACGCCCAGGGCCGAATACCTCTCAAGCGCCTCCCTGTGCGGGAACCCGAAGGAATTGAGCCTTGCCGTCGAGACCACGGCTAACTCAGGGCCCACGGCGGCAATAAACCCGGGGCCTGATGAATTCCTTGAGCCGTGGTGCGGGGCCTTCAGGACGGTCGAGGAAAGGGCCGGGCCTGCAAGGAACGCCTCGCTCTTTCCTATGTCGCCGGTAAAGAGGAAGCTTTCTTCCCCGTATGAAACCTTCATGACCACGGAGGCCTCGTTAAGGTCGGGCCCCTCCATGCCTTCAGCAGGGTGCAGGAACCGGATAGCCGCGCCGTCCACTGTTTTTTCGGGGGTAGAGGCGTTCACGACCATTACGGGCACGCCCCTTTCCTTTAGCGCGTCCCCGAGCCTTCCGAGGTCCCCCAGGCCGTTCCACCAGAACTCGCCGACCCGGAAGTTCTCCGCGATGAAATAGAGCCCTCCCATGTGGTCCTGCTGGGCGTGGCTCAGGAGCATGCAATCTATCTTTTTAATCCCCTTTGACCTGAGGAAAGGGGCGATTACCCTCTCGCCTATGTCGAAATCAGGGTTGTTGAGCCCTCCGCCGTCGACGAGCATGGTGGTCCCTTCCGGGAACTCTATAAACGTGGAGTCGCCCTGCCCCACGCTCAGGAACGTGACCGTGAGCTTGCCGGGGGCGCGTTCGTAGAAAAGTCCGCGCGCCCCGTAGCTCCCGAAAAGGAGGATTGAGAGGGCGAGCGCCGGGAGCCTCGCGCGCTTCCATTGAAGGGTGCCGGCGCAAACGACAATGGCGTAGAAGAGCGCTATTTCATGCAGCGGGGGCGGGGACACCCATGATGACGCATAGGGGACGGCTGAAAAGGACCGTACCGCGCCCGCCATGAGGCTGAAGACGAGGTCCGCAGCCCGGAGCGGCACCATTGCCAGGGCCTCGGAGAACGGCAGGAGAGCGGCTGAGACGAGAAGCGTCGGCACGACTATGCCTGAAAGCGGCACTACAACGAGGTTTGCCGCAAGCCCGACGACAGATACCCTGTTGAAATGATAGGCGAGTATGGGAGAGGTCCCTATGGCCGCGGCTGCTGTCACGAACATCGCCGGCAGCGCCCTTTTCTTTAGGAACTCAAGAGAGCGCCCCCTGAATGTCCGCCCGCCGGGCCTTTCTTTTTCCACAGTCCACTCAAGGCGGCTCCTCATCACGGGGACCAGCATTATTATGGAAGCCATTGCGGCGAAACTCAGCTGGAAGGAGGCGTCCCACGCGGAATAGGGCGCAAGCGCCATAACTATAATCGCAGCGAGGGCGAGCGTATTGAGGTAGTCCTTTCCCCTGCCGAGCGCGAAAGAGAGGATAAAGACGAGCACCATTATGACCGCCCTCTGGGTAGGGACGGGGAAACCTGCCAGCATGCCGTAGAAAAGGACAGGCGCCGCCGAGAGCGCAAGCGCAGCCTTTTTGGCCGTGACCGCGAGCAGGAGCTTTTCGGACCTTTTCATCAGGAAAAGAAACAGCCCGTAGCAGAATGCCGCGACCATGCCCACGTGGAGCCCCGATATGGAGAGTATGTGGGCCGTGCCTGTCGAGGCGAACGCGTCCTTGAGTTCCTTTTCGATCCCCCCCTGGCCGGATATGATGAGCGCCTTGAGGGCCTCCCTGTTCCCGAGCCCGCTCGACTCTATGAACTTCCCCAACCGGTCCCGCATCCGGTGTACGTCAAGGGGGACGCCGGGCGCGTGCTCGACTATCTCGACAAGCCTCTCGCTCTTTATGAACCCGGTTACGAAAACGCCCCTTCTACCGAGCCGGCGCTTGTAGTCGAACTCCCCGGGGTTGCCGAAATTACGGGGTTCGCCGAGCATGGCGAGGGTCCGCACCCGGTCTCCGGGCTTGGTGTCCGCGCTGCCGTTAACGGTCAGGAGGGCCTTCCCGCTTGAAGCTTCCCATTCCTCTCCTTCCCGGTATCTCTCGATTTCGAGGAGGAACCTTGTCCTCCTGCCGGACGGTTCGATTTCAAGGACTCGCCCTTCTATCGCGTGGCCTATCCTTGCGGCTTCCGCATCCCCGGCCTGGATGCGGCTCAGTATGTGACCCGGCGGAAACTCCGGGCTTGAGTGAGGCAGGATCAGGAGCGCGCCCGTAAGGAAAAAGACCGGCTGGATGGCAAGACGGCTGAAACGCAGCCTCAAGGCATACGCCAGGAGGACCGCGGCAAGCGAGAGGGAAAGGCACGCGAGCACCGGGCCGTAGGAGAAGCCCAGTTGGTCCGAGGCGACTATCCCGGACAAAATGGAGAGGGCGACAGGGACGAGTGGGCGCATAAGGGGGCCGCTTCGAATCCGGCAGACCTTTTTTAACACATGCCCGGCCTCTTTTGCACACAAATACTGAGTGACAGCCCCCGGTTTCAACCGGGGGCTTGACTTGCCGCGGCTCTGCTGCTAACCTCTTTACAAGAGAAGAGGATGAAGTGTGGCGCTCGCGTCCAGGCCCTTCTCAACAGAGCGGCATGCTCCAGTCAGGCCGCGCCCCCCTTTTTACTCATCATGTTTCCTTCCTTCAGGCCGTCAGACCGGAAAAAGACAGGCTTACTTTACGAGCATGTTCTGAGGCGCGGGCCAGTACCGCCACAAGCATTTTTTTTCGCCCGTTCATATGGCCAAATTCTTTAAAAGATATGCTGCATATCTCTTCCTTGGCTGGACCGTGATAGTCGTATTATCTTTTTCAATCACCTACCGCCATAACCGCAGCGCCGCAATGGAAAGGGCTTCGGTAGAGGCCAGTGCCCATTACAAGCTCACCATACTCTACAGAAAGGTCATATCCGACCTGGGCGGGGTGTACGCCTCGACTGAAAAGGTCGCCCCAAACCCGTACCTCCTGGTACCGGACAGGGACATAATTGCCAGCGACGGAAAGACCCTTACGATGGTGAACCCTGCGTACCTCACGAGGATAGTGTTCGAGGCGTTCAGCGAGGAAGACGAGCTCCCGGTCCTCAGCAAGATAACGAGCCTCCTGCCCAGGAACCCGGCAAACGCGCCGGACGCCTGGGAGGAAAAGGCCCTCCGCGCCTTCGAGAAAGGAGGGACCGAGACCGTTGCCACGGCTGAAATAAACGGGGAGCCGTACCTGAGGGTCATCCGGCCGTTCCTGACAGAGCGGCACTGCCTTAAATGCCACCTGGACCAGGGATACAGGGAAGGGGACGTAAGGGGCGGCATAAGCATAGCCGTTCCGCTGAGGCCCTATTACGATGCCCGGAGGGAAGCGGCCCTGAGGATATTCGGGGCGCATTTCCTCCTATGGTTGTCGGTCGGGTCGGGGCTCTTCCTCCTCGCGAAAAAGGCGGTCAGAAATGCCGAAGCCTACGAGGAAGCAAGGATGTTGTCGCTGCACGACCACCTTACAGGGCTTGCAAACAGGCGGTACCTTGAGATTGACCTCAAGGAAAGCTTTGACCTTGCCAGGAGATACGGCAACGTGTTTTCGGTGATTATGGCCGACATGGACCTTTTCAAGGAGTATAACGACGCGCACGGACACGGGGCCGGCGACCTGCTCCTTATCGAAGTCGCTGGCATACTGCTGAGGGAGGTAAGGAGGACTGACCTGGCCGTAAGGTACGGCGGAGAGGAATTCCTGATGGTCCTTCACCAGACCGGCATGGAAGAGGCCGTGGCCGTAGCGGAACGGATGAGGAAGAACATCCTTCTCGGAACAGGCCTCACCATGAGCTTCGGAGTTTCCTCCTATCACCCGGGCATGAGCGGAAAGGACGATATCATAGCGGCGGCGGACAGGGCCTTGTACCTTGCGAAGGAAAAAGGCAGGAACAGGGTGGAGGCGGCCTGAACATGCCGACCTTGCCTTAAGGGGTTGCGGAAAGCTGTATACGCTCGGGCGTCAAAAAGCCCCGGTTTGAGGCCATATTGGAGGGAGGCGTATTTTCACATGCCGGCGACGACAGCTAAGGCAACGGAGCAGACGGACTTTTCGGCAAGCTGAAAACGGCTCAACCCTGCCTGTCTTCCCTTTCTGCCTTAAGCCCCTTTATCTCGGCTGCGAGCCTTTCGGTTATGCCCGGTACAGAGGCCAGCTCACTTAAATCCGCGTTCAATACCGAATCGAGGTCCCCGAACCTCTCGAAGAGCGCCTTCTTCTTTTTTACGCCTATGCCGGGGACCCGGTCCAGGAGTGAACCGAGCTCCTTTGACCGGAGCTTCCTGTGATAAGAGATGGCGAACCTGTGCACCTCGTCCCTTATCCTCCTTACGAGGAGGTCGGGTTTCGAGCCTTCCCTGAGGAGTATGGGGTCCTTGACCCCCGGGATGAAGACACGCTCGCCCCTTGCACTTACGCCCTTTTTCACCTGGAGCCGGTCATCCCTGTCCTTTGCGAGCGCCCTCACCTCCACGCCCCTCGCCCCGAGCTCCCTGAGCGCCTGGACCGCGATATTGAGCTGCCCCTTGCCCCCGTCCACTATGACGAGGTCGGGGATGCCAGGACCTTTCCCGGAACCCTCCATCAGGAACCTCCGCGAGAGCACCTGGTACATCATCGCGTAGTCGTCAGGCCCCTCAAGGCCCCTTATCCTGAAGAGCCTGTAGGAGTCCTTGTCCGGCTCGCCGTCCCTGAAGGCGACCATCGCGCCCACGGCCTGGCTTCCGCCCATGTTCGATATGTCGAAGGCCTCTATGCGACGGGGCGCGCCCTTCAAGCGGAGCCTCTTCTTAAGCTCCTCGACCACCCCGGCCCTCGATGCCGCGGCCTCGGAGCGCTTCCTTAACGCCTCTGCCGCGTTCGACCGGGCCATCTCAAGTAGCCTCGTCTTACCGCCCCTCCTGGGCATGGTCAGGGCCACCCGCCTCCCCTTTTTATCCGAGAGCCAGTCTTCCAGGACCTCCCTGTCGTCGAGCCCGGCCTGCACTATCGCCTCGTCAGGCACGAAGCGCTCGCCCCTGTAATACTCCGCGATAAAGGCAGAGAGTATCTCTTCGTCCGGGAGGCCCGCGTCGTGGAAGAAATAGTCGCTTCCTCCCGTGAGCCTCCCCTCCCGTATGTGCAGGGCCTGGAGCGCTATCGAGTCCCTTTCCCTTATGAAGGCGAAGACGTCCTGGTCGGCGGCCCTGGCAGCCACCACCTTCTGCTCCTCGAGCATGCCCTCTATCGAGAGCACCCTGTCCCTGAGCCTCGCGGCCCTCTCGAACTCGAGGGACGCCGAGGCCTCCTTCATCTTCTCCCGGAGCATCCTGAGGAGTTCCCTGTTCTTCCCCTCCAAGAACATGATCGCCCCGTCCACGAGCTCCCTGTAAGCCTCTTCGCTTATGAGGCCGGAGGCCGGCGCTGAGCAGAGCCCTATCTGGTAGTCGAGGCAGGGCCTTGCCCTGTTCCTGAACTCGCCCTCCGAGCAGACGCAGAGCGGGAATATCCTCCGGATGAACTTTATCGTTTCCCTCACCTCGCGGGCAGAGATGTAGGGGCCGAAATACCTCGAGCCGTCCTTCCTCCTCTGCCTCGTGACGAGTATGCGGGGGAACTTCTCCTTCACGGTTATCTTTATGCTCACGTAGGTCTTGCTGTCCTTGAGGCGTATGTTGTACCTGGGCTTGTGCCGCTTAAGGAGGGTGTCTTCAAGGAGGAGGGCCTCCTTTTCGTTCGTCGTTACGATATAATCGACGTCCGCCGTCTTTGATGAAAGGAACCTGACCGCGTACCTGCCGTCCCCGCCCTCCCGGAAATAGGAGCGCACCCGGGCCCGGAGGTCCTTGGCTTTTCCTATGTAGAGGACCTCGCCGGACGGGCCCTTCATAATGTAGACCCCCGGGAGCGGGGGCAGCTTGGCGAGTTTTTCTTCCATGGCTGCCATAACCTATATTATCTCACAGGAGATTTCTGGAATACAAACCGGTTTTAACACTATCCACAATTCAAAAACCCTTGTGCGAAGAACTTTTGCGCGCTGCCGCGCTTTTTTTGGGCATAAGGCTCGGCTCGCTTTCCGCCTCCATACTCCGAGCTCGGCCCTTATGTCGCTCGGCCCCTTAGGGCCGAGCTCCTGCTTCCTCGCCTCGCTCGCCCTTCCCCCAGCCTTATGCTCGCAACGCCTTATGCCCCTGGTTATCTTGAAATGCAAGGACAAAAGAATAGTAAGTTCTTATGTTTTGAAACAAAACCCCGGAGGGTAAGGCGAGCGCAGCATAAGGGAGGAAGAGCGTGAACGGGCCGGGGAAGCCAGGAGCGAAGCGACTTTGGGGGCCCGTTCACGGGGTGGGGGAGGCGGCTCGCAAGCGAGCCTTACCCTCGAAACCGCACGGCAGTGCGGAAAAGGGCCTTTCGCATGAACCAAAAAACGAGGCAGCGCGTTAGATGGCTTTTTGCGAAAATGTTTAAGAAGAAAAATGTTGCCCGCCCTGAAATTCAAAAGGCCCCGTCCGTTTCCGGGCGGGGCCTTTCTGGAATCCGGGCTACCGACGGCCTTACTGCGTTGCCTTTGCCCTTTCGAGGTATCTTCCCTCTGCCGTATCGACCCTTATCACCTCCCCTGTTTCGATGAAACCGGGCACGTTCACGACGAGGCCGGTCTCCAGTGTAGCGGGCTTCTGAGAGGCGGTCACGGTCGCGGTCTTGATGAACGGGACGGTCTCCACGACCTTGAGCTCCACGACCTTCGGAGGGTCCACGCCGACGGGCGCGCCGTTATAGTACTCCACCATGAACCTTATGTTGGGCGTCAGGTAGAAGGTGTTGTCGCCGAGTATCTCCCTGGAAAGCGATACCTGCTCGTAAGACTCGCTATTCATGAAATGGTAGTCGTCGCCGTCGTTATAGAGGAACTCCATCTCGTGCTGCTCGAGATGGGCCTTTTCGAGCTTGTCCTCCGAGCGGAACCTGTTCTCGACGCTCGACCCCGTCTTCAGGTGTTTAAGCTTGGTCTGCACCATGCCCCGCCAGTTCCCGGGCGTTATGTGCTGCACGGAAACGACCCTGTACGGCTCTTTGTTAAAGAGGATCGTCATCCCGACCCTCAATTGCGTTGCCGCTATCATCTGCCTGCTCTGCTCCTTTCAAAAACTTGTGCGGATATTATAGCATACGGCCGCGCCGTATTTCATTATTTTAGGCAACCTCTAAAAATTAGAGATTTTTCTCGAAATCGAGGAAGGCCGGGAATAAAAAGCGGAGCATATATGACAATATGTGAGCATTTCTATTCCCGGCCTGACAAAGAGTCCGGGGAAAAGATCAATTTTTAGAGGTTGCCTACGTACCTGGAGACGAGGTCTTTCGTGTTCCCGGCATTGAGCGTCCGGAAATACAGGTCCAGCTTTTTTTCCGTCTCCGCTGCTATGGCCTTTTTCCTGTCCTCGTCGAGGGCCCATATCTTTTTCTTGAAGGGGCCGAAGCCCTTCTTCCGCGTCTTGTAGATGAACTGCTCCTCGGTGTCAGCGGGTTTTTTCTCGTCCGAGTGCTTGTCCGCGAGGTGTCTGTATATCTCATTCTTCAGGTCTTCGGGGAATGACGGGCTGTCGTAGATTATGTTCTGGAAGCCGGTTGCCAGGTGGACCTCGGAGGCCCCGTTCCTGGTGAAGAGGTCGAAGGCGTCGTCCGGGAGGGTCGAGGCGCCGTGCTGGACGACGCCGGAGAGGTGATAGGCCTCCCTCGCGACCTTTGAGAGCCTGGCGATGGTGTCGAAGTCGACCTTCACCTTGGCTATGGTGCCATCAGGCAGCACGACCCCGCCGTGCGAGGTGCCGGTCTGGACACTGACCTTGCTGATCCCGGGCGCTCCCGGCGCCCGTTGCCCGAGCTCGCGGGCGAGGCCGTCGAGGTAGGCCCGAAGCTCGCCCTCGGTCGAGTTCGACTTGCCGACCTCGCCGATCTCGCCGCCGATCGAGACGGTGACGCCGTCCTCCTCGAGCGACCGGATCAGCGCCGCCATCTCGGCCGTTCGAAGGTAGTTCTCGCGCTGCTGCTGGTCCTCGGTCGGCTTCGAGAGGTCGACCAGCGTCGAGGCGTCGATGTCGATGTTCCGGTAGCCGGCGTCGATCGCGAGGCGGCAGGCCCGCCGGATCTCCTCGGTCATCGCCTCGGGATCGGCGGCGTACTTCTTGGCGTTGAACTGGTAGTGGTCGCCCTGGACGAAGACGGGGCCCTGCCAACCGGCCGCCACCGCGCCGGCGAAGCAGGCCGTGGCGTAGTCGATCGGCCGCTGGTAGGTGTAGGTCTGCTCGCTCCGAGCCAGCTCCAGGATGACCGCCCCGACGTCCTGGGCCGCCGCCTGCTCGAACACGATCCGGGCCATGTCGAAGGTCTGGGCGCGGAGGTTGATGGCCGGCACGGTGAAGCCGCCCACCTCGCCTCGACCGCGGGCCAGGTACAGCTCCTGGATGCTCGCCGAGCGCGCGCCGAGGGCCTGGGCCACCTCCCAGGCGAGCCATTGCGCGGTAGCGACGGCACCGTCGTCCTGGCTGAACGCGGCCGTCCAGGCGACGTCGGCGATGCGGCGCCTGGCAGCAGCCGTGTCGTCGATGACCAGGCGGCCGTCCTGGACGTGGAGCGCGCCTTCGAGCTCGCGAAGGAGATCGGCGGCGGAGGTGGCGACGTGTGGCATGGCTGGGCGTCTCCTGTCGAGCGGGCCGGTCGACCGTTACCGGTGCCGGATGGACGTGATCCGCGCCGAAGTCGAGCGGTGTCGCTGATCGATTATCGCCCTGCCGACCCGTTCCAGCATCCGGGGTCGGGGCGTGGCGCGTGGCCGGCCCG
>DIDN01000040.1 GCA_002418185.1 Deltaproteobacteria bacterium UBA5799
GCCTTACCCTCGAAAACCGCGCGGAAGCGCGGCAAAAGTTTTTTTGCTCAAACCCGAAAGCCGCCAGCGTCAAGGGCCTTTCGCTCTCATGCCTCATGAGGATTCATGTCCCCTCTCCCATCTTCCTCAGCACCCGCACCCGTTCTGCCACGGGCGGGTGCGAATAGCGGAACGCGGCATAAAGCGGGTGCGGGTGCAGGTTCGAGAGGTTGTCCCTGGAAAGCTTTATGAGCGCTGACGCCATTGAAGAGGGGTCGCCGCTTATCTCTGCAGCGAAGCGGTCGGCCCTTTTCTCGCGCCGCCTGGAAAGCCAGGCGAACAGGGGGCCCAGGGGAAAGGCCGCGACAGACGCGAGAAGGCCCAGAAGCACTACCTGCGCGTAAAAAGAAGCCCCCTCAGATCCGAGCGCCCGTTCAAGAAGCCCGCCTTCGATAAGCCTGTACGAGATATAGAGCGCCGCAAGGCTCAGCATCTCCACTGCCGCCAGGCCCTTCAGCAGGTGGCGCCCCTTCCAGTGGCCCGCCTCATGGGCGAGCACCGAGACGACCTCCTCTTTTCCGAGCTTTTCAAGAAGCGTATCGTAGAGGACGATCCTCTTCACGCTTCCTATGCCCGTGAAGTAGGCGTTGGTATGGCTGGTGCGCCTCGACGCATCGACCTTGAGCACCTTCCCCACGCGTATGCCGGCCTTTTTAAGCACCTCGCTTACGCCGTCCCGGAGGCCGGGGTCGTCCACCTCTTCGAACCTGTTGAAAAGTGGCTCTATTACATGGGGAGACAGGTACATCATGAATATGGTGAACGCCATGAAAAGTCCCCATAGCCAGAGCCACCAGAGCCCGGGGCTTATGCTGATTATCCAGAGTCCGGCCGATATGAGGAAGAGGACCAGGGCCGAAGATATGCCAAGGGACTTGGCGAAGTCGGCGGCCCAGAGTCCAGGCGTCATGGCGCTGAACCCGAACTTCCTCTCTATCCTGAAAACGCGCCAGAAAGCGAACGGCGCGGCCAGCAGGGTCTCGGCAAGGATGAGGAGCATGAAAAAGACCGCTCCGGAGGCTATGAAACCGTACCCGAGTGAAGACACCCAATCATCATAGGGCTTGAGGAGAAACATGATAAAAACCGGCACCAGGACCGATCCGGCGGCCTTCTCCATCATAGCGAGCCTTGCGTTTTCCACCGTGTACTCCCTTGAGCGCGCGAGGAAATCCCGGTCGATGCGCCCCTCGAAGCCGGGCGGCACCTCGCCCCACCTCTCGTCCAGGCGACTGAGGTTCAGGAACTCAAGCGCAAGCCCGGCCATAGCCGCTGCCAGATACAGTACGAGTATGACGATGACGCCGGGCATAAGGTCCATTCATGGATTCTACACCGGATTTCCGGCAGCGGGAAGAGGCATGGAAAAGGGCGTTCCGTATTGACAGCACGGCCCTTGACGTGCTAAGGATAGGATGTCCCGGTCTATCCCTGAACCCAAACGGCAAGCGGGCATCCTGGCCGCCGGCCCGTACTCATATTCTTCAATTCAAACGGAAGGGGCGGGCCGCTCTATGTCTTGCTCCCGCCTTGTCGCAGAGTTGCCCATGAGAATCCTTTCCAGGCCTGTCGCTGTCCTCTTTGCGGTCCTCTGTCTTTCGGGCCTTGCTTACGCAGACGCCATGTGCAACCACGCGGACGTCGAGAGGCTCGATTTTTACCTTCACAAGGGGCTCGCCGCCGAAAAGGCCGGGCGCACGCTTGAGGCGCTCCTTTTCTTGAGGGCCGCCGACGAATTTTGCGGGAACCGCATTGAGGCCAGGAAGGGCCTTTCGCGCCTCGGCCTCAAAATGGGGGCGTCCGCTCAAAAGAAGGGCAGGCTTTTCTCCGGTGAAAACATACTGACCAGGGTGCCCGACGAGGACTGCCGGAGGTGGACGCGCCACATATTCCTCACGCCCAACCCGTACGAGCCCGAGATACCAGGGCTGTGCACCGTCTCCTCAGGGGGAATGAGGCTGGCGCTCGACCCATCCGCAGGGGCGTACGAGTGGTACGAGGCCACTTACAACTACAGGGAATCCGACTCGCTCGTCATAAAGGTTTTCCGCTCCGAGCCTTCGGACCTGGGCGCAGCCGAAAGGGCCTACATGCACTTCAGGTCGAGAGAGCGCCTTATCTACCCCGGCTACTCCATCGACCCGGCCCATCTGGCCCTGCTCCGGGGGACCATATCTTCGAACCTGGATTCCATACTGGCGAAAGAGGAGCAGTCTTACGGCGAGACCAGGGACGGAGACGAGTCCCTAAAGCTCCTCGGCTCGGCGATGAAATGGGCTCATCTGGCCGGGAAGCCGGGCGCGGCGCGGGTGTATTCGCGCGCAATGCGAAGGGCCGAGGAGGCCCTCAAAGGGACCTCTGTAAGGGACATTCACGATGCAATCGGGTTTTATTCTTTCGCGGGCGTTTCGGAGCCCGTCGAGAAGGTCGCGAAGAGGGCTGACGAGCTGGGGCTTGCGGCCATGAAGGAAAACGAGCCTGAAAGCGCGCTCGGTTTCTTCAACATCTCGGGCAACAAAAAGCTCATCAAAAGAGCGGAATCGCTCGCTGAAAAGGTCCGGAGATCAAGGGAAAGGGAAGAAAGGAACTCAGGCCCGGCCCGTTCCCTGTAAAGGCGTAAACCGGCCTTTCCTCCCTTGAGTCGGCCTCGCCCGGGTCCGACATGCCGCCGCCGGGCGGCTCGGTCCTCCTTATCCTCTCTATCGGGTCCTCCCCGGCAAGCCTCAGAAACTCGGCATAGCTCCTCAACACCCGCTTCGAATAGGCCCTCGTCTCGTTATAGGGTATGGATTCAACGAACTCGTCGAGCTCGAAGGGGAGGGTCCTGGCCCACCTCGCGGCAGCCGTAGGCCCGGCGTTGTAGCCTGATATCGCGAGCGCAAGGTCGCCGCCGAACCTGTCGAGCAGCTGCCCCAGGTACCAGGACCCGAACCTTATGCTGGTCCCCGGCTCAAAGAGCTTCCCCTCCGCGAACCTCTCGCCGAGCTTTTCGGCTATGCCCTTTCCGGTGGACGGCATTATCTGCATCATCCCGAGCGCGCCGACGGAAGAGACCGCACCCGGGTTGAAATGGCTCTCTTCGCGCGCAACAGCCGCCACCAGGAACGGGTCCACGGAAACCGCGGATCTCTCCCTCACCGACTCGACTACCCGGAGAGGGAAGCCGAGGTGCAGGAGTTCCCTGTCTGACGAGAGGTGGAGCCTGTAAATCCTGAAGGCCCTGTAGAAGTCCCCCGCGTCGTAAAGGAGGAGCGCAAGTTCTGCGATGTCGGCCCGGTTTCCGG
>DIDN01000009.1 GCA_002418185.1 Deltaproteobacteria bacterium UBA5799
GGCCGCCTTCGACCGCGAGATGGCCGAAAGCGGGCGTTTTTTCTGGCGCAGTCCGGAGGTGCTGCCGTTTTCCTCCTGGGCCGCCTCTTTCTGGGAGGAGCGCGGGGGGGAGCCGGTCCTGGGTGGGGCCGCCTCGCTTGCGCTCTGGGAGAGGTCCGTATGCGCCGGCAGCCCCGGGTACGGGAACATGGCGGCGGTCGTGAAGAGGTCTTATGAGGCATACGGGCTTTTGAATGAATACGGGATAAGGCTCCCCGCGGATATATACCTTACCGAGGAGGCGAGGGCCCTCAAGAGGTGGGCAGCGGCATACGATAGCGAACTTGGAAGGCTCGGTTTCCTCGACGCATCCGTCATTCCGGCAAAGGTCGCAGAAATTGTAAAAAAAGGCGGGCACCCGCTCCCGTCCGAGGTAGTAATGGCCGGTTTCGACGAGATGAGCCCGGCTTGCTCCGGGCTCGTCCTTGCCCTCAAGGCCGGAGGGGCAAGGGTCTCTTTCTGGCCGGGGGAGGAGGCCTCCTCCCCGGGCCAGGTCAGGGTCAGGGCGTACGAGAGCGAGGACGAGGAAGCGGAGCAGGCGGCCAGGTGGGCGCGCGGCGTCTTGAGGCCCGGCATGAGGATGGGCTTTATCGTGCCCGGGCTCGAAAGGTACAGGGGCGCGGTCCGGAGGGAATTCTCCGCAGAGCTTTCACCGGAATCTGTCCTGCCCTGGGCGGTAGCAAGGGAGGTATTCAACATCTCCCTCGGGGAGCCGCTTGATTGCGAGCCGCTTGTAAGGTCGGCCCTTGACCTCATACTCATGGGCGAGAGGGAAGAGGCGCTCGATTCCGTAAGCAGGGTCCTCAGGTCGCCCTATTTCGCGGGCGAGGACCAGGTTGCGTGCGCAAGGGTCGACCATGCCCTGAGGAAAGATAACAGGGGCGCTCTCGGTGTAGGGGAATTGAAGCCCCTGGCGAGACGCTACGGCGCCGCCGGCCTCGAGAAAAGGGCGGACGCCTGGACTGGGTGGTTTAAGTCTTCGCGGGAACGGGACCTGCCGTCGGGCTGGGCCAGGTCATTTGCCGACCTTTTGAGGAAGACCGGGTGGCTGTCCGGTCTTAAGCTGTCGAGCCGCGAGTTCCAGGCGCACAAGGCCTGGAACTCCGTACTCGAAGGGCTTTCCGGCCTCGACGACATACTCGGCAGGGTCACAAGGGCCGAGGCCGCCCGAAGGCTCTCTTCCCTTGCCGCCGATGCGATCCACCAGCCAGAGACGCCGGAGTGCAATATCCAGATACTGGGCCTGCTCGAATCGTCTGGCATGTACTTTGACCGGGCCTGGATAATGGGGTGCCACGAGCATGCGCTGCCGCGGGAGCCCTCGCCGAACCCCTTCATACCGGTCTGGGTGCAGAGGGAGCGCGGGCTGCCGCGCTCGTCGAGCGAAAGGGAGCTCTTGTTCGCCAGGACGGCGGTAGAGAGGCTTGTACGGTGCGCCCCGTCCGTTGAAGTAAGCTACCCGCTCTTCTCCGATGAAAAGGAGCGCAGGGTAAGCCCCTTTTTCAGCTCCTTCCCGGCGACGGAATCGAGGATGGAGGGCTCGTCGAGGATCGAGGACCATGCGGCGGAAGGCCTCAAGGGAAGGCTCGAGGAGGCGCCCCCCGACGACCCTCCCCCGGTTTCCGAAGATGAAAAGGCGCTCATACGGGGCGGCACGCAGATATTGAAGGACCAGTCGCTCTGCCCGTTCAGGGCCTTTGCGATACACAGGCTCGGCGCGAGCGCGATGCCCGAGGTGGAGCCGGGACTCAAGCCCGAGGCAAGGGGCAGGGTCATACACGCTGCCCTCAAGCTCTTCTGGGAGAAGCTGGGAGGCTCTGAGGGGCTAAGGGAACTTCAGGAGAAAGGCGCTCTCGATGAGTATGTCGAAAGGACAGCCGACAAGGCGATGGAGGAGGCGAGGATAGGGCCGCCGTTCAGGACCCGTTTTATCGGGCTTGAGAGGAAAAGGCTCGTATCGCTCTTGCGCGGGTGGGCCGAGGTGGAGCTTAAGAGGGGGGCCTGGTTCAGGGTAAAGGCAATCGAGGCCGAGAGGAGGATGGAGATAGGGGGCCTGCCATTAAGGGGCAGGGTTGACAGGATAGACGAGCTTCCGGACGGAAGCGAACTCGTAATCGATTACAAGAGCGGAAATGCCTCCCGCTACGATTGGCTTACGGAGAGGCCCAGGGAGCCGCAGCTCCTCATATACAGCGTAGAGGGGAACTTTTCCGGGGTGTCTTTCGCCCGGCTCGTCCCGGGCGAGCTGAAATTCGTAGGCATCTCTAAATACGACGGGCTCCCGGGCATAAAGCCCTACGAGTCCGACCATATTTTCAGGACGAAAGCCGAGGGCAAGGACTGGGACGGGCTCATGGGATTCTGGAAATCCGCGCTCGAAGGGCTCGCCCGGGACTTCATGTCCGGGGTCGCGGATATCGACCCCAACGGCGGCGTTTCAGGGAACGAGAGCGCGTGCCTTTACTGCGAGCTTCCGGCCCTTTGCAGGGTGGCCGAGCTTCTGCCCGCTATGCGCGGGGAAGGGGATGATGAGCGTAACGGCGACCGATAGCGACATGCTCGCAAGGGAGAGGGCGCTGGACGTCTCCGCCTCTTTCGCGGTGCAGGCGCCTGCCGGGTCCGGTAAGACGGAGCTACTCATGCAGAGGTTCCTCGCGCTCCTTTCAAAGGTGGAAAAGCCCGAGCAGATACTCGCACTGACATTCACTCGGAAGGCCGCCGGGGAGATGCACTCGCGGATTACCGGGGCCATGAGGAAGGCCTCGGAAGGGTGCGCAGCCGAAAAGCCCCACGAGATGAAGACCCTCGGGCTCGCGGCGGCCGCGATCGAGCGGGACAGGGAGATGGGATGGGACGTCCTTCTGAACCCGGGCAGGCTCAAGGTGCAGACAATCGACTCGTTCTCGTCGGTTTTGGCGAGGCAGATGCCGCTCCTTTCAGGGCTCGGCGACTACTCCGTGACCGACGAGCCGGAGGAGCTTTACACGCTCGCGGCTGAGCGCACGATCGCCCTTGTCGAGGACGAAGGGCCGGACGGCGCCCCGGTAAGGAGCGCGCTCGAGCACCTCGACAACTCCGTAAGGGCGCTTTCGAAAAGGCTCGTCATGATGCTCGGGAAGCGAGACCAGTGGCTCCGGCACCTCGAACGGGACCCCACGGACGAAGGCATGAGGGCGCTACTCGAAGGCTCCCTTAAAAGGCTCGTGGAGGAGGAGCTAAGGGAGGTGGCGGCAGAGTTCCCGAAAGGGCTCGAAGGCGCGCTTTTGCGCCCAGCCAGGCACGCGGCAGCGAACATCTGCAATGACAAGAGCGCGATACCGGTACTGTCCGGCCTCGAAAGGCTGCCAGGGTGCGGTGCAGGCGACCTCCCCCTCTGGAAGGGGATAAGGGAGCTCCTCATGACAGGAAAGGACGCTTTCCGGAAGCCCGGCGGCGTGAACGCGAAGCTCGGCTTTCCGAACGGTGACCCTTTTTCCGCTGCAGTCAAAAAGGAATTCCAGGGGCTGCTTGAGTCCCTGTCAGGCAACGAGAAGCTTCTGAAGGCGCTCGGAAGGGTAAAGGCGCTCCCCATTCCGGAGTTCCCCGAGGAGGAGAGGGAGACGCTCTTCGCGCTCATGCGTCTTCTGCCGGTCGCTGAAAGGGAGCTCAACCGGGTCTTTGCAGAGGCCGGAAAGGCCGACTTCCAGGCAATCGCGCTCTCGGCCCTCAAATCGCTCGGCACAGAAGACGAGCCGACTGACCTCATGTTGGCGCTCGACATGAAGATACAGCACATACTCGTCGACGAATACCAGGACACCTCAGAAACGCAGCTGTCGCTCCTTGAGTCCCTCACGAGGGGATGGACCGAAGGGGACGGCAGGACCCTTTTCGTCGTCGGCGACCCGATGCAGTCCATCTATCTTTTCAGGGAGGCCCAGGTGGGCCTCTTCCTCAGGGCAAGGAAGGAGGGCATAGGCCCTGTAAGGCTTGCCCCGCTTACTCTTTCCAGGAACTTCAGGTCGTCCGAGCGCATAGTCGAATGGGTGAACCGGACTCTCGGCCCGGCGTTCCCCTTATCCGAGGACTTCTTTACTGGCGCCGTTACCTACGCGCCGTCCGCGTCGGCAAGGGGAGCGGTCCAGGAGAGCGCTGTCGAGCTGACGCTTACGCGTGAAAGGGACGGTTCGCTTGAGGCCGCCCATGTCCTTTCCATAATAAGGAAGCTCCCGGAGGACGAATCCGCCGCGATACTCTGCAGGTCGAGGACGCACGTGGACGCTATCGTCGAGGCGCTTAAATGCGAAGGGGTCAGGTTCAGGGCAAGGGACATGGACCCGCTTTCAGAGAGGCCGGCGGTGCGGGACCTCATGGCGCTGCTCAAGGCCCTTGACCACCCGTTCGACAGGGTGGCGTGGCTTGCGAGCCTCCGCGCCCCCTGGTGCGGCCTCGTTCTTTCAGACCTCCACGCGCTCTGCACCGGAGATGTTTCCACGCCGATATGGGAGCTTGCTTCGGATGAAAAAAGGCTCGTCGCCCTCTCGGAGGACGGGAGGACGAGGCTTTCCGGGTTTATCGAAAAAACGCGAAAAGCGCTCTCGCTCCGGGGCAGGAGGCCGCCCTCCGAGGTGCTCCGCGGCTTATGGGTAAGCCTCGGCGGTCCTGGCGCTTCCGGAGACGAGGGCGCAATGGACGACGCCAGGGAGTTCTTTAGGCTCCTCCGGTCAGTCGAGGGGCCTGGCCGTGTACCGATGGCGGAGCTCGATAGGAGGATAGAAACTCTCTATTCAGGCGTAGGGAGCCGTGACGCCCGGCTTGAGATAATGACCGTGCACAAGGCCAAGGGCCTTGAATTCGACAACGTCATAATCCCCGGGCTCGGAAAGGGTGCGAGGAACGAGGACAGGGGCCTCCTCATATGGCTCGAAAAGGGAAAGGACCTCCTCCTTGCGCCTGCCCCGGGCAAGGGTAAGGAAGGGTCCGGCATATACGAGTATCTCTCCGGCATATTGAAGGAAAAGAGGGAGCTTGAGGAGATGCGCCTCCTTTACGTGGCCGCCACGAGGGCCCGAAAATCGCTCTACCTCATAGGCCACGTCAACGAGGGCGAGGACGGGGAGATCTGTGCTGCCCCGAGGTCCTTCCTCTCGAAGATTTCCCGCGCGATCGGTGAAGGCCGGCTCATTGAAAGCGCCGGCAGCGGCCCCCCTGACGAATGGGCCGGGATACGGACGAGGAAAAGGGTCCCTCTTTCATGGGAATTGCCGGAGCCCGCCCCCCCGGTGCCCGCAGACGGCGCGGAGAAGGTAATCGAGCAGGCCGAGCCCGAGTTCTACTGGGCGGGCGAGGCGGTTCGCCACACGGGAACCGTCGTCCACAGGTGCCTCTGCCGGATAGCAAGGGAAGGACTGGAGGAATGGGGGAGGGGGCGGATACAAGCCGAGGAGCCGCGCTTGAAGGCCATGCTCCGCTCCCTCGGGCTCGGCGCGAAGGAGGCAGAGAGAGCCGCGAAAGAGGGCGTAATGACCCTCCTTAAGGCCGTCTCCGACCCCAAGGGGCGCTGGATACTCTCAAAAAGGGAAGATGCCGGCACCGAGCTCCCGGTGACTGCGGTGCTTGAGGGCGGGATAGCCCACATGGTGATAGACCGGACGTTCGTGGACGAGGACGGGGCGCGCTGGGTTATAGACTACAAGACCGGCGCGCACGGGGGCGGATCGCTCGAGGAGTTCTTCAATAACGAGCGCGAAAGGTACAGGCCGCAGCTCGAAAGGTACGCGCGGGCGCTCCGTAAGGGTGGCGAAAAAAGGGAGATAAGGATGGGGCTCTATTACCCGGCCCACTCGGCCCTGATAGAGGTCAAATGACCGTCATCCCCTGGACTTGAAGTCCAGGGATGACGGCCGGACAATAAAAAAGCGCCCCCGGACCGGGGGCGCTTGCGAAGTCCCGGTATCTTCAATAGTTCACTACCACCTGGCGGTGCTTGAGCTCCTCTGCCCTGAGGAATGAGCCGAGCGACTTGTCCATGTTACCTATATGGTTCATGAACCAGTCGATTATCCGCCTTTGCACCTTGAGTACGAGCGAGAGCCTGGCCCCGGTCTCGAACTCGGCCCTGAGGGCCGTTATCTCCTCGAGGAGCTTCCTGTGCTCCGCCGCATGGGCCCTCTTGCCGGAATAGCCTATACGGTCCATTGCGGCCTCCTCGGACTCGAAATGCCTCCCGAGGTAATTTTCCATGAAGTCGTAAAGCTCCTCGATTTCTTCCCTCCCGCGCCCGTGCTCCATGGCGGCCACGAGCTTGCCGAACCTGTCGAAGAGCTCCCTGTGCTGCTTCTCCTGCCACCAGACCCCGGTAGAGAGCTGCTCTTTCCATCTGACCATCATGATAGTGCCTCCTATGAATCTGGCGTGCTTTGAGGAATTGTGTCGGCCCAGAAGGGCCTCAATAACTTATCGGACGCCCCGGCCCGGGCCTTTAGCAGAAAAGAGCGTCCGGCGCCCCTATGTAAATATCTGAATTATAATAACAAGTCCGGCTAGCGCGGCCAGGCCGCGCGCTCCCTTGCGCTTGACAAAACGGAAGGGGACATAGTACCCTCTCTATGCTGGACGAACCCTCAAATTTTCCGGCCAGATATTCCGGCCAGATATTCCGGTCAGACATGCTTCTTAAGAGATGGGTCCCCATACTCGCTCTCCTTATCGCGCTCTCGGCGACTTTCCTGGTCTGGCGCGAGCTTTCCGTCTCCGAGAGGGCCGGCCTCGCCCACCGTACCGCATTGAAAGCCACGGCAGTTAAGGAACTGATACGGGACGAAATTGGCCTGAGGGTAGAGGCCCTTTCCGAACTTGCCCGGAGATGGGAGGCCGGTGCCGGGGCCGGGATAAGCTGGCAGGAATGGGAGGATCTCCTCACGTCACAGGGCAGGCAGGGGCTCAAGGCCGTGGTCCTTACGCGCTACGGGGGCGAGCCGGTCTTCCGGGCCGGAGAGGCCGGCCAGAAGGCAGTGGAGGCCGTAAGCGCCCATGCTGGCGAGGCAGGCGGCGAAGGCGGAGCGCCGGCCCTGTCAGGGCCGATAGAGTTCGAGGACGGGAGGGTCGGGTTCGCGGCCTCGGTCCCTATACGCGGCGGCGACGCCTCGTCCGGCGCGCTATCTGGCTTATTCGATTCCACGGACCTCATCGGGGCGATATTGTCCGGGAAAAGGGGCGAGCTGCCGGGCTACGCCGTTACTGTCCTGGACGGCGACACGGTCCTCTTCGCCGACGGCGAGGCGCGGGAAGGCGAATGGGCCGAGAGCCTCGACCTTAATTTCCTGAACGCCGGCTGGACGGTAGAGGTGCGGGCCGGAGACCATATCGTCTCCTCGAGCATTTCAGTCATACCGTCCGTCGTGCTCGGCATGGGCTCGCTCGTCTCGGTCTTCCTGGCCTCACTCATATATTTCGCCCAGTCGGCAAGGATAAAGGGCAAGAGCCTGGAAGTGGCCAACGAGATGCTCCGGGCCGAGATAGAGGAGAGGTCGGCCGCTGAGGAGGAATTGCGGAGGAGCGACGAAAAGTTCAGGGGGCTCGTCGAGACGTCCAGCGACCTGGTATGGGAGGTTGACGAGGACTTGAGGTATACTTACGTAAGCCCGAAGGTCAGGGACATGCTGGGATACCAGGCCGACGAGGTGCTGGGCAGGTATCTCTGGGACTTCATGGAGCCGGAGGAGGCCCGGAGGGTCAGGGCCGAGTTCATGAGGGCGGCGGCTGAAGGGAGCCCGTTGGGCCTCTTCGAGAACGTGAATGTAAGGAAGGACGGGACTTGCGTCGTCGTCGAGACGAGCGCCGCGCCGGTCTTCTCCGCTGACGGGGCGTTCTCCGGGTTCAGGGGGGTAGACAGGGACATAACGGGAAAGAGGCTCGCAGAGGAGGACCTGAGGAAAAGCAGGGCGAGCCTCGCAACCGCCCAGCGGATAGCGCGCATGGGCAGCTGGGACTGGGACATGACAAGGGGCGAGGTCTCCTGGTCGGACGAGATGTACAGGGTCTTCGGGTCCGAGCCCGGAGGGCTCCGGCCCTCCTATGAGGCCCTTCTGTGCCTTGCGCACCCGGTGGACAGGGAGGCCGTCAAAAGGAGCATCGACGAATCGGTGAGGAGCGGGGCGCCCTATTCGCTTGAGCACAGGATAGTCCTCCATGACGGCAGCCTGAGGGTGGTCCATGAGCAGGGCGAGACGGTATTCGACTGCAGGGGGAGGGCCGCGCGCCTGGTCGGCACCGTGCTGGACATAACCGACAGGAAGAGGACCGATGAGCAGCTGAGTCTCTACAGGGAGCACCTCAAGGACCTCGTGGAGGAGAGGACGGCCGAGCTCAAGGAAGTGAACCAGAGGCTCGCTTTCGAGGTGGAGATAAGGAAAAAGGCCGAAGAGGCCATAACGCGCATGAACGAGGACCTCGAGGAGAGAGCCCGCGAGCTCGAGAGGGTCAATAAGGAACTCGAGGCGTTCACCTATTCCGCATCGCACGACCTTCAGGAGCCGCTCCGGGTAATATCAGGGTACGTGCAGCTCCTTTCCCGGAGGTACAAGGGGAGGCTCGACGCCGAGGCCGACGAGTTCATCGCCTACGCGGTGGACGGGGTCGGCAGGATGCAGAGGCTCATAAGCGACCTCCTTTCCTACTCCAGGGTGGGGAGGTTGAAGTCGCTTAAGCCCGTCGACTGCGGGGAGTCGGTCAGGAGCGCGGCAGCGAACCTGAAGGCCCTTCTCGACGAGAGCGGGGCCGTGCTGGAATACCAGGGCCTTCCGACGGTAATGGCCGACCCGTCGCAGATGGAGCAGCTTTTCATGAACCTCATATCGAACGCGGTGAAGTACAGGAGCGGGGACAGGCCGCAGGTAAGGATCAAGGCCGAGCTGAACGGCCGGGAATGGCTCTTCTCGGTCAGCGACAACGGCATAGGCATCGACCCCAGGTACTCGGAGAGGATATTCGAGCTCTTCCAGAGGCTCCACGGGAAGACCGAGTTCCAGGGGAGCGGCATCGGGCTATCCATATGCAAGAAGGTCGTCGAGAACCACGGCGGCAGGATATGGGTGGAGTCCGCCCCCGGAAAGGGCTCCACCTTCCATTTCACCGTGCCCCTTAAAGAGGCGTCCGATGAATGAGCGCCTGCGTGCAAGGCCGATGGAGATACTGATGGTCGAGGACAACCCCTACGACGTCCGCCTTACGGTCGAGGCCTTCAGGGACGCGAATGTGGCGAGCAACATGCACCTGGCCGCGGACGGCGTGGAGGCTGTCGAGTTCCTGAGGAGAGAGGGCAGGCACCGGGACGCGCCGAGGCCCGACCTCATACTCCTGGACCTGAACCTTCCGAAGATGAACGGCATGGAGGTGCTCGCCGAGATAAAGGCCGACCCGGAGACGAGGCGCATCCCGGTGGTGGTGCTCACCTCTTCGGGCGACGACAAGGACGTCATGGCCGCGTACGGGCTCCATACCAACGCATACATAACCAAGCCGGCGGACGTTGACCGGTTCATAACGATAGCGAAAGCGGTCGAGGACTTCTGGTTCTCGGCAGTGAAGCTTCCGCCGGGGTGAGAATGCAGAAGATAAGCCTACTGCTCATCGAGGACAGCGACCCTGACGCGCGCCTCTTTAAAGAGATGCTCGTCGACTCGGGCTCGGGCGAGAGGTTCACTATGACGAGGGCCGGAAGCCTCGGGGAAGCGATGGAGATGCTCCCGGAAACGCAGCCCGACGTGGCGCTCATGGACCTGAACCTGCCGGACTCCTCGGGGCTCGCCACGTTCCTTGCCCTTCAGAAGGCATACCCCGCGCTCCCGGTAGTGCTCCTTACCGGCCTTGCGGACGAGAACCTCGCGGCCAGGGCCGTGAGGGAGGGCGCCCAGGACTATCTCATAAAGGGCCAGGTCGACCCGGCCAACATGGCACGCTCCATAATCTACGCGGTCGAAAGGAGCCTTTCGGAAAGGGCCGCGAGGACCGGGAAAAGGGGAGGCCCGGCCCAACGGAGCTTATGCCCGGAGATGGTAGGTGAAAGCGCCGCCCTCTCCGAGGTCAAATCCCTCATCTCGACCATTGCCAAGACGTCGAGCACCTCGGTCCTCATTACAGGCGAGACGGGCACCGGCAAGGAGCTCGTAGCCAACGCCATACATTACTCGAGTAGCCGCCGGGAGGGGCCGTTCATCAAGCTCAACTGCAGCGCCATACCCGACACCCTCATGGAGGCCGAGATGTTCGGCTACGAGAAGGGGGCCTTCACCGACGCGCGCCAGACGAAAAAGGGGCTTTTCGAGCTGGCGGACGGGGGCACCATCTTCCTCGACGAGATAGGGGACATGGACCTCCGGCTTCAGCCCAAGCTCCTGCAGGTGCTTGAGAACAGGACCTTCAGGAAGCTCGGCGGCGTCCAGGACCAGAGGGTGGACGTACGAGTAATAGCCGCGACAAACCTTCACCTCGCCAGCATGGTGAGGGAGAAGCGGTTCAGGGAGGACCTTTTCTACAGGCTGAACGTGATGGGCGTGAGCCTGCCGCCCTTAAGGGAGAGGAAAGAGGACATACTGCCGATAGCAAGGCACTTCCTCGGGGAGAACGGCCCGGGCGGCAGGCAGAAGGGGTTCAAGGGCGGTGCAATAGAGCTGCTCCTCGTCTATGACTGGCCCGGAAACGTAAGGGAGGTGAAGAACGTGATTGAAAGGGCCCTGATACTGGCAGGCCCGGACGACATAGGCCCGGAGCACCTGAAGATCAGCGCCCCGGCCCCGCACCATACGGAAGCCCCGCCGCTTGTCGAAGGGTACTCGAGTAATATGACCCTGGAGGAGATCGAAAAGGCCCACATCAGGACCGTCCTTAAAAGCGCCGGGTGGAACATCACTCATGCATCGAAAACTCTCGGCATATCGAGATTCACCCTCAGGGAAAAGGCCAAAAAGTACGGGCTCAGTAAAAACTGATTGTTTATCGCTATCCGGTAATAAACTTACCATTATGATAAGAAACTTATCAATCCTGCCGGTAAATTTCCTTCCATTTGCATTTCTCTATCGATAAACCCGTCCGTATATTCTCATTTCCGAGCTTTTTTCCAGCTGGCACGCATGTTGCTATTAATAAGCCTTGTGACGCATTTTCATCGGGAAATCTACCAAACTGGCTCCACGCGGAGGCTCTTTTGAGGGCGCTCGTAGTCGATGACGAGGAGATGATGCTCGAGGTCTGCTCGGAGATACTCGAATCCGCAGGGTTCGAGGTTAAGCGGGCCCCGAGCGGCAAGGCGGCTCTCGGGTCTGTGGACGAGCAATGGGACCTTGTCCTCGCGGACATGGACATGCCAGGGCTGCACGGCATGGAGTTTTTCCGCATGGCATCCGGTCTGAACGGCGGCTTGAGGCAGAGGTTCCTTTTCATGGCCGGGGGCGACAGGAGGGGTATCGAGGCGGCAAGCGCCGCCAACGCCCATTTCATAGTGAAGCCTTTCAGGGTCAAGGACCTCATTGCCTCTGTGGAGCGCGTTATCATGAACGCCCGTCTGGGCGGCAGGGGGGACGCCAGGCAGTCCATGCCCGGGCTCTGTATATCGGTTTCGGCGAGCGGCATCGATTTGAATGCCCGGTCAGAGGATATCTCCAGGCGCGGTGTCGGAATAAGATACAAGGGGAGGATGCTCGAACCCCGCTCGAACGTAGGACTCACCCTTTCGGGCTTCTGCCTGAACCTCGTAAAGCAGGCCGAGGTGGTATGGTCCCGAAAGGGCGGCAACGGCGGGTTTTCATCCGGGCTCCTTTTCACGATGCCGCTGCCTGATTCTGCAATAGCGGATCTGGCAATGGAAGGGCAGTACAGTTACGAAGGAGGGGTGAGATGAGGCAGGCAGTCAGGACGAAAAAGGCGGGGAACGGGGCTGATGCAAAACCCGTTCATGTAGAACCGGGCCGGTCATGGCCCATGCCCTTCAAGGAAGAGCCGTCCAGGGGGGCTTTGTCGGAAGGCGAGGGGAACGGGGCCGCATACGCACCGGCCGACTCGATAAACATCTATTTCAGGGAAATAAAGAGGTTCAGGCTCCTTTCCGCCGACGAGGAGCGGGAGCTTGCGAAGAGGATCGCCCGGGGGGACATGGAGGCCAGGAGGAAGATGATAGAGGCGAACCTCAGGCTCGTCGTCAACATAGCCAAGAGATACGCCAACAGGGGGCTTCAGCTCCAGGACCTCATCGACGAGGGCAACATAGGACTTATAAAGGCGGCCGAGCGGTTCAAGGCCTCGATAGGCTGCAGGTTCTCGACGTACGCCACCTACTGGATAAAACAGACGATCGAAAGGGCGCTCGCCAACAAGGGGAACATGATAAGGCTCCCCATACACATAGTGACGGACATCTCCAAGATGGAGAGGGCCGCCAGGGAGTTCAGGGTGCTCTCGAACAGGGACCCGAGCGCCTCCGAGCTGTCGGACAAGACCGGCCTCTCCGGCAGGTACGTAAAGAAGCTCGAGCTCTTGAAGAAGCGCACAGTCTCGCTCGAGTCGCAGGGCCCGGAAGAATCGGACTGCAACCTCCTCGACAGCATCGAGGACGAGGGCGCGCCGGCCCCGGTCGAGTACATCGAGGAGTCGAGGAGGGCCGAGAGGGTCGCCAGCTGGCTCAGCCTCCTCGACGAGAACGAGAAGAAGATAATAAGCCTCCGTTTCGGCATAGGCGACTACGCCCCCAAGACGCTCGAGGTCATAGGCCGGAGGTTCGGGGTCACCAGGGAGCGCGTAAGGCAGATAGAGGAAAAGGCGCTTGTGAAACTGAGGGCCATAGCAAGCGAACACGCGGGCTCTCCGGCAGACCTGCTTTAGGGGCCGGGTTGCGGGATTGTTGCTGGAGCTTATAAGAGATTGCCTTGACTCCCGAACAGAACACTGCTTTTCGAATGCCCCCGTGGCCGGTCAGCCCGGGGCGCGGAAGAAAGGAGCGGCAATGATACGCGTCATGGTGTCGCTTTGGGACAGGCCCCGCAGTGAAGCTGTAATGGACTTGCTGGACTGCGCCGGCGGGATAGAGGCGTCAATGGCGGGGCAGGGCGGAAACCGGGAGGGTGCCGACTCCGGTGCCGGGCCTCACGTGGTCCTTGCCGACCCGGAGACCCTGCCGGGCCTGCTAAACCGCGGCTTGCCGGAAGGGGCCAGAATACTCCTGGTCTGCGGAGAAGAAAAAGAGGAGATGCAATACCCCCCTGGCGGACGCCGGATCTCCGGAATCATAAGGCAAGGGGCGAGCGGAGTGGTCCTCCAGACAGCGATAAAGGCCGTCGCGAGAGGGGCGGCATGGGTCGAGTGCGCGCCCGGAGGCATCGAGTGCCTTGAAGTATCCGTTGGAGACGGACAGGAAAGCCTGGAGGCCCTGGCCGGATGCGGAACCGACGCCTAATTGATATAAAAAGAGTACGCGGCCACCGCCGCGACGCCCACCGCCAAAATTATAAGCACTTCGATAGAGCCTTTCTCGTTATTCATGATGCGCTCCCCTGTTGAGTAGTAAAGACCCGGAAGGCCCGGGCGATTATCAGCCGGTCCGGCCTGCCGCCTGTCCCCGGCTGTATTGCGGGTTCTGGCGCTCCCAGCAAAGCCTATTATACACATAGCGCATTTTCGTGTAAAGGGGGCCTCTATGGTCCGAACCTCGGAACCGGCAAAAGCGGTTAAAGGAACCGGAGGCGGCACCCGATAGATATGCTGGGGCCCCAACATGCCGGGACCCGCTAAAACAGGTTTACCCGGGGGGATAATGGCGCTTTTCGAATGGAAAGAGGACTTCAGCGTTCATGTGGGGGCGTTCGACACGCACCACAAGAGGCTGGTGGACCTCATAAATTCCCTGCACGAGGCCATGCAGAAGCGCAAGTCAGCCGAGGTGATGGGCGGGACCCTGAAAGAGCTTCTCGCGTATACAAGGTACCACTTCTCTGAAGAGGAAAAGCTCATGGACACGATGGGCTACCCCGGGTTGCAGCAGCACAGGAAAGATCACGACTGGTTTACCGGGAAGGTCGCCCAGCTCGTGCAGAAGCTCCGGGAGGGGGCGCTGGGCGTTGGAATAGAGACCATGACATTTCTAAAGAACTGGCTTATGGACCACATACTTGAGACCGACAAGCGGTACTCGGGGTTTTTCAACTCGAGGAGCGTGAACTGACCCGGCGGGCCGCGACCCGTACCCGAAGCGCTTTAGCCGTCATCTACCGCGCCGAGAGGCGCTATCGCGTAAGCCAGCCTGCCCCGGACTGCATTCCACCCAAGACGCGCGCGGCCCTAAGAACGCCGCCGGCCTATCTCGTAGACGACCGTCGGCCCGAAGTTGCCGACCTCCTGCAAGCGGTCCAGCACCTTCGAGAGGTCCGGCGGCCTGCCGTCATTGTAGCCCTCTGGAAAGAGCTTGTCCCTCGGGGGCCCGGTCAGCCAGTCCATTGCCGCATACTCGTTCCCCCTCTCGTACTTATGCCTGTGGATAAGGATATACCTCACCCCTATCCCGGCCAGCGCGTCTATCGTCCGCGGGTCCGAGAGGTCGGACAGGCCCTCCGATATCCGGTTTCCTTCCGCTTTCCCGTTAACGAGCCTTTTCCCGTGCACCCTTTGATTGAAGAGGTATTCGTACGAGGTGTACGGGTCGTGGGGCGGCCCTACGGGGTACTCTATTACGGCGAAGTCCCCCTCCTGCCCGGCCAGGAACTCGTAGCAGCCAGGCACCCTGACCTCAGTGACCCTGAAACTCGGGAATTCCGCGAACTCGACTGCGAGCGCGAGAGTCAAGAGGGCGAGCAGGCCAGTTCTTCTTTTGACCGGAACGACCCGGGCCAGAAGCTCCCTCAAGCCGAAGGCCGCGAGCACGCAGACGCCAAGCCCCACGAACGCCCCGAGCCTCGCGTAGCTCCTGAAAAAGGGGAAAATATGAAAGAGATAGTACTGCGGGAGGAAAATCCTGCCCTCTGCCGAGACCTCCCTTGCGGCCGTATCGATTGTGAAGCTTCCGAGGGGTATGAAGGGCGGGCCTGAAAGGAGCGCTGCGACCCCGGCCAGGGCGAGAAAGGTGTATATGGTTTTTTTGTCCCCATGCCCTGGGGCGCGGCGGCCTTTTTTGCCCGAGGCCCTGTATACGGCATAGACGCCGAGGGCGATCAGGGTCCAGCCGAGATAAAGCGTGTGCTCTACATACCTGTGCCCCTTGAGCGGGCCGAGCCCGAGGTCGGGGACGAGTCGGCCCAGGAAATAGTTGTGTTTCGAGGGGATGAGATAGTCGAGCGGCTTTGCCGAGAAGACGAAGAGGTCTGAAAGCGGGCGCTCCGGGCTGAACGACCTTGCCTGCGCCTCGGCATCGGCGAGGCCCCCTATCACCGGAAAGGCCATTGGGAGGACGGCGGCTGCAAAGGCTGCGGCGAATACGGCCAGGTTCAGGGCTGCCGACTTCATGGATGCCTTTCGTGGCATGCTTCCTTTAAGGTTCCCCGCGATAAGCACCGGCGAAAGGAGTACCAGGAAGTATGTAAAATAGGCGCTGTCGACAAGGGCCAGGCCGAGCACGAACCCGAAGGCCGCGTGGAGCCTTGAGCCGCCCTCCTTGAGCAGGCGGAGGAGGAGGTATATGAGCAAAGGCGCCCAGAAGAGGTCCGGCTGGTGGGACATGAGGCGGACGGAATGGACGGGCGCGAACGCGAACGCGAGAGCGCACCACATGCTTGCCAGCCGGTCGCGGACCAGGTGGTTGATGAGCACGTACGTCGTGAGAGCGAGCAGCGGGAAGCTCGTTATCCTTATGACGTTGTACGCGGCGACTTCATCCGCCAGGAGGGAGAGCCCGAGCCCGGCAAGGTAGTAGGTATAGAAGAAAGGCTCGTTCGAGAGGGCGGCCCCGGCCGGATATGAGCTGAACGCGTGCTCGCGAAAGGGTATGCCGTTAAGATACGAGTATTTGAACCACCAGAAGCTGTGGATGGAGCCGAGGGAGTCCCACGGGAACCCGTAAAAGCTGCCCGACATGTCCGTTATCACCGGCCAGGTGTAGAGCGCAGCCAGGACGAGCGATAACGCGAAAAAGGCGGCCATGCGGACGGCCTCATGGCGGCTTCCAGGCACCATTACCCTTTGCCCCGTTTCGGGTCGTAAAGCTCGGTTGCGAGCCCGGCAAGGAGAAGGAAATAAGAGACGTCTGCCACCTTCCTTGCCGCGTCGTCATGCTCAAAGACGACCAGCGCGCCGCAGGACGCCATCGATATGAAAAACAGGGCGAAAAACGCGCTCGACGGGTCGGCGGCGAAGCGCTCCAACGCGCCCCCGGAAACGCCCTTTCCGGCCCACGCACCAGGTCCAAGCCTCGACAGGTACGCGGCAGCCGACGAGAGGATAACGAAATATACGATTGCGATGCTATGGAGGAAAAGGTAATGGCCGCCCTCAGGATAGAAGAAAGCGTTCACGGCTATGCCGTAGAGGAGCGGAAGGAGCCATGAGCCCAAAGCCTTTATCTTTAAGAACTGGCGAGCAAGGATCGAGCAGGCGGCGAAGATAAGCAGGGCCTCGGGAAAGGACCCCTTGAGCTCCCCTCTCAGCTCCATTGTGAGGGGGCTTAAGGAACTCATTATCTCCTTATAGGTGTTGTAACCCAGGAACAGGGACAATATCAGGATGCCGAGGTCGGCTGCCAGGCGCTTCACCGCGGCCCGTGCGCTCATCTACGCCCCCTGTCTCTGAAAAGCGCAAACGCCAGAACCGATATGAGCCCTGCCGCGCTTACGAGCCGTCCCCCCTCCATCGCGGCCTGCGGCCCGTACTCTATGATAATGGCGAACTCGCCCTCGTGAGCCGCTTCATCGGGCACGAGCCAGCCGTTCGCGTACCCGTTGGCGACGAAGTGCGTATCGAGCTCCCGCTTTCCGGAGCCTCTCAGTCGCTCGATCAAGACCGAGCCGCTGTCTTTCCGGCCTGGCTCTCCGATATAGGCCCTCCATCCCGGATGGTAGGCCTCGAGGAATGCGAGCGCGAAGCCTTTCCTGGCGCCCGAAACGCGGACCACGTATCTCGCAGGGTTTATCCTCTGAAAATGCAGGAGCGGTCCATCGTATCCCCTGTCCGGGCCATGCCGGATGCCGACCGTCGCAGAAGCGCCTTTCGAGGGCCCGGCCTGCTCTATTGAAAGCGAATACACCCCCGTCTCTCCCTTTTCAAACACCTCGATTAACTGAGACCCTCCCCGGGACGGCAGGTCGGCTGAAAAAGCCGTGCCTTCCTCGTTAGGCTTTAGCGCCATCTTTACGCCGTTAGCCGCGACGACCGGCGGTTCCGGGTCGAGCGGCCACGTTCCTTTTTCCGACTGGCGCGAATAGATGCCGATTGATCGGAGCCGAAAACCGGGACCGGTCGAGGCCGCATGGGCGGGCCTTTCGTCGCCGTCGCAATGGGCGATGAAGCCTATGCCGGTTAGGGATGCCTTTTCCTGGCCGGGCGTGTGCGCGCGGAGGAGCCTCATCATGTCCGTCCTGTGCCTTTCAGGTCTTCCTGAGGCCCTGGCCCTTAGCGCCCGGCTTATCGCGATATCTCCTTTCCCGTCTCCGTCGGTGTCAATCATGAACGAGAGCTCGATGCCCTGGCCGTTGTCTTCCTGCAGGGAATATTCCATCGAAAACAAGGGGAACCTGTCGAGGCCCACTTTATCGACGTCCATTGCGAAGCCGGCCAGGTATCCGTCGACGCACCTGGCGTCCGGCGCAAACCTTATCCCCCCTGGCGAAGCCGAAAGGGACTTTCCAAGACCGCCGTACTCCCGAGGCCCGGGGTCTACGCCGCGGACCGCGGTGCGCAGAAGCCGCTCCAGGCCGAAAACCGGGCTGCCCGACTCCTCGTCCGGAGGCTCCGCGCCCTCCGCGTATATCCTCAAGTCGTTGCCTCCGGGTTGGAGGAGCACCCCTTTGAGGTCGATATCCATCGGGGCCCGCCCCGGTATTTCCGCGCCGCGCTCCTTTATAACGAACTCCCTCCCGCTTATGAAGGCACGTACCTCTTCCGTATCCGCGAGCGGCATCATTGTAAGGCCGAGGTCCGTAACAACGGGTCTGGCCGAATGGTTCACAACGGTTATCCTCTCCCCGCTCCTTACGGCCTTGAAGCGGGGGTCTGAAAGCGCCCTGCCTTCCCCGTCCGGTTGAGGCGCGTACATCGAGATAAGCCCCCCGGCCGCATCGAGTCCGCGCTCCGGCGGAGAGACCGCGGCAAAATCCTCCTTGAGGGCGAACGTGCGGTATTTAGGCATCGCTGTGACAATAAGCCTGGCCGGGCCTTCAACGCCCTGGAAGGATATCTTCTTGTATTCGCCCGGGTCGGCGTCGTAGAAGACCAGGCCTTTTGTAACCCCGCCTGGACCGGCGACAGTGAAAGAGCCCACTGCCGACCTGCTCTCCACGTTCGACCGGGAGTCGTATGACTTGGTAGCCAGGGCCTTTGCCGGGGCGAGTATGTCCCCGATGCCGGAAGCTTCGATTCTTTCAATAACCCCGGAAGGCTGCTGCCCTGAGAAGACCAGCAAGGGGTCCTTCCGGGAGCCCAGAAAGGAAAGGAGTGGCGCGGAGTCCTCGAAGCGCGCCTCCTTGACGATGTCGAGCCTTTTGGCGGCATATGCCTTGGGCAGTCTAAGCCCTTCCCTGAGCCTGTAGAGCTCGATAGGGCCGAAGTCGCCGGCCTTTTCGATATAGGGGGAGTTCCTTACGAAACCGTAGACCTCCTCCATGTCTCCGATGCTCTCATCGTAGGAACGGAGCAGTTCCGTGTCCGTGTCGCCGTGAAGGGTAACGTACCCCGCTCCCGCGACCCTCATGAGCCACAGCCAGGACTCGGGTGAAATGGAGTCCGGTTCCGGATGCACCGCCGCATCAAAGAGCGGGTTGACTCCCGCGCTCCCCGGATAAATGGGCCGCACCAGGGGCTTTCCTGACCAGAGGTTAAGGAACTGCCCGCCGAGGAACCTCCTTTCCCACCCGTAGGCGACAAGCCAGTCCTGGCGGGTAAAGGCCGGGATGGAGGCTACCCTTGTATATTCCCCGTCCGCCCGGAGAAAGCCCGCGAGCTCGCGGTAATAGTCCGGGACGAAGTTGAACTGCGACGAGCCGG
Organism: Deltaproteobacteria bacterium UBA5799; assembly: GCA_002418185.1. GTDB lineage: Bacteria > Desulfobacterota > GWC2-55-46 > GWC2-55-46 > GWC2-55-46 > UBA5799. The sequence goes on from DIDN01000009.1 coordinate 19,192, forward strand.
CCCTCCCGTCGCTCCTTACGGCGCCCCCGGCAATGAACACCTTCCCGTATGCGAGCCATGATGCGGCCAGCATTAAAGCCACGGCGATAGCTGCCCCGGGGGAAGCCGAGCGGGCTTTTTTCAAGAGCTCTCCAATGCCGACCCCGACGAGGAGCGAAAAGGCAAGTATGGCGGCCAGCTCGAAATACGAGGGGTTCCGGAAGAGCCTTGTCATGTACGGGTGCGAAAGGAAGAAAGCCTCCCCGAGCGAGGCGAACGGGGGCTTTGTGCCCTTGGCAAGGAAAAGAGAGAGGACAAAAAGCATGCCCGGGAATATTGCCTTCTCCCTCCCTTCGATGGAGAGGAACGAATACGCTCCGACCGAGACCAGAACGAACAGGGCCGCGAGGGCGGACGTCTTGTAGTATTCGGAAACCCACTGGAAGGATCCCGCCAGTTCGGGTACAGGCAGCATCATGAACCCCTGGAGGAAGCCGAGGCCAAAGCCCCTCAGGAGGTCGGCATCCGCATACCCCGGCTCAAGCCTGCTCGCGTATGCGTCGCCCAGGTCGTACACGAATAGGCCGAGCCAGTAAGCGTTCATGACGATAAAGACAGTGAAAAGGACGCCCGCCCTCGCAATGACCCCGGCCCGCGCCGTATTGTCCGACCTTATGAGGCGGTATGCGGAGTATACGAACATCATCATGGCCGTCAGCGCGAAGTACTGGAGGCTCGAATAGCCGGGCGAGCCCAGGAAAAGAGCGGCGACGGCGAAAAGAGAAAGGCGCTTCCTTGCGTCCCCCCCGCTTATGAACCTTACTGCCAGGGCAAGGAGAATAGGGGTCCCCGCGTGATACGGCAGCAAGCGGATGTTGGGGGGCGAGGCGGGCATCCCGGAGAAGACTATCGGGTTAAGCATGTAAAAGGCGGCAGCCGAGAGCGATGCCGCGGCGCCGAGCCCGAGCGTGCGCGCAAGGAAGTAAACACCCGCGAGGCAGCCCGAGTAGCCCAGGTAAAGCATTATGCTCTGCGCAAGGTGCGTGTCTCCTGTTGCCAGGGAGAGCGCCGCCGCGTATAAAAAGAAGAGGACGCCGGCGGGCTCGGTGTTCGAGCCGCCGAAGCCGCTGCTCTCAAGCCAGGCGAAGAGGTACCCTTTCGATACAGCGAAGAGTCCTGCGGCGTCCGGCCAGGGGTGGACAGGGCCGTGGGCCAGGACGCTGCCTGCCGGGAGCCAGAATAGGGCCGGCAGCGGAAGGACCAGTATGAAAGCCGCCGCGATGACGTTCCTTTTCAGGAGTCTACGGGGCATTTGTCTCCCTTTTCCTGGCTTTTATCTGGAAGAAATCACCGAGCTTGAGGACGTTCAGGGCCTGCGCAAGCGCCTCAAGCGGCGTTTTGATGAAAGGCCTGTAGAAGAACGAACCCGGGGTGTGACTGCCGTTAACGAGGTAATCAAGGCTCTGCGACCAGCCGCAGCCGGTGTAGACCACCGACTCCACGCTGAAGCCGGCCTTTCGGAGCATCGCCGTCATGCCGCGGACCGATGGGACGCATACGTGGCGGGGCGCGTCTACGTGGGTCCAGGCCTTTCCAAAAAGCCTGAAACCGAGGGAGCATGCATTGGGTGCGACCAGCACAAGCTGTCCTCCGGGCTTAAGCTTCCCGAAGGCGAGTCCCAGGTATCCCGGCGGGTCCTTGACGTGCTCTATGGAATGGCTCATTATGACCGCGTCGAAATAACCGGGCCGGAAGAGCTCGTCCCTGAACTCTCCGCATACCCCGTTGTGCCCTTTTTTCCTCACCAGCTCTATCGCGCTCGCGCTTGTGTCGATGCCGTGCGTTTCCCATCCGGCGGATTTCAGCAGGTCAAGGATGAGGCCGGACCCGCAGCCCACGTCGAGCGCCCTGCCGCCGGGGACGAAATCCGGGATGCCCTGCACCCGGTCCTTGAGCGGGTACAGTAGGTAGTAGGAAAGCCCGCGCCCACTCCTCCCCGAATAGTAGAGCCCTATTATCTTTTTCTTGGTCCTGAGCTCGTGCGTATTGCTATCGTAAGTGGAGTAATACTTCCCTTCGGGGTAGTAAGCGCCCGGGTCGCGGGGGACGTCCTTGAGGTAGAGAGACGAGCAGCCGGAGCACTTTGCCGCGGTAAAGGCCCCGGGTAGGCCGTGGAGTCTGTCGCAGGCCCTGAAAGTTCCGGAGGCGCTCTTCTCTCCGCATAGCGGACACCTTTCAACGGCGGTCTTTTCCATTCCTGGTTTTTTCTCATCCATGCTCGTCAAAGCCGAGGGCAAAAGGACCCCGGCTGGTCCCTCCCTTGCGCCCTCAATAAGGCCCCCGCCCGAGGTTAAAGGCGAAAAAGTCCTTGACGCCCCGGAGCACGGCCAGCCCGCAGTCCGGCCTGCCCCTAAGGAGCAATACCGCGGAGCGGAGCGCCGAGGCGGCGATGTAATAAGGCAGGAAGTAGAGGAATATAATCGGGGACCTCTTGTAATAGAGGAGCGCGACGTTCCTTGAATGATAGTACCTCGAATACGCGCCGCCCTTCCCGGAAGTCATGCCGTAGAATCCGCTCCCGGACTCGTGGACTACGCTGACCCGCGGGTTGTAGACGGCATGGTATCCGGCCCTCTTGAGCTTGAGCCCGAGGTCGAGCTCGTCGAAGTACATGAAGAACGATTCGTCGAGGAGCCCGATTTCCGCAAAGACCCTCACCTTCATGGCGACTGCGGCCCCGTTCACCCAGTCGCACCTTGCGACCTCCGTCGAGTCCTCCGGGACCTTCCTGCTCTTCGGGAACGCCCAGTGCCCGAGAAAGGCGCCCGTCATGGCGACGGTCCTGGCCCCGCCCTTCCGGCCTTTTGAGACGTGAAGTATCTTGCACCCGCTGACCGCGGCCCGTTCGTCCGCGGCGAGGGGCGGGATAAGCCCGTCGAGAATGCCACTTTCTACGCGGGCGTCGTCCGTCACGACGAGCATGTAGTCGAAGCCTTTCTCGATGGCGCGGCGTAGCCCAGTATTCACGCAGCCCACATATCCCCTGTTCTCCATCGTGATGAGCTCAACACCCTCGAAGCTGCCGAGCGCATCCCCCAGCTCTACCGGGTCGCTGCCGCTGTCGACCACAAGGGTATCGACCGTTCTCCCGCCGCTGTCGATAGAACGGATAAGCCCGAGGCATTCCCTGAGCCTTGCCGGGTTTTTGTAGCTCGGTATGCAGACCAGCACCCGCTCTCCCATGTCCTCCCCTGAAGGCCCCCTGCTCAAGCCGGGCTCTTCCGAAACGCGCGCCCGTTCAAGACCCCGCTCAGGTAGCCCCTTATGTAGGCCTTCAGGAGGTCGAACCGCCCGTAGGCCGCAAGCAGGCCGCAGTACCAGAGGAGGAAAAGGTTGTTGTAGATGAGTATGAAGGCGAGGTAGTCGCTTCTCTTTGCGAACTGCCTCATGTATAGAGCCCTGTTCCTTGCCGCGTAGTAGACCCTGTAAGGGCTGTCGAACCCTATCCTCGCCCTGAGCCCCTTTTTCTCGCCCGGCAGGGGGACGTCGTGGTATGCGACCGCGCTCGGGCAGAAGACCACCTTGAAGCCCGCAAGCCTCGCCCTCTCCGCCCATTCAGCCTCGCCGTATGTCATCACATACCCGGGGTCCATTCCGCCGATCGCGTCGATAACCTCCCGCTTCACGAGCCAGGCGTTGGGGATGTGGTGCACCTCCTCCTCACTGTCATACCTGCCCGTGTCTATTTCGTTAAGCCCGCGGTACCGCGTCCGGCTGGTCCGGCGGTCTATCTCGACCCCCGCGTACCATATCCTTCCGGGGTCGGAGCGGAAGTACATCTTGGGCCCTACGAACCCCGCCCTCGGGTCGCGCTCGGCTGCGCTTACGAGCTGCCGGAGGAAGTCCCTCCGGAGCAGGTTGTCGCTGTCGACGAAGCAGAGGTGCTCGCCTTTGGCGTGCCTTATGCCCTCGTTCCTGCCTGCGACGGCCCCGGCGTTATGCCCGAGCCTCGCGACCTTGACTGACGGGAAGGCCTTCTCGACCGCCTCGGCCGTGCCGTCGCCGGAGGCGTTGTCAACGACGATGACCTCGAACGAGGGGTAGTCCGAGTCCATGATGGACCCGATACAGGCAAGCACCTGCTTTTTCCTGTTATAGGTCGGTATTATCACCGATACCAGCTTGCGTTCCATGTCCCTCGTCCATCAGGGCAGGGCGTAATCGGCCCGTATCGCCCATGTGCTAAGGCGGCGCGTTTGCTTTTTTACTCCTCCCCTTGATGGGGGGGCTGGGGGGGTGAAGAAATCTCACCCTC
>DIDN01000105.1 GCA_002418185.1 Deltaproteobacteria bacterium UBA5799
GAGAGCCGTAGGTTCGCCGTAAGCACTATTGCCCCCTTTTCCATGGAGGCGACAAGGCCTTTTACGCGTGGGTCTCCCATAACCGTCAATATACTATTAAAAGGCTGCAAATCAAAACGAATCGTCCGGCCTGACAGCCAGCCATTTGTGTTGACAGCACTGGCCCCTTATGTTAAAAATTTAAGATAACCTTCCTCTTTTCAGCAGTTTCCATGGTGGACGTGGCTCAACGGTTAGAGCACTGGACTGTGACTCCGGGGGTTGGGGGTTCGAATCCCCTCGTCCACCCCATTTTTTCCTTTAAATCCCCAACATTTTTCCCTTGTTTTACGCCCGGCCCAGCATGAGGCTTCCCCTCTTTTTTCTGGTAAAAATGCCGGTTTTCATGGTAAAATTATGATTTGAATTTCCGCCCTTGAACCAATCCACGGGGCCTTGGACCCAATCTCGGAAGAAAGGAAGATAGTCATTGAAAAAGGACCGGACCGGCGAAACCGAATCCCCATCCCCGAACGCGGCGGCATACGACGAAAAATCGATTAAGGTGCTCGGAGGGCTCGATGCCGTAAGGAAGCGGCCCGCCATGTACATAGGCTCTACCGGCGCCATGGGCCTCCACCACCTGGTCTACGAGGTGGTGGACAACTCCGTCGACGAGGCCCTCGCCGGCCACTGCAAGAACATCGACGTGGTGATACACGAGGACTGCTCCGTAACGGTCGTCGACGACGGAAGGGGCATACCCGTAAAGATGCACCCCGAGAAGAAAAAGCCCACCGTAGAGGTGGTCCTTACCGAGCTCCACGCGGGCGGCAAGTTCGAGAACAAGGCCTACAAGGTCTCCGGCGGCCTCCACGGAGTGGGCGTTACGGTCGTCAACTTCCTCTCCGAGTGGCTCGAAGTGGAAATAAAGAGGGACGGCCAGGTCTTTACCCAGAGGTACGAGCGCGGCAAGCCCACGAAGCCCCTTGCCGTGGAGGGGAAGACCAAGAAGACCGGCACCCAGATAACGTTCAAGCCGGACGCGGAGATCTTCGAGACGACCGAGTTCAGCTTCGACACCCTCTCCCAGAGGCTGAGGGAATTGTCGTTCCTCAATGCCGGCATAAAGATAACCATAAAGGACGAGAGGTCGGATAAGTTCCACGAATTCCAGTACAAGGGCGGGATAGTGAGCTTTGTCGAGCACCTCGCAAAGTCCAAGAACCCCATACACAACAAGGTCATCTACATGTCGGGCGAGAAGGAGTCCGTGCAGATGGAGATGGCCCTCCAGTGGACCGATTCCTACAACGAGACCATCTATTCCTACGCCAACAACATAAACACCACCGAGGGCGGCACGCACCTCGCTGGCTTCAAGTCCGCGCTCACCAGGACGATTAACAGCTACGCCTCGGACCGCGGCCTCACCAAGGACGTAAAGGAATCGCTCCAGGGCGAGGACGTAAGGGAAGGGCTCACCGCCGTCATAAGCGTAAAGCTCCCGAACCCCCAGTTCGAGGGGCAGACCAAGACCAAGCTGGGCAACTCCGAGGTCGAGGGCTACGTAAAGATGATCGTCAACGAGGCCCTCTCGACCTTCCTGGAGGAGAACCCCTCGGTAGGCAAGAAGATCGTCAGCAAGGCCGTGGACGGCGCAAGGGCCAGGGAGGCGGCCCGGAGGGCCAAGGAGATAATCAGGAGGAAGGGAGCGCTCGACTCGTCGAGCCTCCCGGGCAAGCTCGCGGACTGCCAGGAGACGAACCCCGCCCTCTCGGAGATCTTCATTGTCGAGGGCGATTCCGCGGGCGGCTCCGCGAAACAGGGCCGGGACAGGCGCTTCCAGGCCATACTCCCCCTGAAGGGCAAGATATTGAACGTCGAGAAGGCCCGCTTCGACAAGGTCCTCTCGAACGAAGAGATACGGACCATGGTAATGGCCCTCGGCTGCGGCATCGGCAACGACGACTTCAAGCCCGACAAGCTCCGCTACCACCGCATAATCATCATGACCGACGCGGACGTGGACGGCAGCCACATAAGGACGCTCCTCCTGACCTTCTTCTACCGCCAGATGAAGTCGCTTGCGGAGAACGGGCACCTCTACATAGCCGAGCCGCCGCTTTTCAAGGTAAAACGCGGCAAGGAGGAACGCTACCTGAAGGACGACGCCGCGCTCGAGGAGTTCATCTTCGAGCAGGCCGAGGACGGCATAGCGATTGTCCCCAGGGGCCGCAAGTCACCTGTGCAGGGGAAAAACCTCCTGTCGATGCTGAAGAGCATCTCCCGCTGGCGGAGGTCGCTTGCGCGCATCGAAAAAAGGGGCCGCGACTCCGAGATAATAGAGGCGCTCGTCCTGAACGACGGACTGGGACCGGATTCCCTGAAGAGCGAGGCCCAGGCCAAAAAGATAATAGAGGGCGTGAGCGCGCACCTCAAGTCCCTCTCCCTTGAGAACCTCCCGTCGTTCTCGAAGGAAAAGGACCCTGAGCACGATTCCTTCGTCATAAAGTGCGTCTCCAGGCGTAACGGCGTCTCCGCCGAGACCTTAATCGACAGGAACCTTTTCCATTCGGCAGAGATACAGGAACTGAAGGCCCTGGCAAAGACGCTGAAGGACGCGGGGGAGCCGCCGTTCACGGTCACGAACGGCGACGGGGACACCGAAATCCTGACTTACAGGGGCCTCGTTGAGCACGTGATAGAGATAGGCAAGAAGGGCCTCTCCATACAGAGGTACAAGGGCCTCGGCGAGATGAACCCCGATCAGCTCTGGGAAACGACCATGGACCCGGAAAAGAGGGCGCTCCTGCAGGTCAGGGTCGAGGACGCGGTAGAGGCCGACGCCATATTCACCAGGCTCATGGGCGATATCGTCGAGCCCAGGAGGGAGTTCATCGAGAAACACGCCCTCGAGGTCTCGAACCTGGACGTTTAACAGCCTTACAAAAGCGGAAATCACTAAAGGCTGCTCAAAAGCTCAAGATGCAAGGGGTCGAAAAATGAGGAATGAGGCGTGCTTTTACGGTACGCCGGAGTGCCCGAATTTTGAGGACGACGCCGCAGATAGGGCTTTTTCGGCAGCCTGCTAAAAAGGACTCTCCCGTGAACAGCAAAAAAGCGCAGCGTATAGGGCTGTACATAGACGTCGCCAACATAACCCGTAACGGCGGCTACGGCATGCGGTTCGACGTGCTCCGCGACTTCGCGTGCCGCGAAAGCGGCGAGCCCATAAGGCTCAACGCCTATGTGGCCTACGACGAGGAGCGGGCAAGGACCGACTCGGATTACAGGGAGCGCACATTCAACTTCCACTCGACGCTACGCGACTACGGCTACAAGGTCATTGAGAAGACCGTGGCGTGGTACACGGACGAGGCCGGGAACCGGTTCGGCAAGGCCAACGCCGACCTCGACATGGCCGTTGACGCGCTCCTCCAGTCCGAGAACCTCGACAAGGTCATGATGGCGACCGGCGACGGCGACTTCATACAGGTCGTCAGGGCGCTCCAGAACAGGGGCTGCCGGGTGGAGGCCGTGGCCTTCCAGAACGTCTCCTCAAACCTCCGGAGGGAGGTGGACCTATTCATGTCCGGCTACCTCATACCCAATTTGCTTCCCATACAGGACGCGGACAACAAGAAGAACTGGGGCGACGTCGGCTCGCGGGTAAGGGGCATCTGCTACACCTACAACCGTTCCAAGAACTTCGGTTTCATGAGATACCTGTCCAGGATAGGCCCCGGCCTCTGGATAACGGACACCAGGAGGTCCGATTCGCCCTACGGCACGGCTTTCGCACACGAGTCGGGCTTTGCGCCGGGCACGGAGATCAACCTCCTACCGAGCAGGGAGATGATATTCGAGTTCGACCTCGTTCAGGGCGAAAAGGGCATGCAGGCCGCGAATATCGTGAAGATCCACCCGTCGAGCTTCTCGATGGCGTGACGGGGCGGGCCCTTAAGGTCCGCGGGCCTTCATCACAAAAAAAGCCCCTCCGGTCAGGAGGGGCTTTTCATTTTCCTGTGGGCGGGTTCAACTCTCCCCGGCGCCGCCCGGCTGTGCCCGGGGCCCTTTTTCCTTCTTCTTCCCGAAGAGCCACGCAATCAGTACCCCCAGGCAGTAGAGGACCAGGAGCGGCCCGGCCATGAGCATCTGGTTGAAGACGTCCGGCGTGGGGGTTATGACGGCCGAGGCGACGAGTATCAGTATAAGCGCGTACCTCCACCATCCCACGAGCTGCCGGGCTGATACGGCCCCGAGCCTTGAGAGGACGAGTATGGCGAGCGGCAGCTGAAAGACGAGCCCGAAGGCCACGAGGAGCCTCGTGGCTATCGAGAAGTACTGGCCCATCGAGAGGAAGGGCTTCAAGCCTTCGGTCGAGAAGCTCAGGAGGTACTTGAACCCGAACGGGAAGACGACCCAGAAGGCGAATGCCGCGCCCCCGGCAAAGAGGACGACCGAAAAGAAGACGGTAAAGACGAACCAGCGCCTCTCGTTCCTGTAAAGGCCCGGCGCGACAAAGGCCCACGCCTGGTAGAGGACCACCGGACTCCCGAGTATGATGCCGCCCAGGAGCGCGACCTTGAGGTAGATGAAGAAAGGCTCCACCACCCCGGTAAAGACCATGAACTCCTGCCCCTCGGGCAGTGCCTTTATGAGAGGCGATGCGAGCAGCCAGTAGAGCCTCTCGGAGAAGTAGTAGCAGGCGAGGAAACCGGCTGCAACAGCGGCGACCGAAAATATGAGCCTCCGCCGGAGTTCCCCGAGGTGCTCGGCAAACGACATCCTCCCGTCTTCCGGCGTCATGCCTCTTCCTTGTCCTTCCCCGGGACGGGCTCCGGGGCGGGCGCCTTTTCCGTCCCATTTACGCCGGTATCGGATGCGGCCTCCCTGAAGCTCTTTTTGACCTCTTCACCGGCCCTCATGAACTCGGTATAGGCCTTGCCGAGCGTCTTTGCCATCGCCGGGAGCTTTTCCGGGCCGAGGGCAATGAGGGCCACGATGAGGACCAGTACCAGTTCTCCTATGCCTATCCCGAACATCCTTTACCTCGGCGGGGGCACGACGAGCACCGGGCAAGGAGATTTCCTCATCACGCGCTCGGTGGTGCTCCCGAATACGAACCTGTCCACGCGGGCCTTGCCGAAGGTGCCCATGACCACGATATCCGGGTCAACGACCCTCACCTGCTTGAGTATCTCCTTGTAGGGCTCCCCTTCGAGGAGGTCTGTCTCGACACCCGCGACCCCCTTGAACCTCGTCTCCACGAATTTCCTGAGCATGTCCTTTGCGCTCTCTCTCATCTCCTCGTCGAGCTTGTCGAAGGAGAGGTGCGGCAGGTAAAAGCCCCTGGCCTCGCGGCTGGTCTCGATAACGTGGACGACCCTGAGCACGGCCCTGTACTTCTCTGCGAGCGAAAGGGCGTACCCCGCGGCGTGTATCGAAGCCCCGCTGAAGTCGGTAGGGAAGAGTATCCTCTGTATACTGGGCCTTTTAGTCCTGGGGGGCATTGGGTGCTCCTTTCCGCGACAAGTTCAATCAGGCCGAAAACCCGTTCTTTTTCAGTATCTTATATCAAGAAGGGCCTGTTTTCAATACCATTCGGGCGCCAGTTCAGACGCTAAGCCCCTTTATACGCTCAAGTACGCGTTCTCTTATGGATGCGGGCTTCGGGAGCTTCTCGGCTGCCTCCCCCTCCCTCAGGAGCGGCTTGAGGAGCAACTCGAACTCGCCACCGCAGGCGCATGCTGCCTGCGCGCCGAGCGGGAATATCGCCCTGCTTCCGCACTCAAAGCACCTTCCGACTTCCTTGGCCCCGGACCATTTGCCCCTTTTGGCGATCGGCTCCCCCTCGATTTCCATTATGTCCATGGAGAAGTCCACCACCGGGGCGTTGCTTATGGCGGTGCCGACGCCGAAGGCGTCGACGAGCGGCTTGAGCCTTTCGACCTCTCCCTCGTCGAGGCCGCCTGAGGCGAAGAGGCGCACGTCTTTAAAGCCCCTCAAGTCAAGCTCCCACCTCACCTCCTCGAATATCCTGTAAAAATCGCCGCGCCTCGACGCCGGCGTATCAAGGCGGACGGCATGGAGGCGCCCTCCCATGCCCTCGGCGCACCGGATAGACTCGAACTTCTCGTCATTGAAGGTGTCGACGAGCGCCACCCTTTTTATCTCCGGGTCCACGACATCGTCAAAGGCCCTGACGGCTTCGACCGTATCGCCGAGGACGAGGACGAGCGAGTGCGGCATCGTCCCCATTGGGTCGATATCCAGGAGCTCGGCGCTTGCGACCACGGCCACGCCGTCGCACCCGCCGATGTAAGCCGCCCTTTCTATCATGGGGGCGATGGCCGGGTGCATCCTGCGGGCGCCGAAGCTCACGACGGTCCTTTCGCCAGCCGCTATTCTTATGCGGGCGGACTTGGTGGCAACACCCGTAGCCTGGCAGAGGAGCCCCAGGAGCGCGGTCTCGAAGACGCAGAACTCCTGGTACCTGCCCTCTATCTCCAATACGGGCTCCCAGGGGAGGAACACCTCTCCCTCGCGCATGCACCTCAAGTTGACTTTTCTCCCTCCCATGAGGTGGGCCGCCTCCTCAACCCCGGCGAGCACGCCCCACGCGTACGGGGCCGGGAGCTTCTTGGCGAAGAACTCGGCCCTTACGCGCTTGTCCACTCCCCTGGCCTTCAAGATATCGAGGGTCCTTGCGAAGTAGACGTCAGTTACCCTGCCGCTCCTTATGGCCTCGGGGTCGGAGATATGGAACATCCCGCCTCCCATGCTAACCTCTAACCCGCCGGAATGCCTTGTACATGAGCGCCACTACGATCCCGGCAACGAAGCCGCCTATGTGGGCGAACCAGGCGACCCCCGCCCCGGCGGAAATGCCCGAGCTCAATACCTGGAAAAGGAACCAGAACCCGAGGAATAGGACGGCGGGGAGCCTCGCCATGCTTATGAAGAGCGGGAGGATGACGAGCGTCTGCACCTGCGCCCTCGGGAATATCATGAAATAAGCGCCGAGGACCCCGGCTATGGCCCCGCTGGCCCCGACCATGGGCACTACGGACCCCGGCTCTATGAGTATGTGGACCATGCTGGCGGCCACCCCGGCGGCGACGTAGAAGAAGAGGAACCTCAGATGGCCGAACCTGTCCTCGACGTTGTCGCCGAATATCCAGAGGAAGAGCATGTTCCCGCCGAGGTGCAGGAGCCCGCCGTGGACGAACATGGCGGTAACGAGGGTAAGCTCTACGGGCAACACGTTGACTGGCCTTACCTCGGACATGCTCGTTATCTCGGCCGGTATTGCCGCGGTCGCGTATATGAAGCGCTCGAGCCCGTTCACGTCGAGGGTAAGCTGGTAGAGAAAGACCGCAACGTTCAAGACGAGGAGCGAGACGGTCACGTACGGGTACGTACTCGATGGTATGTCGTCTCTTAAGGGTATCATGACGGGGGCTCCGAGCCGGGTTGGGCCTGGTATTCAATTCCCCTTGCGAAGCCCATCAGGGCTATCTCGACCTGGGAGATTATTTCGAAAGCCGTGTTCTTGTCCTTTAAAATAACCCCTCTCTTAGCATTCACGGACACCCTTGTCAAGGTCGGGGTGAGCCTCTCAAGGGTTATATAAATGGTATGCACCCTCGTTACGGCCGTTATCTCGGTCTTGTTGTATTCCCTTTCGCGCCTCAGGACCTTGAGCGACATCCGGCGCGAGGCCTCAAGGGTTGCGCGCTCGACCTCCTCGATGGGGCTGGCTATGGTCCTGTACGCGATGTTCGTGAGCGTGTAGGAGATTCCGCCGCCCGCTCCTGCCAGCACCGCTGGGAGCGCAGCCGGCAGGAGCGGCGCAACCGGCACGGCCGCGCACCCGTTCAGCAGCACGGGAAAAAAAGCCGCCAACAGGCACATCCACCGGCCTTTACCCTCCCCTTTACCCCTCATTGTCGCCCCCTTCCGGTCGCCTGCGTGATGCCTTGACTCAGATTATACCAGTGTTAATCCCGCCGAGGCGGAAGGCGCGCCCGCTCGCGCCCTCCCCTGATTGACAGGCTTTCTTAATCTGATAACCTTTAGGTAGGCCGCCAGGCCGGAAGGAGGGCAGGATGGATACGATACAGGCCATCAAGGAAAGGCGCTCCATCAATTTCTTCGACCCGGAAAGGACCCTTGACCAGGGCGCCCTCAAGGAGCTCCTGAGCATCGCGAACCTCGCGCCCTCTTCATTCGACCTGCAGCCGTGGAAGGTCGTGGTGGTCACAGACCCGGAAAGGAAAAAGACGCTCAGGGCCTGCGCCATGAACCAGCAGAAGGTCGAGGAGGCGTCGGCGGTCCTCATAATGGTCGCGGACCCCGGCGGCGTGGAGGAGAACATGGACAGGGTCCTCGAAAGCTGGCAGGCGCTCGGGTACATGAGGCCGGAGATGCGCGGCGCCTATGCCGACATGATACGGAGCCTCTACGGCGGCAGGGACAGCATGACGCGCAAGCTCTTCGCGGCGAAGAACACCTCGCTATTCGCCATGACCGTCATGATAGCCGCCAAGGGCATGGGCCTTGAAAGCCACCCAATGGACGGCATCGACGAGGCCTGCATCAAAAAAGAATTCAACATACCCGAGGACAAGCTCATACCAATGATCATAGCCGTAGGGACCCTCAAGCCCGACGGGAGCCTTCTTCCGCGGGCCTTCAGGCGCGAGCTCGACGAGTTCGTGCACTTCCAAGCATACGGAAAGTGAGGTAACCATGGAAAGAGAAGCCAGGATAACGCTCTCCGGAAAGCCGGTGACGCTTATCGGGCCGGAGCTCAAGGCCGGCGACAAGGCCCCGGACTTCATACTCGTGGACAACGACATGAACGAGGTCACGCTCAAGGACTTCCAGGGCAGGACAAAGCTCGTAAGCGTGGCATTGTCCGTCGATACGAGCGTATGCGATGCGCAGCTTAGGACCTTCAACGAGAAGGCGGCCTCGCTCGGCAGCGGCACAGCCGTACTGAACGTCACCATGGACCTTCCTTTCACGCTCAGGAAGTTCTGCGGCACAGCCGGCATAACGAACGCCAAGGCCCTCTCGGATTACAGGTACGCCTCTTTCGGGACCAACTACGGCGTGCTCATGAAAGGCATGCGGCTGCTCGGCCGCTCTGTCTTCATAATCGATTCGCGCGACAATATCGCCTATGTCGAGATAGTGCCCGAGGCCACCGGCAATGTCGATTTCGACAAGGCGATAAAGGCCCTCTCCGGGCTCCCCTCGAAGGGGAAGGCCGCCTGAGGGGCGAACGCATCGGGCGCTCCGCCAGGGGAATGCCATGCTCACGGTCAGGCACCCGGAAGAGATCTACCAGGCCAGGGGGGCGATCCAGGACGGCACCTTCGCCGGTCGCTGGCACTTCCCCTTCGGCGGATACCGCGACCCTGAAAACCGGGGCTTCGGCGCATTGTGGGTCTTTAACGACGACACTCTCTCCCCCGGCGCCACCTGGCCGCTCCACCCTCACCGCGAGATAGAGGTCGTAACATACTGCGCCGTAGGGGAATTCCGCCACGCGGACGAGCGCGGGAAGGGCGGTGTCCTGAAAAAAGGGTGGGTGCAGCACACGACCGTCGGGAACGGCATGCTCCACTCCGAGATAAACAACAGCCCCGACGAGCCCATGCGCTTCATCCAGATGTGGTTCCACCCCTCCAGGGAAGGGCTACATCCATCGGTAGAGCAGAAGGCCGTCGAGCGGCGCGAGCGGACAAACAAACTCCTCAAGCTCGTCTCCCCGGACGAAAGCGGCTTGCTCCGCATAAGCTCTGACGCGAATGTCCTCGCCTCTTTCCTCGAAAAGGGAGAGGGCCTGGCATACGGCCTCAAGTCCGGAAGGGGCGGCTACCTCTACGTGGTCGAAGGCGGGCCCGTGGCAGTGAACGGCAGGGAAGTGGAAGCCCTGGGCGCGGCAAAGGCCGAAGACGAAAAGGAACTTATCATAAAAGCCCTCGAAGACGCCGAACTCCTCCTCGTGGACGCGCTATTAGCCTGGAAGGCCGATGAAGACTCTTGAGAGAACCTTTATTGTAAAAAAGGTTCCAGAGCCGTTGGATGCACAAAGGGCCAATGAGGCTAAATGCCTCATGAATCACAGCCGCATCCATCAGCCCTGTCACTCTCTCCAAAAAACTTTCAGTTCTTCCTGAGAAAACCCCCAAATGGGGGTTTTCTCAGGAACTAAAAGTCTTTGAAGGGGGCAACTGAAATTGCAAGCCCATGTGGTTATTCAAGCCACATCGGCTTAAAAGGCACTGTGGTTCGCAATCCCAGTTAAACCTTTCTACAGAAAGTTTCCCCCAAGAACTTCAACGGCCTGTCAGGGCTTATAGTACATGAGCTGGCGTGCGTAGGGTTTTATCATCTGCGAGAAGCGCTGTGCCTCCCTGAGCTTCAAGGGTTGGAAGGCGCTTGCGGCCTCTGCGTTTTCTGTGAGCTGGTCTGTATTGTCGCAGCCGACGACGGCGGTGGATACGGGCTGGGTAAGCGCGTAGCTCAAAAGGAGCCTCCTGGGCGCCTGGAAGAGGCCTTTCATGTAGACCTTCATGCCTGCTATGGCAACGTCTTTTGAGCTTGCCAAAGGCACTATCTCGTCGACGAAGCATTTGTAGAAGGGCTCTGCCGGGTTTACCGGGATGAGCACTGCGTCGAAATCGAACGCCTCGAGGCAGGCCTTTATGATTGCCGGGTCCTGGTGCCCTGTAACGCCTATGTGCTTCACAAGCCCCTTGTCCCTGGCCTCGATAAAGGCTTCGAGCGCGCCCCCGGGGGCGAATATGCGGTCTACGTCGTCAGTGGTCCGCACGTCGTGGACGTACCAGAGGTCGAGGTAGTCGGTCTTCATGTTCCGGAGCGTCTCGCCTAAGTGCTCGAGCGCCCCTTTCCTGTCTCTCGCGTGGGACTTGCTCGCCAGAAATACCCTGTCGCGCCGCTCCCGGAGCGAGAGGCCGAAGTAGGACTCGCTACCCGAATAGGCCCTTGCGGACTCCATGTAGTTTATCCCCAGGTCCAGGGCTGCGTTTATGAGCGCGTCCGCCTCTTTCTCCTTGCCGAAGGTCCTCAGGACGCCTTCTCCGCCGAGGCCGAGGACCGTCACCTCGGCCCCTGTCCTCCCGAACTTCCTCTTAGGTATCGGCCTTTCCATGTCTTGAGTATAGCACCTTTCCCCTGCGTCCCCTCCTGCCCGGGGCCATGATGTTATATAATAAAGGGGAGCCGAGGTAAACCGGATTTTTTTCTCCTCTGGCGCGTTGTTTGGTAGAATCCGCTCAGGGGCCTTGAAAGGATGAGATGAGGGACAATGCTCCGCACCCCGTAGCCGCAATGCTCATACGGAGGGGGTTCGACCTGCTCGTATCGGACCCGACCGAGTACCTCTTCTTCCCTCCGGACCTGGAGCGGCCTTTCGAGGACGAGCTTTACGAGATGCTCAAGAAGTACTCCTTCAGGCTCTTCGTGAGGGACGTGATAAGGAACAGGCGGTCTTTCAGGGCGGGCGACCTCCTCAAGTATTCGAGCCTCGAATGGGTCGAGCGGTACCTGAAGTTCCTCCTCGCCCGGAGGGTAATCGAGGAGACCGGCGAAGGGGCTTACAGGCTGAAGGCCGGGGCGGCCTTCAGCTTCGGGGACACCCTCGAGTGGTTCGTCGCGAACGTATTCGAGAGGGAGTTCTCGTCCCCGGCTCTCTGGGGCGTGCGCGTAAAGGGCGTAGAGGCCGGGGGCGACTACGACGTGGTCGCCTCGGTCGAGGGTAGGCTCGTCTACGTGGAGGTAAAATCCTCCCCGCCGAAGAACATAGAAGAGCCCGAGGTCGCGGCCTTCATAAGGAGGGTCCTGGATCTCCGGCCCTCGCTGGCCATATTCCTGGAGGATACGCGCCTCAGGATGAAGGACAAGATAATGCCTTTTTTTGAGGACCTCCTGAAGGGCAGGGCCATTGAGCGGGTCGAGGGCGAGACCTTCACCGTTGAGGGGAGGATATTCGTCACGAACAGCCACCCCGGGCTCGTGAATAACCTGGCCCTGTGCGTCCGGGAGCATCTGAGGCCCGGGGCGTTCTGGGCCGACTGACGGTGAAAAGGGATTCGGATGCCTGACGTATCGATAACGAAATGCGCCTCTTACGAAAAAGCCGCTGTCATGAAGTCGGTCGGGGACGCCGTAGGTCTCCTTGGCGGCATGGAAAGGTTCGTAAGGCGCGGCGAGCGCATACTCGTAAAGCCGAACCTCCTTGCGGCAAAGCCGAGCGATGCCGCTGTCACGACCCACCCCGAGGTTACGAGGGCGGTTCTCGCGCTCATAAAGGAGGCCGGGGCAGTGCCGGTAGTCGGCGACAGCCCCGGCTTCGGGAGCGCCAGGGCCGTAGCGAAGAAGTGCGGAGTCCTTGAAGTTACCGATGAGATGGGAGTGGAGGTAATCGAGCTCGCGACACTCGTTATCGCCGAGAATCCCGGCGGCCACACCTTCCGGAGGCTCGAGGTTGCGAAAGAGGCGACCGAATGCGACGGGATCGTGAACCTCCCGAAGCTCAAGACCCACGTACAGATGTACCTTACGATGGCGGTAAAGAACCTTTTCGGGTGCGTTCCTGGAAAGCTCAAGCCACAGTGGCACCTCTCTGCCGGGGTGGAGAGCAGGTATTTCGCCGACATGCTCCTCGACCTCTCCCTCTACCTCGCCCCCAGGCTCACCGTGATGGACGGGGTCGTCGCAATGCAGGGGAACGGCCCCGGAAACGGCGAGCCCAGGGAGCTCGGCCTCGTATTCGCCGGCACGGACTGCGTAAAAATGGACGCTGTCGCGGCCTCGGTGCTCGGCGCCTCATGGAGGGATGTGCCCATACTCAGGGCCGCGTCGAAGCGCGGCATTGAATGCAGGCCGGAGAAAGTGGCGGTTGCGGGAGAGGACCCGGCGAGGCTCAAGGTAAGGGACTTCGTATTCCCCCCGCAGTCGAACGTGAACTTCACCTCCAGGCTGCCCGGCTTCCTCGATAGCTCGTTAAGGAAGGCGCTGACCTCAAGACCCCATGTGGACGCCGGCAATTGCACGCTCTGCGGCGTATGCGTGGGCGTATGCCCGGCAGGCGTGATGGAGAAGACTTCACGGATAGGGATTGAGTACGACAGGTGCATAAGGTGCTACTGCTGCCAGGAGCTCTGCCCCGAGGGGGCCATCTCGCCGAGAGACGGCTGGCTTAAACGGCTTATCCCCGGGTTCTAAGCCGTTTTGGATTGCCCTTGCGGGCCGGTTATTTCTAATATATACTCAGAGCTTGTATAAGCCCGTAACTGCCCGAATAAACGGCAAAAGTGCGCGCACGAGCGTCTTTTGGCGTAAATAGACGATCCCCATGAAAATAGAATTCTTTAAGACGGCCCTTACAAAAGCACTGCCGCCCAAGCGGCCCCTGAAGACCTTCGGCGCGGCGCTCCTCGCAGCGGCCTTCTTTTTCGGCCACGCGCTGGCCGGAGGCGGCATCGAGGTGCCTATAAAGCCCTCACCCCAGGGGCCGCCTGAGGGCTGGCAGGTAAAGGAATGGAAGGGCAAGGCCGACTTCAACGTAGTCCAGGAGGATTTCGGCCCTGCAATACACATGAAGAGCGAAGGCACCTCTTCGGCGCTCTACAAGGACGTGGATTTCGAGCTCAAGGACTACCCCTATCTCAGCTGGAAATGGAAGGTCGCGGGCCTGCCCAGGGGCGCGGACGTCAGGGAAAAAACGAGGGACGACCAGGCCGCCCAGGTCTACGTCATATTCCCCAGGTGGCCTGCCATGGTCAACAGCAAGGTAGTGGGCTATATCTGGGACAGCACGGCCCCGGCAGGGAGCTCGGTAATCAGCACCAAAACCGGGAACACGAGGTATATTGTCCTCAAGAGCGGCCCGGACGGACTCGGCAGCTGGCACAGCGAGGCGCGTAACGTCTACGAGGATTACAGGAGCCTCTTCAACGACGAGCCCCCGCGAATCGGCAAGGTCTCGGTCATGATAGATTCGGACGACACTAAGAGCTCGGCCGAGTCCTTTGTCGGGGACATCCGCTTCTCGAACGCCCCTCCTTCCGAAATGTAAAACCCTTGGACCATTTGAGCTGAGGGCGCCTGACTTTAAGGCGCCTTTTATCCGAAAGGCGCTGTCTTGGAAGAGCAGACCCGAAAAAAAAGGCGCATTCTCCCCTGGCTGGTAATCGGCCCATCGGTGCTGGTCATCTCGGTCCTCGTCTATCTGTTTTTCATGCCGCTCGACCTTACGAGGTTCACGCCCTGGATAGAGTCCTTTATCGAGGCACGCGTGGACGGGGAAGTGCGCCTCGGAAGGACCGTCCTCAAGGTGCTCCCGTCCCCAGACATCGAGGTTTCCAGGGCCGAGGTCTTTCACGACGGCGAAAGAATTTTTTCGGTGGGCAACGCCCGCGCGAGGCTCTCCCTGCTGCCCCTGCTCGTGGGGGATCTGGTCTTTCAGAAACTCGAACTTGCCAACCCGTACCTTTTCCTGAAAAGGTACGACGGCGGCGAGCTCAACATATCCAGGTTCCTTGAAAGGGAAAGGCCTCCGGAAGAGGACGGCGACGGGAAGGTGCTCGCAAAGTCCCTCGATGTGAGTAACGGGCGGCTCGTCTTTATAGACGAAGTGCCTCCTGATGCGGCGGAATTCGAGGTCACCGGGATTAACGCGATGGTCGAGAGAACCACAGGGGACGTCTTTGCTTTCGGCGCTGAAGGGAAGCTTCTGCCGGGAACGCCTCTTTCCCTCTCGGGGAATATTGACGAGAACGGGGTCATAAACGGGCGCGGGTCTGTCGAGGGGCTGGCGCTCTCGGCCTTTAACCCGTATATACGCGACAAGGTCCCGGGCGCGTCGGTCGACGGCAGGGTGGACCTCGACCTCTCCTACGTGGTAAACGAGGAGGACGTGCTGAGGGCGGACATCTCTTTCAGGGAGCTTCAAGCCTCGCTCCCTTCCCTTTTCATGGACCCGCTCGTATCGCCCTCGGGCTCGGGCACCTTGAGGGTCTCGCGCGGCGAGGAGGCGGAGGAGTCGGGGCTCGCCTTTGAGGAGATAGAGATCGAGTTCGACGGGTTCAGGGTGAAAGGCCGGTTCGAGCTCGGCGGCCCGGACGGCGAAAGGACCTTCTCCCTCGAGGCATTTTCCAGCCCTGTCCCGCTCGAAAGGCTCCTCGACCTCCTGCCCATAAGGGCCATGCCCGAGCGGGCCGCCGAAAGGATCGCAACGGTCCAGGCGCTCGGCGGCACGCTAACATTGAACGGGCTCAGCATGGAAGGCCGCCTGGACGAGCTTCAGTTGAATGCCCTCCTTGAAGGACGGGTAAGCGCCGAGGCTTCAGCTTCCATAGAGAACGCCGCGTTCAGGTACAAGGGCCTCGAAAAGCCCTTCCAGGACATCTCCGGGGACGTCTCCCTCAAGGACTCGGTAGTATCGGTGTCAGGCCTTTCCGGAAAATACGGCAAGGAACGGATAACGCGCCTGGACGGCAGCGCGCGGGACCTCGCGGGCGACGCCGCATTCGAGGCCTCGGTCGAGGCCTCGTTGGACGCGGAAGAGACCTCGGACCTCATACAGGACTTCGCCGGGGGCGCGCTCAAGGACAGGCTCTCAAAGGCGGACGCTGCCGGCAGCATGCTCTTGAACGCGAGCCTTTCAGGGTCGCTGCTGGACTTGAGACAGATTGAATATTCCGGGGACGCCGTCATAGAAGGCGGCGCCCTCTCCTACGAGGGCATGCCGGCTGGAATAAGCTCGCTTGACGCAAGCGCCTCGTTCGACAACGACACGGTGCGCGTCCATGAAGCCAGCGCGGCCGTCGAGGGTTCGAGCGTCGCCCTCTCCGGCGTCGTCGAAGGCTACAGGACGCGGGACCCGGGCTTCAGCATCAGTGCAAACGGCCGGCTGGACGCGGGGACCCTCAAGGCGGCTTTGATCAAGGATGGGCGCGAATTCACGGCGATGGGCGCCATTCCCTTCTCCCTGGAGGCCGAGGGCAGGCCTGACGACTGGAGCGCCAGGGCCGAGGCGGACGCAACAGGCTCCCGGGTCTCGTTCGGGAGTTTCGTAGATAAGGCCGAGGGCTTCCCGTTCCGGGCGGTTGCCGAAGGAGGGCGGAAGGACGGAGAGACGACGGTCAAAGAGGCCCGCGTGGATATCGGGGGTTCGGCTGTAAGCGGGAGCGGCAGGTTCAGGTCCACGGACGACTACGCCCTTTCCCTCGCCTCCGAGGAGCTCCTCATAGCCGACCTTGACGAGATATCCCCGTTGCTCAAAAGGGACTTCCCCTCCTCGGGCCTCGTCTCTTTTTCCGTGAGGACCGGGAGAGCGCCAGGAAAGAGCCCGCTTTACGAGGGAGAAGTCGGCATAAGGGACGGCCGCTTCGATACCGCGCTCTTGAAGGGCCCGATAGAGGACGTGGAGGCAACTGCCGGGTTCGCGGGCAATAGCGCCTCGCTCGCTATCGGGAACATCTCCACCGGCTCCACGCGCATGAGCGGGAGGATAGACGTCGTCGACATGGCGAGGAGGATAGTGGGCTTCTCAATCGACTTCCCAACCTTCCATATCGCGGACGTTCTGCCGAGGAAGAGGGAAGAAAGGGAGGACGGCGGCGACGGCTTCGGGGAAAGGCTCCGGAGGGAAGCGGCAAGGCTCAGCGGCGCGGGTTCGATAACCGCGGCGGAAGGGGACCTCTGGGGCCACCGGTTCGATTCCTTTTCGGCGAACGTCGAGCTCGGGAGGAAGGTCGTCATTTTCAACCCTACCGCTATCAACATACACGAGGGCGCCGTCTCCGGGAGCGTCATCTATTTCATCGACAAGAGCGAGCCGCTGGTATTCACCGCCGACCTTAACCTCGCCAACGTCCAGACGAGGAACATGATCGCGTCCTTCGGCGTACAAAGGAGGGTCCTCTCCGGCGCCCTCGGCGGGAGCATACTCCTTTCCGGCACGAGGGGGGCGGAGCCGTTCCGGCAGGGCCTCAACGGGTACGCGTCGCTCTCTACCGGAAGCGGCAGGCTCTGGCGCTTCGGCTTCATATCCGACATCTTCGCCATAGTGAACATACTCACCATAGACGAGCTCCTCCGGGGCTCGGGGATTCCGCACAGGGGCATAAGTGGACATTTCATGATGACCGACGGCGTCATCTCCACCGACGACCTCCTCCTTGACAGCAACGTCATGCGCATGTCCGCAGTGGGGGAGATAAACACCCCGGCCCTGGCCGTTGACGCGACCGTCGCACTCCATCCTTTCGTCACCCTTGACAGGCTGATTTCCAAAATACCCCTTGCAGGCTGGGTCATAACAGGCGACAATGACAGCACGGTGAGCCTCTATTTCGAAATGGAAGGCGACTTGAGGAAGCCGTCGGTCACCCCGTTGCCCGTTAAATCCATACAGAGGAACGTCTTCGGCATCATCGAGAGGCTCCTGAGGACGCCGTTCAGGCTTTTCGATTAGCGAGGAGGGCAGGCTGCATGCAGGGTTTCTGGAACAGGCTCAAGGCGAACTGGTACAGGAGGGGGCTCGACTACACCGATTTCCCGGAAAAGGCGCTCTCCGTAATACTACCGAGGGCCGAGGACGCCAAGACATTCCTCGACATAGGCGCCGGGTGCGGCACGCTCGCACTGCCGCTCGCGAAAGCCGGCAAGACCGTGACGGCCATCGATTCCTCGGAGGCCATGATCGAGATACTCAGGGAGGACATTTCGAGGGAGAAGATAAAGGGAGTACGGCCAGTCCTCTCCGAATGGGGGAAGGCGGAGGTCAAGAGCCACGACGCCGTAATCTGCGCGAACGTCCCGACGCTCCTTTCCGAGCCGGAGGAGAACCTGAAGGAGATGGACCGGCTCGCGAGGAAGGCGGTATTCATCATAGAGAACGCCGACCCTATGGCGGACAAGTTCTATTACAGGGAGCTGTATCCGCTCCTCTTCAACAAGCCGTTCGGCGAGAGGGCCGACTACTTCAAGACCTACTCCGCCCTCCATTCGCTCGGCATCTTCGCTAACGTAGAGATAATCGAATACGATTTCGACCAGCCGTTCGAGAGCCTGGACGAGGCAATCGAATTCTGGAAGGAATACATAGGAATCGTCACGGAAGAGCACGACAGGAAGCTGAGGGACTATCTCGGGGGGAAGCTCGTAAAAAGGAAAGGAGTGCTCCTTGCGAAGTTCAGGAAGAGGTCTGCGGTCATGTGGTGGAGGAAGGGAACGGCAAGACAGGCACGTTAGAAGTTTGCGCTCTCAGAAGCTGTGGCTGCTCTTCATGAGAAGCGATACGCCCAGATAGGTAAAAAGGACCACGAAGAAGCCCAGGACCGTAGCGATGGACAACCCCACGCCCCTCCACTCCCTCACGTACCAGGCGTGCATGGCCCCCGCGTAATAGAACCAGACTATGAACGACCATATTACCTTTGGCTCCCAGAGCCAGTAGTTGCCCCAGGCGAGGTAGGCCCATACCGCGCCCGCGAACATGGAGGCCGAGAAGAAAAAGAAGCCCCAGAGTATGCTCTTTGCTGCTATCTCCTGGAACTTCCTGATATCCTCGGCCTCAAGCCCCCTCCATTTCTTCCAGAGGAAAATGACCGCGCCGGAGAAAGCGAGGGTGAAGAGCGCGTAGCCGGCGAACGAGGATATGACGTGCGTCTCGAACCAGATGGTCCGCAAAACAAGCGTAAGCGGCCCGCCCGGCTGCTCGTTCGCGAGGGCGAATACGAGCGCGAGCACCGCAACCGGCAGGGTTATGACCTCCGTCTCCCGCTCGTCGTACCTGAATATCACGACCGCGCTCACGAGGACAGTCGTCCAGCTGAAAAAAACGAGGGTCTCGTACATGGAGGCCATCGGAGCATGGCCGGTCGATACGATGCGCTGGATGAGCCCGCCGGAATGGGCGAGGAGGCCGGCAATCAAAAGCCATTTGGACGCGCTTCCGGCCCTCTTCGAGCCTGACGCGTGGTGGATTAATACGGCGGCTGCGCTCAGGACGTAGAGCGCTATGGAGGCTATGATAAAAGGCTTCATCGCGAGGCCGGATACTCTCCATTGTTCTGGTTACTTGAAGATTCTACAATCCGGGCCCCCGAAAGTAAAGTCTTACCTGCCCCTCTCTTCGGGCCATATGTAGGAATGGAGCTGGAGCTGGAGCCGCACCCGCAACCCGTCCTTGAGTATCCAGGCGGCGAGGTCCCCGGGATTGAGGTCTGGCTTCACGGGCGCAATGAGCACCTTTTCAGTGCGGCCCCGGAGCACCTCCTCGATAAACTCCTTGGCCCAGTCGTAGTCGCCCCTGTCCGCGACGACGAGCTTTATCTCGTCCTCAGGGGATATGTGCGAGAGGTTCTCGAGGAGGAAAGAGCCGGCGTGCCCGCTCGACGGGCACTTTACGTCGACCACCTTTATGGCCCTCCCGTCGAGGCCGGCCAGCGGCACCGAGCCGTTCGTCTCTATGAGCACCGTACGGCCCATGTCCGCGAGCCTTCGGGCGAGTTCTTTCGCCTCGTCCTGGAGGAGGGGCTCTCCGCCGGTTATCTCCACAAGTCGGCAGTCCCCGTATCTCGATATCTCCTTCAGGACCGCGTCGACCGAAAACTCGGCGGCCTCGTCAGGGACCCTGGCGTACGGGGTGTCGCACCACCTGCACCCGAGGTTGCAGCCCGCAAGCCTTACAAAAATACAGGGGAGCCCGGCATAGCTCGACTCCCCCTGTATACTCATGAATATCTCACTGACCAGCATCTTTTTTATTCTCTCCAGGCCTGATACCCTGCGGCTTGCATCGAGGTGCGGTCCTCCGCCCGGACTGGGACAGACTCACTTCCCGCCCTTCCCGTCCGGGCCCTTCGCGGCCTCTCCCATGTCGCTCCCTGGCAGCTCCTTTTTGGCCGGGGGCCTTCCGAACTGCTTGAAGCTCCTCGCAAGCGCCTCCAGCCTCGCCTCGACGAGCCGGTTCACGCTCCCCTCAGGGAAGCCGCCCTTCTCGTCCCTTTCGCCGACCGGCATGCCGGTCAATATCTCCAGGCCTTCGTCCACGTGCTCTATGGGATATACCGCGAACTTCCCGTCCCTTACGGCCTCAATGACCTCCCTCTTGAGCATCAGGTTCTTGACGTTCCTTCTGGGTATTATGACCCCCTGTCCGCCAGTGAGCCCCTTGGCCTTGCATATCTCGAAGAAGCCTTCTATCTTTTCGTTAACGCCGCCTATGGGCTGGACCTCGCCCCTCTGGTTCATGGAACCCGTTACGGCTATGCCCTGGTCGAGCGGCACGCCCGAAAGGCCCGAATAGAGGGCGTATATCTCCGTGCATGTCGCGCTGTCGCCCTCTATGTCTTCATATAGCTGCTCGAAGGTTATGGACGCCGAGAGCGTAAGCGGGAACCTCTGCGCGAACCTCTCGCCCAGAAAGCTCGTAAATATCATGAGGGCCTTGTTGTGGATGCGGCCGCTCATCTTCACTTCCCGCTCTATGTTCACGACCCCGGCGTCCCCCATGAAGACCCTGGCCGTGACCCTTGAAGGCTTGCCGAAGGCGTAGTCGCCGGGGTCGAGGATGGCGAGCCCGTTCACCTGGCCGACCACCTTCCCGACGGTCGCGACCATAAGCGTATCTTCCTTTATGTAGTCCCGGAGCTTGTCCGATATCTTCGAGTTCCTGTATATCCTTTCCGCATCGGCTTTCTCCACTTGGGAGGCCGAAACGGTCCTGGCCCCCTCGACCCCGGCCCAGTAGCTCGCCTCTACGATGATGTTCGTCACCTCGTTGAACCTGGCCGATAGCTTCTCCCTGTCGCCGGCAAGCCGCGCGCCGAACTCCACGACCTTCCCCACACCGGTCCTGTCGAAGGGTATGAGCCCCTCCTCCCTGCAGCGCGTGGCTATGAAGTGGGCGTACTTCTCGATATTGGCGTCGGTCCTCGGCATGACGGTATCGAAGTCGGCCTTGACCTTGAAGAGCTTCCTGTACTCCGTATCGAGGTTGTAGAGGAGATAGTAGATGAACGGCTCGCCTATGATGACGAGCTTTATGTTCACGGGGATGGGCGCGGGCTTGAGGGTCGTCGCGGAAACGATCCTGTACTGCTCCCACGGGTCCTCTATGCGCGCCTCCCTGTTCTTTATCATCCTCTTCAGGGAATCGTAGACGAATATGTTCCGTAGTATGTCGAGGGCGTTGACGATGAGGTATCCGCCATTTGCCTTGTGCACGCTCCCGGGCTTTACCATGGTGAAGTCGGTGGTAGCGGCCCCGAGCTGCACCTTGTACTCGATCCTCCCGAAGAGGTTGGTGTATGTGGGGTTGGACTCGTACACGACGGGCGCGCCCTCGGACTCCCTGTTGCCTACGAAGAGGTTCACCTTGTAGCGCTCGAAGGAAGGCTCGGGCTTCTGGAGCCGGAGGCCCCCGATGGCGAGCGGGACCTCCTCCTTGGGCCTGAAGTCGTCGATGTTGTTCAGGATATTCTCCTTGACCTTGTAGAGGTAGTCCACAACCCCCTTGAACTCCTTGAACTTGTCCAGGAGCTCGTTTATCGCGGGGTTCACCACGTACTGGACGACCTCCCTGTCGAGGGCGTTTATCCGCTCCTTGGTCTCCTTCTCTATGTTACGGGCCTCCCTGACGGCGTCCGAAAGCTTGTCCTGCATGACCGCGAGGTCCTGCTCTACCATGGCCCTCCGCTCGGGCGGAAGGGACTCGAACTCCTCCTGGCTCATGGGCTTGCCGTTCTTGGAAGGCACGACCGCGAGGCCGCTCACGGTCTTCTTGAGGACGAGCCCCCTTTCCATGGCCCTCTGCTCCAGCCTGAAAAAGAGAGACCTCGTCCGCTCCTGCTGCCCCTCGATTATCTCGTCCCTGTGCTTCTCATAGTCCTTGGACTCGAATACCTTGGGTATGTCGCGCAGAAGCGTCTCTACGAGCTCGTCCATCTCGGCGGCGAACTCGGCACCCCTGCCGGGCGGCAGGCTTATGGCTGTCGGCGTGTCCACGTCCTCGAAGTTGAAGACATAGCACCAATCGTCCGGCACGGGCTCGCTCTTGGCCCTGGCCTCTATAATTTCCTTTATCGAGGTGGATTTCCCCACGCCGGTGTCGCCCAGGACGAAGATGTTATAGTTGTGGTTTGTGATGCCGAGGCCGAACTGGATGGAGCGGAGCGCCCTGTCCTGGCCTATTATCTCCTGGAGGGACGGCAGCTCGTCGGTGGTTGCAAAAGAGAACCTCTCGGGGCTGCACCTCCAGGCGAGCTCTTCGACCGGCAACCGCTTCTCTCTGGGCATGGCATCCCCCTGGGCTGGAATTGTGTGCCTGCATTCAATTATATCATATACGGCAACTTCTAAAAAATTGGGATTTTTACGAAATAAGGAAGGCCGGGAATTAAAAGCGCAGCATATATGCGAATATGTGAGCATTTTTATTCCGCAACTGCGCGCAGTCCGGGAAAAAGATCAATTTTTAGAGATTGGATTCGTCAATGCAGGTGTCCGCGCCCCTTGTGCGCTATCTTCCGGAATATATCATTGGGCTCGCACCCTGAGCATTCGGCCTGCAGGGTGGTGTAGAAGATATGGTGGTCGTGCGCCAGCTTCTCGTTTATTTCGCTGAATATCTCCCCCATCCTCCACCTCTGGGTCGGGACTATGTCCACGTGCGCGCTCAGGGCGTAGACGTTGTGGCATATGGACCAGATGTGCAGGCTGTGCACTCCGGATACGCCCTCGGGCGAGAGTATGTCGTCCCTGACCCTGTTGAAATCTATCTCCCTCGGCACCCCCTCAAGGAGTATGTGCGAGGACTCCCTTATTATCTTTACCGCCCCGTTTATGATAAGCGCGCAGATGGCGATGCTTATGAGCGGGTCGATTGGGTACCATCCTGTGAAATATATTACCACCGCCGAGATTATGACTCCCACCGAGGCGGCCGCGTCGCCCACGACGTGTATGAAGGCGCTCCTTACGTTCATGTCGGACTTTGCGTGGCCGTGCAGCCACTTTGCGACTATAAGGTTCACGACAAGGCCTATTGAGCCCACTATGAGCACCCCGGCGCTCTCCACGGGCTCGGGGTTGAAGAACCGGAGGAAGCCATTGTAGAAGATGAAGCCGGTTATGAGGACGAGGACGAAGCTGTTTATGAAGGAAACGAAGACCTCGACCCTGTGGAAGCCGTAGGTCCTTTTCTCGGTCGGCGGAAGCTCGGCTATGTAGATTGCGAAAAGCGAGAGCGAAAGGGCGAATACGTCCATGAAGACGTGCGCCGCGTCGGTCATGAGGGCGAGTGAATTCGTAAGAAAACCGCCTATGAGCTCGGCAATGAATATGACGCTCGTAAGCGTTATGGATACGAGGAGGCGCTTCTTGATGCCGGAATCTGCTTCAGCCCCCTCATGCCCGTGCGGATCGTAGCCGCGTATTGCCATCGGAACCCCTTGTACTTCGGCGAATCCTGAAAATCAGGAGGTTATCCCGCAATCAGGAAAGGCCGGGGAAGGTCATTTTCAGGGTATGTCTTATCTGATGACCCAAATATTCTCCTTTTTCAATGATACCTTGATATGTCGGCCCGCCGCAAGTCCGAGTTTCCTGAGCACAAAATTGGGCAGCTCCGCCTTAAGAGGGGTCTTCCCCTCTCCAGCTTCCAGGTACAGTATGTGCGTTGATCCCCTGCCGACCGTGCCGGTTATCCTGCACTCGAGTATGTTGTCCTGGACCTTCCCGAGCACCCTGTCCGGCCTTATGACGAGTATCTCCTCCGGGCGTATGCAGAAGGAGACGTCGTCGCCGGGGCTAAGGGCCGGGCCGGGAGGCATGGGGGCCTTGACCATGCCTATATCCGGGTTGTCCATTATCACATGGGCGCCGTCCAGGGCGGCGACCTTCCCGGAGAATATGTTCCTTACGCCCATGAACCGGGCGACGTTCCTCGTAAGGGGCCTGTAAAAAACGTCCTCCTGCGTGCCTGCCTGCTCGATAGAGCCGTTATTTATGACGGCTATCCTTTTGCCCAGCATGAAGGCTTCTTCCAGGTCGTGGGTGACGAGGACCGTGGTCATTGGGTACATCAGGTGAATATTCAGGAGGTCGGCCCTGAGCTTTTCCCTGACCTGGTAGTCGAGCGCCGAGAAAGGCTCGTCGAGGAGAAGCACCCTGGGCCCGGCTGCAAGGGTCCTCGCAAGGGCCGTCCTCTGCTTCTGCCCGCCGGAGAGCTCGTGCGGACACCTCTTCTCAAGTCCGGTAAGCCTCATCACCGAAAGGAGCTCACCTACCTTCTTCCGGACCTCCTCGCCGTCCTTGCCCGCGATGCCGTAGGCTATGTTCTCGTAGACGGTCATGTGCGGGAAGAGGGCGTAGTCCTGGAAGAGGTGCCCTACCCTCCTCACCCGCATGGGGAGGTTTACGTTGGCGCTCGAATCAAAGAGCGTCGCGCCCCCGGCTGCTACCCGGCCCTCGTCAGGCGCTATGATGCCGGATATCATCTTGAGGACCAGGCTCTTTCCGGCGCCCGACGGTCCGAATAGAACAAGGAGCTCGTCGTCCATCGAGAGGTCCACTTCCACCCTGAAGCCGGGAAGTCTTTTTCTCAGGGATATGTCCAGCATCTCAGAACCTCACCCGGCTGAACCTGTTGGCGATGAACAGCACTGTAAAGGAAAAAAGCGTTATTATGCCTACGAGCAGGTTTGCGGTCGCGTAATCCCCGGCCTGCACCGCGTCGTATATGGCTATGGGGAGCGTCTGGGTCAGGCCCGGGATGTTCCCTGCTATCATGAGGGTCGCCCCGAACTCGCCTGTTGCCCGAGCAAAGGCCATGACAGCGCCGGCGAACAGCCCCCTCCAGGCGAGAGGCAGCGTTATGGTCGTTATAACCTGTAATTCGGTCTTGCCGAGGAGCCTTGCCGCGTCCTCGAGTTCCGAGCCCACGCCTTCGAGCGCGGCCCTCGCGGGCTTGACGAAAAGCGGGAGCGAAGAGATGAAGGCCGCGATGACCGCCCCCTTCCATGTGAAGACGAGCTCGATGCCGAGAGTGTCCGAGAGAAAGCCCCCGAGCCGGCCCGACCTGCCGAAGGCAGTAAGGAGATAGTAGCCGAGGACCGTCGGCGGGATGACGAGCGGCTGCATAATCAAGACATCTACAATGCTTTTCCCCCAGAAGTCGCGCTTTGCCATGACCCAGGCCAGGACGAGTCCGACTGCGACGGTTACAATAGTCGCCGTGAGCGAGACCTTTACGGTTATGTAAAGCGGGAAGAGGTCCATCTAATCGGAGCCCTCTGGCAGCATGAAGCCGTACTTCTTCATTATCGGGGCGCCCTTCGGCCCTTTCACGAACTTTATGAAGTCCCTTGCCGCCCGAGCCTCTTTCGATGTACTTACCACGGCGGCGGCCTGCTCTATGGGATTATGCATCCACTCGGGTATGAGGGTGTAATCCACCTCGGGCACGCCGGCTATGGAAAGGGAGACGAACCCCGCGGGCGCGTTCCCGGACTGGACGAACTGAAGGGTCTGCCTTATGTTCTCGCCATAGACGAGCCTGGGTTTCAATTCCTCCCATAACCCGGCTGACTTCATCGCCTCCATAGCGGCCTTTCCGTAAGGCGCGTGCTCCGGGTTGGCGATGGCTATCCTGTACGAGCCGTCTGCAAGGCCTTCAAGCCCCTCTGCCTTTATCCCCGCGCCCTTCCTCACGGCCAGCGCAATCCTTCCCCTGGCATAAGGCTCTATCGACTCCGGAACGACTTTCCCCTTTGCGGCAAGGTCGTCTATGTGGGCCGTGTCAGCGGCGAAGAAGACGTCGAAGGGCGCGCCGTGCTCTATCTGCATGGCGAGCATCCCGGTCGAGCCGAGAGAAAGGACCACCTTGCAGCCCGTCTCCTTCTCGTACTCGGCCGCCATCTCCTTGAACGCGAACGAAAGGGTGGCGGCCCCGGCGACCGTGATCTGCCCTTCCGTCCCGGCGACAGAGGGAAAAGGGTCGAAGATATGCGCGAGGAAAAAGATCGAAAGTAATATCGCCCTGAGCATCCTTTTACGCCTCCATGAGCAAAAAAAAACCAACCGCCGCGGAAAGGGGTTGGCACCATCAATCTCCTTTCCAGTGGGGAGGCCGGACCGTTTCCAGTAGGGCCCTATCGGCCAACTACCGTGGCGAGGCCCCTGAAAGGGACCGGCTTTAGGCAGAATGGCTCGGAGATCGTTTCTTATTTGATTTTAGTTTAGGAAAACTAAACCCGGGGCCTCGCCTGAAATCCGGCCCCTCGGCAAAAAAATCTTAACACGGAAGAAGCGTAAGAGTCAAGGCAGGCTTGAACCCGCCCCCTCGGAGGGAATCGTAAAACCGAATGTAACGCCC
This sequence comes from Deltaproteobacteria bacterium UBA5799, assembly GCA_002418185.1. Lineage (GTDB taxonomy): Bacteria > Desulfobacterota > GWC2-55-46 > GWC2-55-46 > GWC2-55-46 > UBA5799. Next base: position 26,408 of record DIDN01000105.1, read on the forward strand.
CCTTCCTTCCCGGCCTCTACCCAGACCCTGCCGCCGTGGGCCTCTACAAAGCTCTTAACGATGCTCAGGCCCAGGCCGGCCCCGCCCGTCCTTACCCCTTCGGCGGTCTGGTAAAAGGCCTCGAATATCCTTTCAGCCTCCTCGTGCGATATGCCCCTTCCGTCGTCCCGGACCGTGAACCTGAGGCCGTCCGGGCCTGCATAGGCCGAGATTTCGACTGCCCTGGAGGCGTGCTTGAAGGCGTTGCTCAAGAGATTGTATATGACCCTCCTCAACTTGTCCTCGTCGGCGTAGACCATGATGTCGAGGGCCGCTTCCGAAGGGGGTGCGCCGTTCAGGAGGAGCTTCTTACCCGAGCCCTCGAACGGGAGCGCCGCGTCCCTGACCGCGTCCGAGAGCCTTACGGCCTCCCTCCTCAGGGCCAGCCTCCCGTTCTCGGCCCTGCTGAAGTCGAGTATGTCCGAGGTCATCGACTCTATACGCCGGGCGGCGGAGAGTACCGCATCCAGCTTCTTCCTGGACTGCTCCGAAAGCTCATTGTCCATGAGGAGGAGCTCGGAATTTATGGATATCGAAGTAAGCGGCCCACGTATGTCGTGGACGATATGGTCTATGTACATCTTCCGGAGCTTCTCGGTTTTCTTCTCCCTGGTCATGTTGAAGGCGATGCCCAGGAAGTTCCTTATCTCGCCCTGTTCGTCCTTTATGGCGTTTATCGAAAGGAGCACCGGCACCTCCGTGCCGTCCCGGGCGATATTTATTATCTCCCCCCTCCAGAAGCCTTTCGATGGGTCGAGTATGTCCTTCCACATCCTCTCGTAAAGGTCCACTGTCGAGTGATGGGATTTGAGAATGCGCGGGTTCTTTCCGAGGACCTCGTGCCGCTGGTAGCCGTAGGTGGCGAGGAAGGCGGGGTTTGCGTCTATGATGGAGCCGTCCCTGTCGGTTATGGCGACCCCGTCGTTGGAGAACTTGAAGATGCGCCTGAACTCCTCGGTAAGGTAGGCCGGCAGGGCCGTCTTCTTCATCGAGAGCGTAAGGAGGACCGAGTAAAGCGAGCCCGTGCGGTCCCTCAACGGGTGGATGGAGAGATAGAGCTCGGAGACCTTCCCGTCCTTCCGGAGCATGCCGGTCTTCCGGGAGGCATGGCGCGGCTCATCCTCGGAGCCGTCGAGGACCGCGCGCACAGGCGATTCCGCCCCCGGAGGTACGAGCGCGGAGAACTCCATGCCGATCACCTCGCCCGCGGGAAAGCCGAGCATCTCCTCGAGGCTGTGGCTGAACCTTATGATGCGCCCCTGCCTGTCGAGGCTGAGGCTCCCTTCCTTCAACATCGTAGTTGCCTCTGAAATCAGGAATGCCGTTTGCCGGAATACGAAAAAGAGTCCCTTGGAATCAGGCCCCGGGACACAACAGGAACAGCTACTTGAGTATGCGGTCGAGAAATGAAATCCCGTTCCGGAGGGGCTTTACCCCGAGCGCGGAGGCTATCGTCGCCCCCAGGTCAGAAAAGGTCTTCCGCGTGCCGAGGTCGACCCCGGGCCTGACCGCGCACCCGTAAGCCAAAACCGGCACATGCTCCCTTGAGTGGTCTGTCGACGGGGTCGTGGGGTCGCAGCCGTGGTCGCCGGTAACGAAGAGCACATCACGCGGGCCGAGCCGTTCCATTATCTCCGGGAGGCGCTCATCCATGCGGCTCAAGGCCTCCGCGAACCCGCGGGGGTCGTTCCTGTGGCCGTAAAAGGTGTCGAAGTCCACGAGGTTCGTGAAGACGAGCCCGCGCGACTTGCTCTCCATGGTCTCGACGGTCTTGTCTATGCCGTCATCGTTGCTCGAAGTGTGTAGCTCGCCGGATAAGCCTTTGTGGACGAATATGTCGCCGATCTTGCCGATGCCGGTCACCTCGAGCCCGGCTTCGGTTACGTGTTCGAGGAGGGTCGGGCAGGGCGGCGGCACCGAGAAGTCCTTCCTTGCCGGAAGCCTCCTGAAATCGCCTGGCTCCCCGGTGAACGGGCGAGCTATGACGCGCCCTATGTTATACGCGTCAGCAAGGAGCCTTGTCTTCTCGCATACCCGGTAGAGTTCCTCAACCGGCATGACTCTCTCGTGCGCGGCTATCTGGAATACGCTGTCCGCGGAGGTGTAGACTATGAGCTTCCCGGTCTTCAGGTGCTCTTCGCCGAACCGCTCGATTATATCGGTACCGGAGGCGGTCTTCCCCCAGAGCCAGCCCCGGCCGGTCTCGCGCGTGAACGATTCCATTATCTCTGGCGGGAAGCCCTGCGGGAAGACCGGAAAAGGCCTGTCCAGCACCACCCCGGCCATCTCCCAGTGGCCGGTAGCGGTGTCCTTACCGGGCGAGGCCTCGCGCATCCGGCCAAAGGAGCCGGAAGGGCTCTCAACGCGCCGAATCTCGCCAACCCCCTCGATGCGGCCGAGCCCGAGGGCGGCGAGGTTCGGCACCTTGAGCCCGCCGACCGCGCGCGAGGTGTTGTCGAGCGTGTGGGAACCTTCGTCCCCGTACGCCGCGGCGTCCGGGAGCTCGCCTATGCCGAGGCCGTCGAAGACGACGAGTATGACCCGGTCGAAAGGCCGCATCAGCCCCCGGCTCCTCCCTGAAGCCTGTAACCCCGGGGCGTGACCATCCTCCCCATCGCGAGGAAGGTGGACGAGTTCCCTACTATGACAACTGTAAGCATGTCTATCCTGCCCGAAAGGGCGCCGACGTTATCGAGCGTCGTAAGTATCGCGTCCTCGTCGGCGCGCGACGCGTTACGGACGATGCCGACCGGGGTCGAGCCCTTCCTGTGCCGGCCTATTATGGAGAGGGCCTTGCCCAGGCCCTCGACCCTCTTGGAGCTCTTCGGGTTATAGAGGACGATGACGAAGTCCGCCCTGGCGGCGGCATCGAGCCTCTCCTCAATTACCTTCCAGTCCGTCAAGAGGTCTGAAAGCGAAATCGAGGCGAAATCATGCATGAGGGGCGCGCCCAAAAGGGCCGATGCCGCGACAAAGGCCGGGACCCCGGGCACGACCTCCACTTCCATCTCCTCGTTCCCGGAGGCGGCAAGGAGCTCGAATACGAGCCCGGCCATGCCGTAGATGCCCGCGTCGCCTGAGGAGACGATTGCGACCTTCTTCCCCTCCCTTGCGAACTCAAGCGCCCTGGCGCACCTTTCGACCTCGTGGGTCATGCCCGTTGAGAAGACCTGCTTGCCCTCTATGAGGGGCTTTATGAGGCCGACGTACCTCGTGTAGCCGACAACGCAGTCGGCAGACTCCAACATCTCCAGGGCCCTTGCCGTCAGGTGCCCGGGCCCTCCGGGCCCGATGCCTATGACGTAAACGGCGCCCTTGCCAGGGCCACCGTCACCCTGCCGCGTCTTATCTTCTTTAAGCATAGTTTCCCTGCCCCTGACGAGAGGAGGGCGGCGGGTTCCGCCACCCCCCAGGCGCCTGCGATCTCTTTTACAAAAGCCGAACGTGGCGAAGGGGCCTTTACCCCGGCCAGCCGCCCGCTCCCGAAATACTCGACCTTGACCCGCATCTCTTTTGCGAGCGCCCTTATGCCCCTTTCACCTCTCTTAAGCTCTATCGTGGCGAAACACCTGAGCGATAGCGGCGAAACCCCGGCCTTCCTCAGCGCGGCACGGAGCGCCTTTTTAATCTCCTCTTTCGGCACCCCCCTGCCGCAGCCTATGCCTGCGACTATCTCCCTGGGCCTAAGGGCAAGGGCACGCCGGGCTACCGGACCCGTCTCATTCCCGCTCGTTACGAGTATCAAGGCCTCGCCCTCTTTCAACTGCCCTGGCGCGCTCTTCCTGAACCTAAAGCCGCCTTTCCCGAACCGCTCCTTGAGGGCCCTGAGCCTCGCGCCGTCCCTGTCCACTATATGAACGGTCCTCCCGTCCAGTATGGCGGAGTTCACGGCCTTGATGCTACCCGGGTTTTCGACGGTAAATGAGAAGGCGGAAGCGATATCCTCTGCCGATGGCAGACCCCAGAGCTCGGTAGCGGTCGTTATTACCGGGGTAGCGTCGAGGGCCGCGGCAATATCCGCTGTAATTCTGTTTGCCCCCCCGAGGTGGCCGGAAAGGAGGCTTACCGCGAAGCGCGCCCTCTCGTCAACGACCACGACAGCCGGGTCGAGGTGCTTGGCCTTCACAAGCGGGGCTATGGCCCTTACCGCTATTCCGGCGGCAGAGATAAAGACGAGCGCCCCTGAGCGCTTGAAAGCACAGGCGGTCTTTTTCATGAGGCCCCCGTCCTTTAGCTCTTCCGGGGAAAAGACCTTTAGGCCTTTGAAGGCGGCCTCGAGCCTTCTTGAGACTTGAAGCCCCCTTTCGGTCACCGCGAATACGGCTATCCCGGCCCTTGCATCAGCGCGCCCGCTCAACTGCCCGTATCACCCCTTCGAGTCCGGCTACCATCAGCCTGAAGAGCTTCTCGCCTTTTTCCTTCGTCGCCTTTGCAGGGTTGCCCCAGACCGCGCCGGGCCAGTATTTGAGCTTGTCTTTGACGACGAGCGGCTTCGGGAACGCCGGGTACTCCTCCCTGGCCCTGCCGTTTACGAGGCCGGGCGCGAGGTGGAGCATGAGGGAGGTCTCCATCTCGCCCGCGTGGGAGTCGTTCCTTGTCTCGGCTATCTCTCCTGCTTCCTTGCCGAGCACCTCGTATATCGAGAAGGCGGCGAGCCTCAATCCGGGAAGCTCCTTTACGAGCCCCTCCGAAGCCTCTTTCATGGCCGAAATATGAAGACCGCCGCCGTGGCCCGAGACGAGGACTATTCTCCTAAGGCCCTGCGCATAGGCGCTCCGGACTATGTCGGAAACGAGCGACCGGAGGGACTGCGTAGTTATCCCGATGGTGCCCGGGTGCTCCGCGGTCGATGTGCAGACGCCGTACTGCACCGGAGGGGCCATCAAGACTTCCTTCCTCTCGGAAGCGATCTTCCGTACGGCCTCGCGTATTATGAGCGTATCCGTATTCAACGGCAGGTGCGTACCGTGGGCCTCGACCGTGCCGAAGGGCACTACGAGGACCGCCTTCGGCGCAAGCTTCCTGAATTCCTTCATCGTCAACTCGCCGAGGAGCATGGCTTCACCTCCTTGAATTCGAAATCATTCAGGGCTGCCTTCCCGCCCTCGCATCCCGGGGCTCGTCCCGGACGCCCCTCTCCGGGACCTCGCGGAAAGGTACGCGAGCGAGCCGGAGGCCGCGCCCACCGCGTTCGCGAGCGCGTCATAGACGTCCGCCGTACGGGTCTCGGTCGCAGCGGCCTGGAGGAACTCCATAAACCCCCCGAAGACGGAGGCCGCCAGAAAGGCGGCCAGCGCCGCCGGGGTTTTCCAGCCCGGCCTTGAATACACAAAGCCCCTCATTAGAAGCCAGCCCATCACCGCATAAGCGAGCGCGTGGTAGAGCTTGTCCAGGCCGAAGATGTGCCCCTTAGACTCGGATGACGGCAGAAGCGAGAGCACAAGTATCAGTAGGGCGTACGGCAGGACCGGCCCCCAGGCCCGGAAAACGCTCATTCCCTGAACCCGTGGCTGAAGCCGGGGGCGTAGAGCCTTGAATGCCCGACCGGGCCGTCGCCTATGGCCTTTCCCACTATTATCATGGCCTGCCTTTTTATGCCGGCCTGCCCGACCCTCTCCTTTATGTCGGAAAGAGTGCCCTTTACAACAAGCTCGTCCTCCCAAGAGGCCCTGTACACGACAGCGACCGGCGTATCCGGGGGATAGCCGGAACTAAGCTCCCTTACGACCTCGTCCATCATGGAAACGCTCAGGAATATGCAGACGGTCGCGCCGTGTGCGGCAAGCGAGCCGAGGCGCTCCTTTTCCGGGACAGGCGTCCTGCCCTCGATCCTGGTGAATATGACCGTCTGCGTAACGCCCGGGAGCGTCAGCTCCCTTTTGATAGCCGCCGCCGAGGCGAAGGCCGATGAGACGCCCGGCACTATGCCGTATGGGACGCCCGCACTTTCGAGGGCCTCTGCCTGCTCCCTCAGGGCGCCGTAGAGCGAGGGGTCGCCGGTATGGAGCCTCACTACCTTCATCCCCTCCTTCGACGCGCTTATCATCACCGAGACTATATTTGCAAGGTCCATTGAGGCGCTGTTATGCACCTCCGGGGCCTTTTCGCACCATTCCAGCACCTTCTCCCTCACGAGCGACCCGGCGTATATGACGACGTCAGCGTCCCTGAGGAGCCTCATCCCCTTTACGGTTATGAGCTCAGGGTCGCCGGGGCCTGAGCCCACGAACCATACCTTTGAAGGCCCTTTCTTGTTCTCAGGCATTCCTTCTCACTATTATCATTGAAAAATAGTCGGGCTTGCCGCCTTTCAGTCCCCTCAACTCCGTAACAAGCTTTTGCTCGGGCCAGCCCGCCCTTGAGACGAAAAAAGACCTCTCCAGAAGCCCTGCTTCTGCCAAGAGGTCGATTATTGCGTCAACGGCCCTGTTGACCTTCATAAGGACTATCGTCTCGGCGGAGACGAGCGCCTCTCTTACCTTCTCAAGCTCGTAGGCCGCAGGTATAATTATAACCCTCTCGGCTGTTTCCGCAAGGGCGGCAGGGAGCGCCGCGGCGGATGCCGAGAAGGAAGTAACGCCGGGCACGACCCTTATCTCGGACCCGGGCGAATACCCCTTTACCAGGGGCATCAGATAGCTGAAGGTCGAATAGATGAGCGGGTCGCCGAGCGTCACGAAGGCCGCGTCCAGCCCTTCATCGAGTTTTGCGGAGATGAGCCGGGCCGCGCTCCTCCTCGACTCCATTAGGGCCTCCTGGTCCCTCGTCATGGGGAAGGGAAGCGCTATGATCTGTTTACCGCCGAGGTCCACGGCCTTCTTTACGATCGAAAGGGCGAGGCTCTCCTCCCCTCCCTCTGATTTGGGCACAGCGAGCACCCCGGCAGACTTGATTACTTTTACCGCTTTCAGGGTCATCAGCTCCGGGTCCCCCGGCCCGACCCCGACTCCGTAGAATACGCCCGGCTCCGTCAAGGTTTTTTCCCGCTTATTATGAATACCGGGTTGTAGGCGGCGAGCATATTCAAATCGCCTGCCGGCCTTGCCTTTGAAATGGACATCTGGATAAGCTCTTTTTCCCATCCTTTTTTCCCGAAAAACCCGAACGCAGCCGATGCCGTCTCAATCGTTACCGCGTTCACGACGGCCCTGCCCCCTGGCTTAAGCCTCCTTGCCGCATAAGAGAGTATCGCATTTACGCCCCTGCCGCCGCCGCCTATGAAAGCCGCATCCGGCGCGGGAAGGCCCTTCAGCGCCCCGGGCGCCTCGCCCTCTATCACGGCGAGGCCTTCGCAGCCGAACCTCTTTTTGTTCTCCCTTATGTCCGAGGCGCGCCTCTTGTCCCGCTCTATGGCAAAGACCCTTCCGCCTGCAAGCCTCGCGGCCTCTATGGCGATTGACCCGGAGCAGGCGCCTATGTCCCAGACGACGTCCCCTTCGGACAATTCGAGCTTGGAAAGGGATACCACCCTGAACTCCTCCTTTGTTATCATTCCGCCCGAGTGGGAGAAGAGCCTGTCAGGGATGCCGAAGCCGGTTTTCCGGGTTGCGGGCACCGCGTCCCTTATCAGAATGAGCATGTTGAGCGGGTCGAACGACCTCCTTTTCGATATCGATTCGAGCGTGCCTTCGGTTACCCTCTCATCCGCTCCGAGGGACTCGCAGACAAAGGCCCTGACGCCTCCAAGGCCGCGCTCTTTAAGCTCACTGCATATCCGGGCCGGGGTGTTTACATTGTCGGTAAAGAGCGCGAGCTTCGCGTTCAACACCGCCTCTTTCGAGAGCAATGCGTAATCCGCCTCCCTGCCGTGCACGCTCAGGAGCTTTACCCCGTTCATGTCCTCTTTTATACGAGAGAAGGCCTCCTGGACCGTGCTCACGTTAGGGAGCACCCGGACGCGCTTCTTCCCGAACCTCCTTATGATGAACGAGCCTATCCCGAAGATGAGCGGGTCTCCGGTTGCAAGGACCGCAACAGGCCGCCCCTTTTTCCCTTTAAGATACTTCTCTATGACGGAGGCCGCCTCATCGAGCCCGCCGAGCCGGACCTTTTCGACGGCAAGCGCCCGGAACTCGGAAAGGTGCCTTTCCCCGCCGACCAGGAGCCCGGCTTTTTCTATTATGCCGAGCGCTTCCGGAAAGAGGCTATTCCTTCCCCGGATTCCTATCCCGATTACGTATATCATCTTATTGAAGGCACCTCTGAAAATTAGAGACTTTCCATGCAATCAAGGAAGGCCGGGAATAAAAAGCGGAGCATATAATGCGAATATGTGAGCACTTTTATTCCAGGCCTGACGCAGAGTCCGGGGAAAAGATCAATTTTCAGAGATTGCCTGAAGCTATCTCCCCGTCATACCCCACGAGCACCGCTCTCACTGACTTCCCCTTGCCGAGCATCCTTCCTGAATTTCTTTTTACGAGGCGGCAGACCTCGTCGAGCGCCCTATTGAACCCGTTTTCCCTGAGGATGAAAAAAACATGCCTTGCGGTATTTGCCTCTCTTATCCGCCCGGCCAGCGCCTTGCTGCCGCCGAGCCTTTCGCAAAGCCCTGCCAAAAAATCGAGATCTATGGACGCGTCGTCGCAGTGCGTCTCGAAATGCCCTGCCGCGAGCTTCGTGAACTTCCCGAACTGGCCGGCGACGACCACCCCTTTTATCTCCGGCCTCGTGGCCGCGTCCTTGAGCGCGTAGCCCATGTGGTCGCCCGTGAGCACGCAGGCCGCCTCCGGCACCTTGAGCCTCTTCTCAACCGCCTTCTCGCTCGACCGCCCGGTCGAGAAGACAACCTCTTCAAGGCCGCTTGCCACGGCAACGCTCACCCCGCACGAGATGGAATGGGTGTACGCGGCAAGCGACATGGGCTCGACTATGCCGGTCGTGCCCAGTATGGAGATGCCGCCGACTATTCCGAGCCTGGGGTTCATGGTCCTGGCGGCAAGCTCGACCCCAAGCGGCACGGATATCGTCACGAGAAAGGAATGCTTTTTTTCGTGGAGGGAGGCCGCCTCCATCACCGCCTTCCTTATCATCGAAAGCGGCACCGGGTTTATGGCGGGCCTGCCGGGCCTGACCTTGAGCCCGGGTTTCGTAACGACTCCTACTCCTTTACCGCCCCTTATCCTGACGGATGCGCGCTTCGCGTTCTCGCCGAGCATCTCGACCTCGGTTATGAACTCGGCCCCGTTCGTCACGTCCGGGTCGTCGCCGGCGTCCTTTACGACTACGGCCCTTGCGGAACCCTTCCCGCCGGCGACCGATTTGACCGGGACGCTCAAGCTCCCGCCCCGGGGGAGCGTCACTTCGACCTGCCCGGGCCTTGAGCCGCCCAGAAGCAAGAGCGCCGCTGCCTTTGCCCCGGCAGCGGCGCAAGTCCCTGTCGTATACCCTTTCCTGAGCTTACGCCCGGGCATTCCCTGCAGCTGCCCTCTCCTCTCTCTTCAGGAGAAGGCCCAGTATGGCCCCGAGGGCGAGCGCGAGGAAGAACCCCTGCATCGACTCCGGCTTTACGAGGTGGTATCTCTCGGGCTCCATCATCGAGAGGAAGTCGCCGGCGAGGCGAAGCAGCACCCAAAGGGCCGCCGATATGAATACCGCCCTGAAGACCGTCTTTTTGAACGGCAGAAACCTCCCGACCACGGTCAGGAGGCCGCCGGTCACGATCCCGAAGACGGCGCCCCCGAAGGAGAAGGTCGCGAAGTTCTGCGCGAAGCTCCCCTCAAAGGGGAAGATGCCGCTTACGTAGTTCGCGAGATAGCAGAGCCACCCCCAGAGGACCCCGGCTATGGCGCCGGCCTTGAGGCTCTCTTTTAATGGAATCATGGCGCCTCCGGTCAGTGGCAAGGCATCCCGATAACGTGCCTGAAGTCGTGGAGGGCGTCGTGCACGCCGGGCGCCACCGATTCCATGCCGAAAGCTATCACTACCATCGCAAACGCGAGGGCCGCGAGGACCGCGCCGGGGATGAGCGCGCCCATGCCGCCCCTTTCAAGTGTCCTTTCCATTTTGCAGAGCCTCCTTTTCTTGTTTAACGCCGTTTTGTTGCGGTGCTGCCTGCCTGCATCGCTTCGGGGAGGAGCCCCTGATCGTGCTCGTCGTGAGTGGAGTGCGCCTCTGTGCCTGTGCTCGTGCTCTCGGATGATGTGGCCGCCCGCGAGGCTCAGGATGGGTTTGGATTATAACCGTTTTTCCGCAGCCCCTCAAGCAGAGAAGGAGTTCGTACAGCCAGACCTGGCTCCTCTCCTCAAGTCGAGTCCGTTCGTCGGTCCGTCAAGCAGGAGCACCGCCTGTTTATCGCCAGGACAGAGGCTATCGCGACCTTCTTCTCTCCTCCTCTTAACGCCTGTACCTGAACCCTGTACCGGACTACCCGGCCCTGCTTGGCTCGAGCTCGGAGGCGAGTATGGCAAGGGCGTTCACGATGGCCACAGCGACGGTGCTCCCGCCCTTCCTCCCTTTGGTGAGTATATGCGCCAGGCCGCTTCCTGCCAGCTCCTCCTTGGACTCGACCGCGCCCACGAACCCCACGGGCACGCCTATGACGAGCGCGGGCCTCGGCCCCCCGCCCCTCACGAGTTTCAAGAGCTCAAGGAGCGCGGTGGGCGCGTTCCCTATGGCCACTATCGCGCCCTCCATCAGCTTCGAGGCCTTTCTCATGGAGGCCGCCGTTTTGGTAAGCCCATCCCTTTCGGCCATCGCGGCGACGTCCCTGTCCGACGAGAAGCAGCGGACCGACGAACCGAAGGGAGTCAGCCGAGCCTTCGATATCCCGGCCTCTATCATCCTTACGTCGGTTATTATGTCCCGTCCGGCCCTCAACGCCTCGACCCCGGCTTCCAGAGCCCCGGGGCTGAAGCTCAGGAGGTCCTTGTACTCGAAATCAGCGGTCGAGTGGATGACCCTCCTTATGACAGGGAGCTCAACCGGCGAAAAGGCGGTCTCGTCCAACTCTTCGGAGAGAATCCTGAAGCTCTCCTTTTCTATCGGGTGCTGGCAGGGAACGCCTGCCGACCGGGAGGCCCCGGCGTCTATGCGTTCTATCGTTATGTCGACGAGCTTATCATGGAAGCCCAGGTTGTCCTTGACCGTTATCTCAAGCCCCTTGTGCCTCTCCCTGGCCCTCTCTATTTCCTCGGGCAGGTCCTTTGTCACATGGAGGCCCATGTAGAGGAAATACGGCATGACGGTTATGTCCGTAAACCCCTTCCCGACCATCATGTCCACGGCCTCCTGGAAATCCGGGCTCTCCATCTGGAGGAACGCGGGCTGGACTGTCCCGTAACCGCCCCTTTCCTTCACGGCCTCAGCGACCCTTCTAAGCGTCTCGTTCGCCTCGTCGGCCTTGCTGCCGTGGCCGAGGAGCAATACAGCCCTTGACCCTCTCGCATCTGGTGACATGACTTCTCCGCTTCAAAATGTGCGCCCTGAAAGCCAGCGCTTAAAAACCGCCACGCCCGCTTGAAATAAAAAAGGCCCTCTCTTCTTTCGAAGGGAGGGTCTGCGGAGACTCTAAAAACCAGTGCAACCGCCCTCACCTTCTTTACCTTCGAAGAGTCCGTGAGGCATATCTGGCAGGTCTCCTGACTCGCGGATTAAGAACCTACTCCCCGCGCCTTCCCGGCCCTTAAGGCCAGTGGCTCGATGCGGGTTTCGTATCCGCTCACAGTGGCGGGTCCGTTCCCGATTCTCCGCCCCAGGCGGATCACGGGATTCCCTTGACAGGCAGAGTCAAGACCTTTTTGGGAGAAACTTTTTACAAAAAGGTCCTCTCAAGGTCTTTATTCCGCCTGCCGGCCCTTGCGGGCTTACCAGGATATGTCTTTATGAATTCCAGGCTGATGATTGCATATCTCTCTGCCTCTTGTCAAGCGCGGGGCTCACAGGGCTGTCTCAGTCCTGTTTACGTGCTTGGCGAGCGGCTTCTCAAGCTCCAGGAGGACCTTGCCTTTCCTGAATATCCTGACTATGCCCGTCGAGCCGGAGATGGTTATGGCGGCGGCCCCGGTGACGTCGGTTATGCCCGCGGCCGCCATGTGCCTGCACCCGAGCCCCGGCAGGAGCCCCTCTTCCTTCAAGGCCGCGTCCAGGTGGATGCCGGCGGCCATCACGACCCCGTCCTCCCTTATGACGAACGCGCCGTCAAGGAGCGAGTACTCCTTTATGGTCTCGTGGACCGCCTCGTCCAGGATGTTCCGGGCCTCCTCGGGATAGCCCTTGAAGGGGTTCATTATGAGAGGGCGTGAGAGCTCCATCACCCTGTCGTTGTCGCCTATGACGAAGGTCGTGCCGACCGTCCTGCCTTCGCGGCCCTCGCTGGAGAGCTCGATTGCGATGTTCAATACAGCTTCGAGCACCTCTGGCTTGACCTTCTTCAAGAGGTCCATGGAGATGCCCATTGCGCTGAAGACCTCGGCCTCGCGCTCGAGGTCAATTATCATGAGGGTGTCGAGTACGCCGTGGACAGGGAGGCCCGCCACGCAGACGACCTTGTCCGAGCTTTTTATAAGCCCCTCGGTCACGCCCATTATGAGCGAGAGCTTTACCTGCCCCACCCTCGTGAGCCTTACGACGGGGAGCTTCAGGACGGCCTTGACCTCTTTTTTGAAGCATTCGAGAACGGCCGCGGTCTCCGCGTCCTGGGTGACGAGGATGAACTTCTTCTTGGCCCTGGACCTCCGCCAGAAGGTCTTCTCCTCCAGCGCGTCCACGAAAAGGAGGAGCGCCTCGGCCCTCGTGTCCCTCAGGGCAGCGGACGCGCTCTCGAGCATCCTCCTGTTAAGCTCATGCCCCTGCATGTCTTTTTGCCCGTTCCTCTTCGGTATCGGTTCGCGCCTCTATCTGCGTGAAGACCCCCCGGAGCATGTTGACCTCCTTCTGCATGAGGCCGGTCCTGCCGAGGAGGCGCCTGAAGCTCCGCATCATGGCCTGAAGGAGGTACTCCCCGCCCTTGTCGCCGTAGCCGATTCCCCGGAAGGTCCTCTCCATGTGCTCGTACATCTGCTCGAGCTCGCCCCTCGGCGCGACCTTTATGGCAGGCGCCCTGGGAGAGGCCCCGGTGTACAGGTGATGGCATACGGTGAAGACCGCGTGGGAAAGGTTTATGGAAGGGTAGTCGTCGGATGTGGGTATCTCGACGAGCATGTCGAAGACGGGTATCTCCTCGTTGAGGAGCCCCTTGTCCTCCCTTCCGAAGAGTATGGCCACCCTGTTTGAAGCCGCAAGCCTGAGGATCTCCGGGACCGCTTCCGAGAGGGTAATGACCGGATACCTGTGCCTGCCTATCCTCCTCGTCGTCCCGACGAGGACGCGCGGCTCCGGGATGAAGCTTTCAAGGTCCGGAAAGACCCTGGCAGTCTCAAGTATGCCGTCGGCCTTGCAGGCCATTGAGTATGACTCGTTATTCTTGTAATCGCACGGGTTTATGAGCACAAGGTCTGCAAAGCCTGTGTTCCTCATGGCCCGGGCGGTGCTTCCGACGTTCCCGGGGCTCTGCGGCTCTACCAGCACTACGGATATGTTCCGGCACGCTGCCGGGGGCGGCGACTTGCGCCTGGACCTGCTGCCACGCCTCATTTAAGCGGTTCTCCTTTTAACGGGAAGGACGATTAGAGTATAACAAAAAGGAGGTGATTTTGAAATGACGGACAGGGCGGAAAGGAGCGCCGCAAGGGAATGCAAGGGGTCCGGTGGCGGCGTTAAACGATGAGGTCTATCTGCTGGATGGTGCCGGGCGTAAGGTCTTCAGCGAGGAAGAGTCCGGTGCGCCTGACCTGCCCCAGGGCGTTATCCACCTTGTCCCTCACGCCGAAGTCCCCTTCGGCGTGGCCCAGGTATAGGGCGCCGATGCCGAGGTCGGCAAGGCTCAGGAAAGTGTCGCCACCCTGGGCGTTTCTGGTCCAAACGAGCAGGTCTTTGAATACGGTGTCGGCCTCGTCTATCCAGTTGTTCCCGTCGGTGTCGTACTCTGAAAGCTCCCTGAAGCCGTGGCCGGTCGCGGGGCCGAATAGCTCTTTTCCGTCGTTAATTATGCCGTCTCCGTTCAGGTCCAGGGCCAGAAATCCCGAGCCCGGCCCTGCGAACGGGATAAGCTCCTGGTTGCCGTCGGCGTCGAGGTCAAAGGAGAAGCGCATTGAGGTCAGGTCAGCGGCCTTGCCCCCGAAGTTTACGACAAGCGGGTCGATTGCGTTTCCCGCCCTTACGGTCGTGTCGGTCACGGTCACGGACGCCCTGCTCATTACGAGCTCGAGCGTGAAGCCTATCTCGGCCCCGTCCGCGGTCTTTATCGTGCCGGAGGCGCTGAAGGCCACCGCCTCGAAGCTCGCCGAGACCTCGCTCGATTCGTAGGCCATGCCCCATTCCTTGCCGCCGTCCCGGGCCTGCCGGGCCTCTTCTGCCAACTGGCCCCCGGCCCCCTCCTTTGCCCGGGCAAGGTCAAGCACCTTTATCTTCACGCCAGTGAGCGCCTCTACGAGGAGCTTTTTTATGAAGGTCTCGTGGTCTACGCCGCCGGGAACGTCTATCTTCCTTTCCATGCCCTTGTACGGGGACTTGGATTTCTTCTTCATGGACTCGAACCTGGCCCTGGCCTCGTCGGATATGTCGATGACGTCGCGCGCTCGAAGCGGGCGGGCCCCTCCCCTTACGTCTTCAGGCGGCCTCGGCCCCAGCCAGACCTTGAGGTCGTTCCTTGTCTCCCTGTGCTCGGCCTGGGAGCGGACAGTGCCCATGTGTATGTCGGATGCGGAGATTATCATACGGTACCACATCGGAAGGGACGTGGCCGGGCTTTAGCGAAAAACGAAAACTGCCGGAAAACCCGATGATAACGGAACGGCCGCCTTAAGCTGCCGCATTTTCTTCGGGGTTCATTGGCTCTTGACGGGTCTTTTCATATCCGGCTCGTAAATGCCCCTGTCAATGGACTCGAGCATTATCCGCCGGCCCTCTTCATAGTCATGGAAGAGGAGCGACGGGTATCCCATCGCCCACCTCCGCATGCTCTCGTTACGGTAGAAGTTATCCCCGGGGAACTTCCGGAACTCGGAGACATTGGCGTGGACGTTGAAAAGGACGGCCCCGGCGAGCACGGCGGGAAAGAAGACCGCGGCCTTGAGCCTCCTGCCCTGAAGGAACTCCGAAAAGGCCATGTACATGAGCATGGGGAAGAGCACTGAAACTATCCTGTACCTCGAAGAGAGCGCCTGCTCAACGCTGAACCCCGAGCGGGTCAGCGCAGTGACAGCAGCGGTCATAAAGACGTACACAAGCCCGCAGTATAGCGCGGGGTTTTTCCTGTAATACCCCCTCCAGGTGAGGAAGAGGAAAAACGAGGCGAATACGAGCCCCATTAAAAACGGGTACGGGAATGAAGCGCCGATAAAGGTGAAAAAATACCTGAGCGTATTTACCGGCCTTACGAGGACGGCCTTCGTTACGCTCGGGTGGTTGGCGGGTTTCTCGTAAAACCCGAAATACAGGGCCAGTACCGTCCCTGAAAGCGCGCACCAGAGGGCGAGTCCCCTGAAGTCCCTTTTAAGTAAAAGGAATAGGGCGCAGGCGGCCAGTGCGAATATGCCGCTCCCCTGGGTAACCGAAGCGAGAGCCGCAAGGAAAAAGGCCAGGGCGAAAAAAAACCGCCCGTCCTTCCGGAGGAGCAGTATAGAGCCGAAGGAAAAAACGAGGACGTAGAAGTTAGAGACCGAGGCCATCGCCCACATCATTGCCTCGTAGAACTGCGGCTGGAAAAGGAAGAGTACCACGGGCGCGAAATAAAGGGCCTTCCTCTCCCTCTCCCGGAAGGTCCAATAGAATACCAGTACGAGGGCCGCGAGCCCGAGGCTGCCGAACCGGATGACGGACCTCAAGTCAATCGCCCCTGACAACTTGTAAAGCGCGAGCGTCGCGACGTTGCTGAATGCAAGCCTGTGCTCGCTGTGCTGGGCGAATACGAGCCGGAGTTTCTGGAGCGCGCCGTCGGCGTCCTGGTACCTGAGCAGGAAGTCCAGGATGACTTCGTAATCGTCCCATATCGGGACATTCGACGAGTACCTGAAGACGATGAAATAGAAAAAAGCGGGGGGCGCGGCGAGGAGGGCGAAAACAAACGCCTTATATGCGGCTGCCGTAATCTTCCGGCCAACCAGGTCCCCCCCTGTCCTCCTGTTGCCCTCGCCTGCCGGCACTCTTTCGGCGATACGCTCCATAACCTGTCCTTTGCCTAAGCGATAAACCGCCCTGGACGGAGTCAACGGTAATCCGGCTTATACAGTCCGCGGGCGATGGACTTGACCATTATCCGGTTTGCCGTTGCATCGTCGGGATACAGGAGCCCGTTGAGTCCCGCGTCCCACCTGGCCAGGCCCTCCCTGGGGACGATATTCTGGATCCGGACCTCCTTGAGCCCCGTAATGTTGACATATAGGTTAAAAACCAGTGCCCCGGCAAGGACCGCCGGGAAAAAGACCCTGGCCTTGAGCCTACTGCCCTGAAGAAATTCCGAGAAGGCCATGTAAATGAGCATGGGGAAGAGCGCTGAGACGATCCTGTACCTCTGCGAAAGCGCCTGCTCGATGCCGAAACCCGAGCGGGTCAGCGCAGTGACAGCCGCGGTCAGAAAGACATACGCAAGAGCGCAGTACAACGCGGGGTTTTTCCTGTGATACCCCTTCCATGTGAGGAAAAGGAAGAGAAACGAGAAAATCAGCCCTGCGAGGAGAGGGACCGGGAAGGAAGCGCCCGTGAAGGTGAAGAAATATCTGAGCGTATTCAGGGGTGCGCTGAAGACAGCTTCCATTACGCTCGGGTGGTGGGCAGGTTTCACGTAGTTCACGAAATACAGGGCCAGCACCGCCCCTGAAAGCGCGCACCAGAGGGCTAGTCCCCTGAAGTCCCTTTTAAGGAAAAGGAAGAGGGCGCAGGCGGCCAGCGCGAATATGCCGCTCCCCTGGGTAACGGAGGCGAGAGCCGCCAGGAAAAAGGCCAGGGCGAAAAAAAACCGCCCGTCCTTCCGGAGGAGCAGTATAGAGCCGAAGGAAAAAAAGAGGACGTAGAAGTTCGAGACCGAGGCCATCGCCCACATTGCGGCATCGTAGAACTGCAGGTGGAAGAGGAAGAGCACGACAGGTATGAAATAGAGGGCCTTTCTCCCGTCCTCGCGGAACAAGAGGCAGAATACGGTTACGAGGCCCAGCAGGGCGGCGTTCCCGAAAAATATCATGGTACGGAAGTCCACCTGGCCGGAGATCTCGTACATGACCACGGTCGAGAGGTTTCCGAACGCTATCCTGTGCTCGTTATGCTGGGCAAAGAGCATGCGGAGCCTTGAGAGAGCGCCGTCCGCGTCCTGGTACCTCAGCAGGAAATCAAGGATGGCCGCGTAATCGTCCCAGATGGGGACGTTCACGGCGTACTTGAATACGACCGCATAGAAAAAAACGGGGGGAGCGGCGAGGGCGGCGAATATCAGGACGCTGGAGGCCGCTTTCCTTAAGTCCTGAACCATGCGCCTGCGTCACTCCTTCCCCGGCCTCTTCGGGAAGGCCGCGTTCCTGAAGGCGACGAAGTACCAGTGCAGGTACCTCGGGAGCCACTTCATGAGCATGAACCTGGACTCGCCCTCGACCCTGTCCCTCCAGGTGGAAGGCACCTCAGTGACGCCGTAGCCATTGAAATGCGCCTTGATGACCAGCTCCATCCCGAGCTCGAACCCGCCGGAGCTCTCTATCTCCATGTTATCGAGGACTTCTTTTGAATACATCTTGAAGCTGTTGGTCGCGTCGCGGGTCGGGATTCCGGCGAGCAGATGGAGCGTAAGCCCGGCGGTCCTTGAAAGGGCCTTTTTGAGGAACGGCCCCCCTATCTGCCTTCCGCCCTTCATGTAGCGCGAACCGCAGACCACTCCGTAACCGGCTTTGAGCTTTTCGTACATCAAATCGACTACGGCGAGGTCGTCCGAGAGGTCTGCCATGACGACCAGGACCGCCTCCCTCTCTGCGCTCTCGAAGCCGGTCTTTATGGCATTGAGCACTCCCCTGCCGTACTTGTTCCTTACGAGCGCGAGCCCCGTGACCTCGCCCCGGGCCGCCATGTCCCGGACGACCGGGAGGGTGTCGTCCTCCTCGAAATCGTAGACTATGAGGATGTCGTGCGGGGTCCTGACCTTGGCCTTTATCTCGGCAAGGGCGGCCCTGATGTTGCCGCCCTCGTTGTACACGGGTATGACGATGGATATGCCGGCCTGCCTCTTACGGCTCATCAAAATTACACCCTGCCTTCCAACAGATTGCTGAAAAACCCAAAATCACATCCAGGCTGCTCAAAAGTCCAAGATGCAGGGCTCTGGATACATTGTAGGCAACCTTAAAAATTAGAGATTTTTCCCGCTCTTCCCGGAAGGCCGGAAAAAGCGGAGCATATATGCGAATATGTGAGCATTTTTATTCCCGTAACTACGCAGAGTCCGGGGAAAAGATCGATTTTTAGGGGTTGCCTATATCCCGCCCACGGCTATCTGCTTCTCTATCCACGGGATTATCTCGTCGAGGGCCTCGGAAAGCGAGGTCTTCGCCTCGAAGCCCAACACCCTTTTAGCCTTCTCTACCGACGGCACCCTTTTCCTTATGTCGTACCTGAAGGGAGGGTCAGAGGTGTACCTGAACGGGACGTCTCCCTTTATCTTCTTCCAGATGAGCTCCGCGAGCTCCAGTACGCTCGTCGATACCGGTGTCGAAAGGTTGAAGTCGTCGTTTATCGCCTTCTCGCTCTCGATGCAGAGCCTTATGCCCTCGGCGAGGTCGCCTCCGTAGGTATAATGGCGGACCTGTGCTCCGTCGCCCAGGATATGGAGCGGGTCCTGTCCCTTCAGGACCTTCTGCGCGAGGTCCGGCACCACGTGGCTCATGGCCATGCTCACGTTCCCCGACATTATCTCCTTGTCCGAGAGGGCCCTCTTCTCGCCTGTTCCGACGCAATTGAACGGCCTTATTATGGTATAGGGGAGGCCGTACTGCTCGTTCGCGCCCCTGGCAAAGTATTCGCAGGCGAGTTTCTGGAAACCGTAGGTCGACAGAGGCGGCGGGCACTTCAACTGCTCGCCCTCGGGCGTGGGAAAGGTATCCGAGTTCTCGAAGACCATCGAGGAGGAGAGGACGTTTATCTTCTTCAATTTCCGGTGCTTGTGCGCCCATATGGCCGCGTCGAAGGTGGAAGCGGCTATCCTCTCGTTCTCCGCAAGGAGGTCGTAGGCGAACTCGTGGAAGTAGGATATCCCTCCTATCATGGCCGCGCCTGCAAGCACCTGGTCGCAGTCGGATATGAGCTCCTTCATGAGGGCCGTGCCCTTTGCGTCGCCCTCCCGGAACGAGTACCTCCGGTGGCTGTCGTAGCTCTTCTCCACCTTGCCGTATTTCGAATAGTTGTCTATGCCGACCACCTCGTGGCCGTGGTTGAGTAGCTCCTCTATCACGTAACCCGCTATGAACCCTGCAGCGCCGGTAACGAGTATCCTCATCAGAAAAGCCCTCCCCTTCCGAAAAAGTTCCAGACGTCCACGAGCATCTTGCCCGACAGGTCGAGCCCCTTGTACTCGCGGTGCGGCGTGCCGAGTATCACTATGTCCGACCTCCTTACAAGCTCGCCGACGGAGATGAACCCGTCCTCTTTTATGTACACGTCGGAGCAGAGGACCTCCCTGGCCTCGACCTCGAGTATCTTTTTGAGCTTGTAGGAGAGCGACTCGCGCTTGTCGTCGTTGTTCGCCTTGAAGGCCATGCCGAGCACGCCGACGGTCTTGTCCTTCAGGCCGTGCCTCTCCCTTATCCTCTGGACTATGAAGTTCGGGAGCCCCTCGTTTATCAGCATGGCCGCATGGCCCATGAAGAAGTTGTTGTTGTTGAAGGCCGCGAGCTGCATGGTGTCCTTGAAGAGGCAGGGGCCTGCCGCGAACCCGGCGGAGGGGAAGCTCTTCGCACGCGGGTACTTGAAAGTGATGGCGTCGTATATCCTGTAGAAGTCGAGGCCGTACTGGGTAGCGACCTGGTAGAACTGGTTGGATATCGCGAACTGCATGTACCTCCATACGTTCGTGAAGAGCTTGGCAAGTTCCGCCTCCGGAGGGGAGAGACGGACTATCTCGGTGGCTATCATACCGAAGAGCCCTGTCGCCTCGGCCCGGGCCTCCTCGTCGAATGACGAGACTATCTGCGGGAGGGTCTTGAGCTCCTCGAGGGCGTTGCCCTGTGCAATCCTCTCCGGGCAGTAGGAGACCCTTACCTTCCTCCCGGCCTCTCTCAATAGCTTCTCTACGAGCTCGGTCGTGCCCGGGTAAACGGTGCTCCGGAGTATTATATGCTGGCCGTCCTTTACGTGCGCGGCTATCTCGTCGAAAAATTTCTTGAATATAGTGAACTTTGGGTTAAGGTGCTCGTCGACAGGGGTGCCTATGACGATTATGACGAAATGGCTCCCGGATATCGACCCTTTGTCGTTGGATACGAAAAGCGTTTTCCCGAGGACCGGCTTAAGGGCCTCCTCCCCGCCCGCCTCCTTGAAAGGCAGCTTTCCGCCCTGCACCATATCGGCTGCCCTCTTGTCGATGTCGTAGAGGACCACCTTCTGGCCGGCCCCGGCAAAGGCTATGCCGAGCGGCAGGCCCACGTGCCCGAGCCCGCCGACGATGCATATATCGTGTACGCTTCCTTTACTTTCCATTCATGTCTCCTTGCGTCCGGAGGGCTATTTTGGAATAATGGAATGCTAACACCAAAGCATCACTACTGTCAAACATGTAATCGACTGTTTTTATTGACTTTGCCTTGGTGGTCCATCCGGTTCGCGAATATTGCGCGGCAAGCCGGGGGGCACGGACCGCTGTTGCCATCGCGGCCCGTTGTATGGTAGAAAATTGTATGAAAACCTCGAAGGGAGTCAATTCCATGGCCGACGTAATAATAGACATCACCTGCCCGGTATGCGAGAACGTCTTCAAGAAGAAGGCGCGCGACTTAAAGGACGGCGCAGTCATAAAATGCCCGAAATGCGGTGAGCAGACCACCATAAGGGGCGACATGTTCACGGACATGATAAAGAACCTCGAAAAGGGCGGGAACGCCTGACCCGTCTCCGGCACGTACTGGCCCGGCATACTCAAACGGAGCCGTCTCCGAGAGCCCGTTCCCGCCCTTTTTCCCGCCTGGAAAGGCGCGCCGCACGCTTCTTGACAAACACCGTTCTTGCCATAGAATCCAATATGGGTATCCGCCGGGCTTTGAACCGGCAGCCAATCCAGCAGCAGGGCGTCCAACTCGGATTTCACCGGACGCATTCCTGAATCCCCGCAGAGACCCACAGAGACGATGACCGGCCCTGCCTGGTCCCAAGGGGCTAAAGGGGGCCCACGGAAAGAACGGGCCCGGTGCCTTTTTTAACAATAGGAGGCCGGGATGGAAAGATTTCCTACGCTGGCCGTCATCGCTGGACCTGTCCTGAAGGCGCACCTCTGTCATGGGTAAGACAGGGGTATTCTTCATAGGCGTCTCGGGCTATATAGCAACCGCGGTCATAGCCGGCGCGCTCGCCATTAAAAAGGGGCTTTCCGACAGGACCGGCATGGTCACGGAGCTTCCGCCCTTCGCGGGGCTCGGCCTCGCCGAGCCCGATGACATGGCCTTCGGGGGCTGGGACATAAGGTCGGGCTCGCCCCTTGAGAGCGCCCTCTCGCTTTTCAAGTCCGCCGGGCTCCCCTCGGAGCTCCTTTCCGCCATAGAAGGCGGGCTCATCGAGGTCTCTCCGAACATCTGCCACGGCATAACCGCCAATTGCGGGCGGACGATAGAGCTCCTTTCCGCGGACCCCCCGACAGAGCGGGCAATGACACTCGGAGCGCTCGTCAGGAAACTCCAGAAGGACCTCGCCGGGTTCAGGGAAAGGAACTCGCTCGACTGCGTGGTGGTCGTAAACCTGGCGTCCACCGAGCCGCCCCTTGACGCCAGGCCCTCGCACCGGACGACGGACGGTTTCGAGGAATGCATAGAGGAAGACCGCTCGGACGAGGTCCGTGCTTCCGCCCTCTACGCCTATGCCGCGATACTCGAACGCTGCCCGTACGTGAACTTCACGCCCTCGAACGCGCTCCTGCCCGCGCTCGTGGAACTTGCCGTTAAAAAGGGGGTGCCGGTCATGGGGAACGACGGCAAGACCGGGGAGACGCTCGTCAAGTCAGCGCTCGCGCCGATGTTCCTCTACAGGAACCTCGAGGTCCTTAGCTGGGAGGGTGTCAACCTCCTGGGGAACATGGACGGCCGGGTGCTGAGCGACCCGGAGAACAGGGAATCGAAGATAATAAGCAAGGACGCCATACTCCGCAAGGTCCTCGGCTACGCCCCCCATTCCATGGTACGCATAGACTACGTCCCGTCCCTCGACGACATGAAGACAGCGTGGAACTTCATCCACTTCAGGGGCTTCCTCGGCGCCAGGATGACCATGCAGTTCATATGGCAGGGGTACGACTCCCTGCTCGCTGCCCCGCTCATCCTCGACCTCGCAAGGCTTTCAGAGCTCGCCAGGCGCAGGGGCGAGGGCGGCCCCATGACCCACCTCGCCTCCTTTTTCAAGGCGCCGGTCGGGGTGGACGAGCACCGCTATTTCGCCCAGGCGGAGATGCTCTTCAGGTACGCGGAAAAGGCGAAAGAGAGCGGGGCGCACACATGAGGTTCTCGTTCAGCACTACCGCGTTTACGGGCTACTCCGTTTTCGATGCCGTGGAGAGGATAGCGGCAGCGGGGTACGAGGGTGTCGAGATACTCGCCGACATACCCCACCTCTACGTGCACACCCTGAAGGAGACCGAGGTCAAGAGGCTCAAGGCCGTGCTTGCCCGCACCGGAATCCAGGTCTCGAACATAAACGCGAACACCGTGAGGGGCTACTACGAATCGGGCGCCAACGAGCCGCTCTTCGAGCCGTGCCTCGCGGACCCGGACCCTGGCGTAAGGGCATGGCGGGTGGATTACACCAAAAAGTGCATAGACCTCGCGAAGGCGCTCGGCTCCTCCAACGTAAGCGTCACGTCCGGCCCGATACAGCCTGAGACGACCCCCGAGGAGGGTATCGAGTTCCTGAAGGGCTCTCTTAAGAGCATCATCAGGTACGCGGAGGAGAAGAAGGTGTTCATCGGCCTCGAGTACGAGCCCGGGCTCCTTGTCGAGTCCGGCTCCGAGCTGTCGTGCCTTATAAGCGAAATCGGCTCGCGGTTTCTGGGCGCCAACCTGGACCTGGGGCACAGCTACGCGCTCGGAGAGGAGCCGGAGTCCACCATGAACCTCCTTGACGGCAGGATCTTTCATGCCCACATCGAGGACATAAGGGGCAGAAAACGCCTGCGGCTCGTGCCGGACGCGGTCGAAATCGACTTCAGGGGGCTGCTTGCGCTCTTCGAGAGGCGCTCGTACCGCGGCTTCATGACCGTGGACCTCTATGCCCACCCCCAAAGGCCCGAGGAGGCGGCAAGAAGGACCATAGAGTTCTTGAGGACCCTCAAGCTATATGGCGGCGGAATGCTGAAAAAGAGCACGCATTGAGAGGCAAGGCGCCGGCTATTCGATTCCCATCATCCCCTTAAGCCTTAGCGCATCGGTTGCCGCATAGCCGGCCTCGTCGTTGTCGAAATAGCAGTACACGGCCTTTGCCTTCCCCTTCCATTTCCTTATGAACCCGGCCCAGTCCCTGAGTGTTCCGTCCGAATACCGCCCCCTGTACTTGCCTGCGGGGCCGTGCAGGCGTATGTAGATGAAGTCCGCCGTAATCTCCCTCGGCGAGAGGAGGTAGTCGAAGTCGAATATGCAGAAGGCCGAGTTGTGCTCCTTAAGGAGCCCGTAGACCTCGGGGTGGAACCAGCTCGGGTCCCTGCACTCGAAGGCGAACCTGAAGTCCCGGGGAAGGGCATCGAGGAAAATTGCGAGTCTTTCGGTATTGAGGTTCCACCTGGGCGGCAGCTGGAAAAGTATCGGCCCGAGCTTTTCTTCGAGCACCGCCGCCCGGTCCAGGAAGTTCCTGACCGGGTCAGCCGGGTCCTTCAACCTTTTTACATGGGTTATAAAGCGGCTCGCCTTGAGGGCGAAAATGAAATTTTCGGGGCTTCTTTCCTTCCAGTGTGCAAAGGTGCTCTTCTCGGGGAGCCTGTAAAAGGAATTATTGACCTCGACGGTATTGAAGCGGGTGGCGTAATACTCGAAGAGCTTCGCCTTCGCGGTATTCTCCGGATAAAAGGGCCCTATCCAGTGCCCGTACTGCCATCCGGAAGTCGCTATGTAGACTCCCCTCTCCTCCAAGGAAGACCTCCCGGCCTTGATGGACGGACAGAAATCAGAACCGGCTTGGGCTTTATAAAGATTGCTAAAACTCAAAACCCGCATTCAGGCTGCTCAAAAAGCTCAAGATGCAAGGAGTCGAAAAGTCAGGAATGAGGCGTACTTTTCTTGTACGCCGGAGTGTCCAACCTTGAAGACGACACGGCAGATTGGGCCTTTTCAGCAGCCTGTAAAAAAACGGCGGATATTCAGGGCCTGTCCCTTCCAATCCGCCGTTTCGGGTATCAAGACGCGGCGGCTTCAGGCCGCCGGGGTCTCTTTTTAGTTCTGTGGCTCTCCGGCAGGGGGCTGCTGGTCAGCCGGAGGGGCGGTCTGGTCCTCAGCCGGGGGCTGCTGGTCAGCCGGAGGAGCCGGCTGCTCGGCTGCCGGGGGCGCCGGCTGCTCCTGGGCAGGCTCCTGCCTCTGGCAGGCAGTCACGAACGTTGAAAGACCGAAGACGGCGATAACGAGAGCGAATCCAAACTTTTTCATTTTCTTCTCCTTTTTGAAAGTTTTTTTGCTTCCGGTCTGACTACCCTGGCAATCCTGATGCAACGGTTTTTCAAACCCCCCTGAAAGGATTCACCAGCCTCCTTCCCAAGGGGCCTACTTCACCTCGCAAAACCCGTAGGCACATATATTCTCCCTTATATAAAAAATCCTTTGCCGGACTGCGCCGAAAAAGGATTTGAGTTACAGGACAGGCAAGATGCCCGAACTATCGGGATGATGGGACCGAGGATAACCTGAATCATGCGCACTGTAAACTGAAAAAAAGCGGTTTATGCGCCCGGATGAAAAATTCCGGCACTGGCGCACCCCGTCCTCCCTCATTCGACCCGGACCTCCACCTCTTCGGAAAAGAGTATCCTGCCGGAAGGCCTCTGAAAAAACCCCGCCTTGTCGGTATTTTCCGTCCCGTAGAGGAATGCGGCAGCAATCGTATATACCCCGGGAGCCATTGGCGCCCTGAGCCTGTAGGTCACGGTGCCCCCGGGCAGGAGGTCTTTTTCCAGGTCAAATTCCTGCCCCTCCAGGGCCGCGTAGTTCAGGTTCGAAGGCAACCCCTCGCCCCTCTTTTCGAACCAGCTCCTCTGGGGCTTGCCGTCCTGCCCCATGAGCTCGGGTTCGCCGAGCACCTGCCAGCCGGAGGATGAGACCGGCCTTGACTGGAACCTCAAGGCCCTGTCCACGAGCATGATGCCGATTGCCGGGCCGTTTCCGCCCCTTGCCTTTACCTCGACGACCACCTCGTCCCCGGCCTTCACGCTCTCCGGTGCGGCGACGGTTACCGAGGACCTGGAATCTATGAGCCTTGCCACCCTTATGACCTCCTCTTTTTCATCGTCGGTAAGCTCGATGTAAGGAGAAGGCGGAAGCTTGGAGCGCACCAGGGCGTAGTGCTTGGTCTCGGGGACCTCGGCCTTCGCGAAATCAGGCGGCGCCTCGGGCATGTACTCGGCCCTCGCGGCTGAGTGGCACGATGCGCAGAACGGGCCGGTGTCGGTCAGGTACATCGGGGTCCCGTTCGGGTACGGAAGCGCGGCGGAAGGGGCGGCAATCGTAAAGAGCAGCGAAAAAAGCGCTTTTTTCATCCTGCCTTCTCCTGTTTGATTTCATGAGGTTAAAATGCAGCTATGTTGAATCTACACCGATATTCAGGCCTGTCAAGCTTGACGAAAGCCGAGAAATACAGAATATTTAGTTCATGTCTGCCGCCCCGGTTGACCCGGGGCGTGCCCGGCATGCGGCGGGCGTCCCCCGATATTCCGATTACTCGCGAGGCGTCCGGCTGCCGGGCATGAACGCAGGGGTCGGCCCGCTTGGCGGCCAGGAACAGCCAAGAGCAGGGAAGCGCTCTTCAGCCCGCCTAAATGCGCCAGGAACGGTCCTTCGGGAAAAGGAAGATGGAAGAAAAGAACTCACGCCAGGGCAGGCCGGATCGCAAGCATAATGCCAGGACCCACACGCCCGCGAGGATCCTTTTGATCCTCGTCATTTCGGTCTTATTCGCCGAATCCCTCATAATGCTCTTCCTGTATTTCTACAGGGACCTGCTGGACCCGGTCCATGCGATCTTCATAGACGCCCCGTTCCTTGTGCTCATCCTCTCTCCGATTCTCTATTTTCTGACATTCAGGCCTCTCCTCGCGCTGGTCGAAAAGCGCGAGGAAGCCGAGAGAACGGCCTTAAGGGAAAGGGACAGGTTCCAGAAATACCTCGAAGTGGCGGGCGTGATGGTGATAATGCTCGACCGGGAGGGGAAGGTGCGCCTCATAAACAGGAACGCCAACCAGACGCTCGGGTGCAGGGAGGAAGACGTCCTCGGCACGGACTGGGTAGAGAACTTCGTTCCGGCAAGGCTGAGAAGAGAGGTCAGGCTCGAGTTCGACAGACTTATGTCCGGCGGCAGGGGGGCCGAAGGCTATTTTGAAAACCCGGTATTGACCTGTAGCGGCGCGGAAAGGGACGTGCTGTGGCACAACGCCGTACTTACGGAAGGCGGCGTCGTAACGGGCGTCCTGAGCTCCGGCGAGGACATAACCGAGAGAAAAAAGACCGAGATGGCCTTGAAGGAGAGCGAAACAAGGTACAGGCTCGTCCACAATACCGCCTTCGACGGCATCATCATAGCCGACGCCAAGGACAGGATAATAGACTGCAACGAGAGCGCCGCACGGGCATTCGGATACCCCAAGGAAGAGTTCATCGGCCAGAAGGTATCGGTAATCGTTCCCGAAAAATACAAGAAGGCCCACAAGGAAGGGCTCGAGAGGTTCCTCAGGACCGGGGAGAGCAGGGTACAGGGCAGGATACTCGAATACGAAGGGGTGAGGAAGAGCGGGGAGATTTTCCCGCTGGAGCTGGCCCTCAACCATTTCACCCTCGGAGGGGTGATCCACTTCACGGCGATGGTGCGGGACATAACCGAAAGGAAGCGCGCCGAGCGCGAAAGGGAGCTCATACAGGCGCGCCTGAGCCAGTCGCAGAAGATGGAGGCCATAGGGAGGTTCGCCGGGGGTATCTCCCACGATTTCAACAACATCCTGACGGCCATAAGGGGGAACGCGGAGCTGGCCATAGAGGAGATAAGGAAGTCCGACCCCGTGTATCCCCGCCTGGAAGGGATAATCAATTCCGTCATGCTCGCCTCCAAGCTTACGAGGCAGCTGCTGCTTTTCAGCCGCGGCCAGCCTTTCGAGCTCGTGCCGCTGAGCGTCAACAAGCTCGTCGAGGAGCTCCTGGTGATGATAACCCACATAATAGGCGAGGAGATCACCATCTCGACCGAGCTCGCCCCCGACCTCTGGACCATAGAGGCGGACGAGAGCAACATAGAGCAGGTCATAATGAACCTCGCCCTGAACGCGAAGGACGCAATGCCCGAGGGCGGCACGCTCCATATAAAGACCGAAAACATCCTGATCGACGAGCGCCGGGCCAAGGCCGTTCCTGACGCGCGCCCCGGAGAGGCGGTCTGCCTTACGGTAGCCGACACGGGGGTCGGCATAGAGAAGGAGTTCCTGCCCAGGATATTCGAGCCCTTCTTCACCACCAAGGAGGTCGGAAAAGGGACCGGGTTCGGCCTATCAATAGTATACAGCATAGTAAAACAGCACCGGGGCTGGCTGTCGGTCAAGAGCGAACCCGGCAAGGGCACCATATTCAGGATATATTTCCCGGCTGCGCCCAGGCGCCGCGAAGGGAAGGAACCGCGCGAGGCCAGGCCCCTGAAAGGCAGAGGCGAGAAGGTGCTCATCGTGGAGGACGACCTGCCGGTACGGGAGTTCACGAAGGCAGCGCTTGCGAATAACGGGTTCAGGGTGGTTGAGGCCGGGAACGCCAGGGAGGCATTAGAGACGCTCGGGACGGAGCCGGATCTGAAGCTCGTACTCTCGGACCTGGTCTTGCAGGACAAGAGCGGCTTCAACCTGGCCGAAGAGGTCCTTGCGAGGAAGCCCGACACGGCTGTGGTGATAATGAGCGGCTACGCCGAAGAGGCCTCGCACCCGCTGCTCAAGGAAAAGGGCTACGGCTTTCTGCCGAAGCCGTATTCGGTAGGGAGCCTGCTGAACGCCGTAATTGACGCGCTCAACCGAGCTCAAAAGGGCCGCTGACCGGTCCGGCCCCGCGGGGCCGCGCCCCGCCCTTTTCAGGGGCTTGCTGCGACGCAGTTGAACGGAAGGCCCATTGACCAGCCGTTCTCCCTGGCGCTGAAGTGCCTGTCCCTGCCGATTATCAGGTGGTCGATCACCAGTATGTCGACAGCGGCCGCGGCCCTGTCCAGCACCCTCGTAAGCTGCCTGTCCTGGCTCGACGGCGTGGGGTCGCCGCTCGGGTGGTTATGGACGAATATCACGGACCGGGCGTTGTGCCTGAAGGCCATCTCTATCGCCTTCCTCGGATAGACGACGGTCTGGTTTATGGTGCCTTCGTGCAGCACGTCTATCGAGATGATCTCTTTTCTGAACCCCATGTATACCGCCAGGAACTTCTCCACCCTCTCGCCCGAGAGCGTAAGGCATAGGTAGTCCATGAGGTCGGCCATCCCGGCCTCGGCGTCCTGGCCTATTGTCCTCTCCTTCAGGTAGGCCCCTGCCAGCTCCTTGAAGAGCTTGACGAGCACTATGCCGTCGTCCCCGAGCGAGCCTTCGGCCCTGAGTTCCTCTGCCGAGGCGTCGAGCACGCCACGGAGGCTCCTGAACCTCTTCAGGAGCCTCTCCGAGACGGCCCTGGGGTCTTTCCTCGGCGCCGCGTAGGAGATTACGAGCTCGAAGAGCCGCTCCCTGCCGAACTCGCAGAGCCCGTACGGGCCCGTGAGAGCGCTTAAAGCGGTCTTCCGCTGCCTACTGTGGTCATTGTCCATGCGAACTCCTTTCAGGATGCCTGCAGGCCTCTCTTCCCGTTTTGGGGCTTGCCGTTTCGAACACCGGAACGGCGGCATTATACACCAGGCGCCGCACCCGGTACCCCTGCACTTTGGTACAGGGGTACCGGAAATTAAACTTTTTATTTTACAACTATATAGCGCAAAAGTGAACTGACATACCTGCCAGTTACATGCTCCCGCTCTTCCTGCTAAAAAGTGGGCATGGAGCTTATATTCGAGGAAAGCGGTTTTATCGTAAAACGCATCATGGCGCCCGAGGAGGTCCAGGCGGCAATGGAACTCCGCCACCAGGTGTTCAGGGAGGAGCTTAGGTGGGTGCCTGTCTCCCCGGACGGGTCCGACAGGGACGGCTATGACGACTTCGCGGAGGGCATAGGCGTCTTCACCGGTAGAGGCGAGCTCATCGGCCATGTGCGCCTCATTCCCGCGCCTTGGCCCTACATGATAGAGAAGGACTTCGCGTGCCTCCTCCCGGAAGGGGGAGAGTTCAGGAAGACCCTCGAGATGGCTGAATCGACAAGGATCTGCGTAAGAAAGGATATGCGAAAAGCCATGGTCGGGGGCATGAGCCTCGCCCATCTCCTTTATAAGGCCATATACAACTGGTGTCTTATCAATGAAAGGAGGCACCTGGTGACGATAATCGAGGAGCGGTACTACATATACCTCAAGAGGTACTTCCCGTTCGTGCCGCTCGCGCCCTTCAAGCCCCTCGGCGAAGGCGTCATGTCCGGCATAGTGGTGCTCGACTGGAGGGAGTTCGAACAAAGGGCCGGCTCAAGGCGCCCGGAGTTTTTGGGATGGATGTCTAATCCAGTCGTCCATGCTCCATCATTATTGCAACCGCATGCGCTTTATTGACGGCGTCGAGCTTCCTTTCAATATTCTGCACGTGGAACTTGACCGTCCTCTCGCTTATATTGAGGATCACCGATATCTCCCAGTTCGTCTTTCCGGCCTTGACCCACTTGACTATCTCCTTTTCCCTCTCTGAAAGCGTGTCCACGCGGGGGTCCCTGTTGAGAGTCTTGCAGACCCTCAAGAGCGCCTGGTGAAGGTGGGGGGAGAGCACCTCGAGTATCTCCTTCTGGTGCTTCTGGAACCACTTGCCTTTTCCAGAGAAGGAGAACAGAGTGGTTGTTTTTGATTCGGACGCGTACATCCCGCCGCTTACGCCATGCGATATGCCGAAGTCCCTCGACGACATCAAGAGGTCGGTGAGCATGCCGTCAAAGAGGGAGTACGTCTCTTCCCATATCTGGGAGCCGGGGTCTTGAAGGTTCCGCAGCACTATTGGGTCCTGGAAATACAGCTCGTTGGCGCCGTATATCTGCAGCCACTCCATCGGATAGTTCAGGTTTATTATGTGCGGGGGGGCGAAGAGCCCCTTCTTGTCTCCCTTTCCCACGCCGCAGATGCCGTAGTCACCCGAGACCAGCCCCCTTATCCTGTCCAGCAGGCCCCGCAGGTCTTCTTCCGCCCTGCACGTCAGCGCCGAGTCGATGACGTCCAGGATGTTTGTGAGCTCATTTTTTGAGAATTTCCGGTAGTTAACCATCCAGCCCCTCCTCTATCTCACGCTCAGGTCCGAAAGATTCGCTTATGTCGATAGCAGGCGATGTGCTTATCGCCCTTACCAGCGCCCCGTGCAGGTGGACCGCAAGTATGTCTCCGAGCTTCTTATGACGGTCCTTGAAGACGTTCCTGGCATTGGAGAAGCTGAATAGGGCTATCTTGTCGATGTCAGGCACATACACCGAGGCGGTTACCCCGTGTTTCAAGCGGTAATCGCCCGCGTTCTTCCTAAGGTCCCTGGACTTCTGGTCGTTGTAGCGCTTGAAGACGTCGGACCAGAGCTGGGTGACGGCGAAATTGGAGTGGAACCGGACGACCGGGTCGTCGCCCTGGTAATTGCATGACACGTAACGGCTTACCCATTCCTCAGGGTAGTTGCCGTTCACGAACGAGGTTATTACGGGCTTGCCGGGCTCGAGCAGGCCACAGACTGCGTATTCGGCCCCGAAGAGGTCCCTTGATTCAAGGATGAGCTTCCTAAGGTCCTC
>DIDN01000137.1 GCA_002418185.1 Deltaproteobacteria bacterium UBA5799
CGTTAAAAGGCATTTTGCAAGAACGCTCGAAAATTCCACGGGCATTTGATTTCACAAACAGAGTGAATGATTACCCAATCCCCCTCCCTTGACACCCCCATGCCGCCTGCCTTAAAATACCCCACCTGCGACTCTCCTTAAAGGCATACGCTCCATGAAGCTTTCAAGCATTGTGATAGCCGTACTCGCCCTGCTTTTCGCGATTTCCTTTGGCGTGGCAACCCGCATCGTAAACCCCTCGGAGAGCGTTAACGCCCTCTGGCTCGTCATAGCCGCCGCGTGCTTCTTCATAATTGCCTACCGTCTTTACGGGGCCTTCATAGCCGCGAAGGTACTTGCCCTCGATGACAGTAAAATCACCCCTGCGGTGCGCCTCAATGACGGGTCGGACTTTCACCCTACCCACAGGCTGGTCCTCTTCGGCCACCACTTCGCCTCCATTGCAGGCGCGGGCCCCCTCATCGGGCCGGTGCTGGCAGCGCAGTTCGGTTACCTTCCGGGGTTTCTCTGGATACTCGTGGGCGCGGTCTTCGGCGGAGCGGTCCACGACATGGTCATACTCTTTGCATCCGTAAGAAGGAACGGCTGCTCTCTTGCCGAGATAGCCAGGAAGGAGATAGGGCCGGTAGCTGGCTTCACCGCCGCCCTTGCCGTCCTTTTCATCATAATCGTCGCGCTCGCCGGGCTCGGGCTCGCGGTCGTGAACGCGCTTTACAAGAGCCCCTGGGGCACCTTCACCATAGCCGCCACAATCCCCATAGCCCTTTTCATGGGCATATACCTGCAGAAGCTCCGGCCCGGAAAGGTCGGCGAGGTGAGCGTAATCGGAATAGCCCTCCTCGTTGCGGCCGTGGTCGGGGGCGGCTACGTACAGGGCACATTCCTTGAGCCCATATTCGACAGGGACAGGGAGTTCCTTATCTGGGCCATTGCCGTGTACGGCTTTCTCGCATCGGTCCTCCCCATATGGCTGCTGCTTGCGCCGAGGGACTACCTCTCGACCTTCATGAAGATAGGCACCGTCATAATACTCGCTGCCGGGGTCATATTCCTCGCGCCCGAGATTCAGATGCCGGCGGTCACCCGCTTCATAGAAGGCGGCGGGCCCATAATCCCCGGCACAGTATTCCCGTTCATGTTCATAACAATAGCGTGCGGGGCCATCTCCGGCTTCCATTCGCTCATAGCCTCGGGCACTACGCCCAAGATGATAATAAGGGAGCGGGATATAAAGCCCATAGGCTTCGGCGCCATGCTCGCGGAGGGGTTCGTGGCGGTCATCGCACTCATAGCAGCGACGGTACTCATCCCGGGCGACTACTTCGCCATAAACACCACCCTCTCCTTTGACGCGCTCTCGGCAATGGGCTTTGCCCCGGAAAAGATAAAAGAGCTCTCCGCGACCGTGGGCACCGAGGTGGCGGGCAGGCCCGGCGGGGCCGTATCGCTCGCCGTGGGCATGGCCTACATCTTTAGCGCCCTGCCGGGCATGACGGGGCTAATGCCCTACTGGTACAACTTCGCGCTCATGTTCGAGGCCCTTTTCATACTCACCACCATAGACGGCGGCACGAGGGTGGCGCGGTTCATACTCCAGGAGTTCGGCGCGACGTTCTACAAGCCCCTGGGCAGGACCGGCTCCATGCCTGCCATTATCGTCCTCACGGCCCTTGTCGTCGCGGCGTGGGGATACCTTATAAGCTCGGGAAGTGTAGCCACCATATGGCCCATGTTCGGCGTAGCCAACCAGCTCCTTGCCATGATCGCGCTCTCGGTGGGAACGACCATAATCCTCAAGATGGGCAAGGCCAGGTACGCCTGGGTGACATTCGTCCCGATGGCGTTCATGGCGGTCATGACGCTCGCGGCCTCCTGGAAGCTCTTCTGGATATTCACGGCCAAAGCCGCGGCGGCAGTAGAACCCTCGCAGGCCTTTACCTTCCGGCTGGACTCGGTGCTCGTGGCGATAATGGCCGTGCTCGCCGTCGTCGCGGTCGCGGACGCGGCGTTGAAATGGACGGGCCTCGCAACCCGTAAGGCTGTCCCCTCCGCAGAGACGGAATAGACGGTGCATCAGACCGTTCCCCTCTCCTTGACAAGAGTTCATTAAAAGATAATAGTTAGTGAAGGTCTATCAATTAATTCGTTTTCTGTCATTCTGAGGGAGCGCAGGCGACCGACAATTTTTGCAGGACAGCAAAAATTGAATGCCGAGCCTTAGGGCGAGGCAGCCCGAAGGGTCGAGCCCAAGGACGGGGCGAGATAAGAACCTCACAACTGATTTTCAAAAAAAGAGATCCTTCGCTCCGCTCAGAATGACGAGGTCTGCGAACCAGTCAGACCTTCCTTTAGGCAGGAGGCAATCGAATGGACAGGCCTGCCCCTTACCGGGACAGAGCTGATGCCGGACGGGCCCTTGCGGAGGCCCTGAGGAAGTACGCGGGCGAAGAGCCGGTTATCGTCGGGCTCCCGAGGGGCGGCGTCGTTGTCGCCGCCGAGATAGCCAGGGCCCTCGGCGCCGAGCTCGACGTCATTCTCGCGGGAAAGCTTCGGGCCCCGTACAACCCGGAACTCGCTATTGGAGCGGTATCCGAGGACGGGCACGTGTACATCAACCGGCTCGCTGTAAGGGGCCTGCACATTAAAGACAGCTATATCGAGGAGGAGACGAAATCCAGGCTCCGCACCATGAGGGAGCGCCTTAACCTTTACAGGTCGGTAAAGGAAAAAGTGCCGCTCAAGGGCAGGACCGTCATTATAGTGGACGACGGTCTCGCTACCGGCTCCACCATGATTTCAGCCGTACAGGCTGCCCACGCCTCGGGCGCAAGGAAGATAATAGCCGCCGTGCCCGGCGGGCCCGCGGACACGGTAGACCGCATACGCGAGATGAACGAGGTCTCCGAGGTCATATGCCCTCATATCCCAGACCTCTTCTTCGCGGTCAGCCAGCTTTACGTGGATTTCAGCCAGACAGAGGACAGCGAGGTGGCCGAAATACTCAAGGCGTCGGGCGAGGAGAAAAGGAAGCGGGCCTGAGGTCTCCTGCCGGATGTTCCTGATAGAGAGGCCATCAAAGAGTCGCGATTGCCTGAAAATTAGGGAAGGTCTGATTGATTCGCAAAAGCATGTCATTCTGAGCGAGCAGATTGGGCTTTTTCAGCAGCCTGCTAAAAGACGGTCTCTATATAGCTCTCTATCAGCTCCCTGTCTCCCTCGGGCATGTCCGTGAAGAGAAGCGCCATCCCGGGGTGCGATACGAGCCTCTTGAACGGGTCCCCGGGGCTCGATATGATGTTGAGGTCCCTGTTCAAGCCTACCTGGTAGAGCACGCGCGCCCCGGTCGAGAACTCTTTCCGGACCACCGGCAGGTTGAATCGGAGCGTGCAGACGGAGTCCACGGGCGGCGGGTTCAGGCTCACGACGAATATCCCGTCCCGGCTCAAGAGCGTCGCAACTGAGCTTACTTCCATCGTGCCGAACGAGAGCGCAATCGGGATGTTTACCGGCGCCCTCGGGTTCCGGCGGAGCATCTTTTCGTAGAAGAAGGCCCTTTTAAGGAGAAAAGCGAGGTCCTCGGGCGGTGTTTCCCCGCAAACGACCCCGAGAAGGCCCGCCTCCTTGAGCCTCTGCATCTCGGCCTCCGGAATAGCGAGCCCGGAATAGACGAGAAAGGGCCTCGGGGTCTCGAAATCCAGAGCCTTAAGCCCCTTCGCGCCGGAGACGCCTATGACAGGCAGGTCGTCGGCTGAGGGAGCGTCGCCCCGGCCTCCCGCGACAACCGCGAAGCCGCATTCAGCGACGAGGTCGCTGAACGCGGGATGAAATGCGCCAAGGTCTCCCGTGAGAAATACCCTGCCCGAGCTCATGTCTTTATCGTTATCCTGTCCGTTTTTATTGCGGCCACCGCGGCCCTGTGCTGCCTTGCGGCGAACTCCCTGAACCCGGCCCGGGCCGCTTCCTGAGGGGCGTCCTTCCAGCGGGTCCTTTTCGAGAAGAATATCCTGCCGCCGTTATAAATGATGGTCTCGATGAAGGCTTCTGCTCCGCCCTGGGCCTCTGTCTGCACATGGAAGACGGAGCCGGCGTGGCTTATGTTCTCGTTGAAGCCGAAGACCTCCCCTTCAGCCGACGTGCCGCCCGGGACAGGCGGAGGACCCGGCTCCGGGCTTTTTTCCCGGCGCCCTTCGGGCCCCTTTGCCGCAGGCCCCCCTTTCAGGGCCTCCTCGGAATCGAGGAGGTTCCGGATGATTCTTTTCATGTCTTCGTTTGCGTCCACAGCCGATTCCTCCAGCATAAACGGCCTCATCTTCCGAGCGGCGTCCTTTATTGAGCGCCTTGAGAAGAGAGCGCCGACAAAATCTGTCTCCAGGCCGAGAAATGTAGAAGCCGCGCCCTTGAAGGCGTCGGCCACCCTGGCGTCTTCCACGGAAGACGCCATATTGAGGAGGAGCCTGGGCCTGAAGCCCTTCACCTCGTTTATTGCGCGCAGGGCCGCGTCCCTGTCCTCGGCCGCGATCCTTTCGCACAGGTCCGGGAAGGACTTGACCGCCCCCGGGCTCCTCGGGTCCGTCGCGTCCTGTATTATCTCCGAAAGCCTCTGGTCCCCGGAAAAGAGCCTCTGAAGCCTTCTGTACACGAAGCTCTTCAAGAATATGTATGCGTTCTGTATTGCGGCGGGCTCCGGCGCCAGGACCACTATGCCCTGGCTTGAGAGCGAGAAGAAATCAAGGGTGTTGTAGGCGGAGCCCGCGCCCAGGTCCACTATGATGTAGTCCGCGCCGAGCTTCCTTATGCCGTTCATGAGCTTCTGTTTCCTGGCATGGGCCGGGTTCGCGATGCCGAGGAACTCGCCGGCCCCGCATATGAGGCGGAGGTTGGGCTGGCACGTCTCTATCATGGCCTGGCCGAGCTCGGCTATACGGCCCTTGAGAAAGTCGTCCAGGCCCGCGGGAGGGTATTTTATGCCGAAGTACGTATGGAGGTTGGCCCCTCCGAGGTCCGCGTCCACGAGGACCACCTTCTTTCCCATCCCGGCGAGCGCGCACCCGATGTTGGCGGTAACGACGCTTTTTCCTATGCCGCCCTTGCCCCCGCCCACGGACCATACGGACTTCTTCTCCATGCGCCTCAAATTATATCTTTAAACGGGAATTGTCAAATATATTCATTATATGCGCGGCATAATGCTTGACAAAATCCACTCGCGTCTGGTACAAACTTATATGGACGGGAAAATATAAAAATCGCAACCTGTCCGTATCATAAGGCCGGTCAATTGAAACCTCTCCCCTTGAAAAAACGCCTCAGATTATTCGCCGCCCTGCTCCCTCTTTTCGCCGTACCGGGCTGCGATTCCCTCGACGCCCTGATCCTCCCTCAGCCGCCGCAGGCCGGCGTCAAGCCCGGCGGCGAGGCCGCAACGGATTATTACCAGAAGTACTACCTGGAATCCGCCTCGCGCGCAACGCTGCGCAAAGGGACAACCGACATAGAGGCCCTGGACAGCCTGCCCAAGGACCCGTCCGGGCGCGTCAACTGGACCGCCGCGGTCATGGGAGGGTACATAAACCCCAGGGGGTCCATCGACCCGGACGCCGAGGAAGAGCCCATATTCGACCTCAACATATTCATCGAGGCGAAGGTCCCCCTCATGTTCAACGTCCTCTTCCCCCATTCCATACACACCTACTGGTTGAGCTGCAACAACTGCCACCCCAAGATATTCATCCCCGAGGTCGGCGCAAACCCCATGAGCATGGACGAGATATTCAAGGGTGAGTGGTGCGGAAGGTGCCACGGCAAGGTCGCATTCAACTTCTGGCCCAGGGACAACTGCCTGAGGTGCCATATCGTCAAGAAGGGAGAGTCACTTGAAAGGGAAAGGTGGAGATAGCCGGACTCCGTGCGGCCCCCGGCACACAGGCGGAAAACCGGCGTCTCAAGAGACGGTCCTGGCCGCTAAAGCCCGCGCGGTCCGGCCTAAACAGCTTGACTCGCCGGATTCAGCTGTGTAATATATCCACTGGCATGTGGCCGAGCGCCAGGGCGCATTCGGGCGGTAAGTCTTGAGTTTTAGCCCGCGGCATCAGTCCCTGGATAGACCTTACACCGGCTGTGCTTCGGTACGAAACCGCATTTTTTGCGGGCAACGCAACAGGCGAACAAATAATCATTTGAGAAGGAACGAGGAAAGCAGATGAGCAGATTCGCAAGGAAGCTTCTTTTCGTTTTGGCCGGCGCGGTCATCCTTTACGGATGCGCCAAGCCGAACCCGCATGGCGACATCTTCTGGCCTCCTCCGCCAGACGAGCCCCGCATAAAGTATGTAAGGGCGCACAGGGGCACCGCCGACTTCTCCAAGACCGGGGTCGCGGCCAGCATCATTCTCGGCGAGGCGTCGAGCACGAACCTCGGAAAGCCCATCGGAGTCCACGTTGACAACCAGGGCAAGGTTTACGTAAGCGACACGGCCAGGTCCGACGTATTCATCTTCGACCCCAAAAACTCGGTTGTGACATCGTTAAGCGCCATGGGGACGAAGATATTCTATAAACCGATCGACCTTGCTACCGACGACAGCGGAAGGATGTTCATATCGGACACCCAGCTCGACTCGGTGACCGTGCTCGACCAGACCGGCAAGGTCCTCAGTACGCTCAAGCCGGAAATACCGTTCCAGCAGCCGACCGGGGTCGCGGTCGACAACACGAACAGGAAGGTCTACGTCGTGGACACGCACACCCATGACATAAGGGTTTTCGACCTCGACACCCTCGAGCCCCTCACGACCTTAGGGAAACGGGGCAAGGAGGAAGGCGACTTCAACTTCCCGTCCTACATAACCGTGGACAGGGAAGGCGACGTCTACGTCGTGGACACGATGAACGGCAGGCTCCAGATATTCGATTCCGAAGGCAGGTTCATCAGGGCGTTCGGCCAGTTCGGGGACGCCCCCGGCATGTTCGCGAGGCCCAAGGGCATAGCCATAGACAGCGAAGGGCACATCTACGTCGTCGACGCGGCGTTCAACAACGTGCAGATATTCAACAAGGAGGGGCGGATACTCCTCGGCTTCTCGGGCTACGGCAGCTACAGGGGGCAGATGATCCTGCCGGCGGACATAGCCATCGACGACGAAGACTACCTCTACGTGGTGGACTCCTGGAACGCTCGGGTCAACGTATACGAGTTCCTCGGCGAGAAGTCAAAGGCAAGGGCCGAGGCACAGGCCAATACGAAAAAATAATTGCTCCTTAAGCGAAAAAAGGGCCGCCCATTGTGGCGGCCCTTTTTTAATTGCTTGTTTTTTAAAAGAAATTTTTACCCACCCCATAAAGACCTCGCGGATTAATTTTACATTAATTTTCCCTTGACAGCTTTTAATTTCGAGGTATAATGGAGCTAACCTAAGCACTCTGGAGGCTCACGAAGGGCCTCAAAATCTTTGCCGGCGACGATGCCGCAATACTGCCGATGACGGCGGACAGTATTGGCGGCCTTTTTTTTGGCCGTCACAGGACCTTCAAAGGGCAACGAAAAAACAATCAAAGGAGTAGGTTATGAAAAGGTTTACTCTCAGGAAAGCGCTCCTTACAGCCGCCGTCTTCACAGCCGCCGTCTGTACCGGAGCCGTCGTCAGCGCGACTGACTTCACCACCGAGTTCCAGGACGGCGATGCCGCCGGTGGTATAGGCAAGACAAGGCACAACCTCGGTGCCCTGGGCGGTCCGATCGCGACCTCCGAGACCACCGAGATATGCGTGTTCTGTCACACCCCTCACCATGCCAACGTTGACGGTTTCGCGGCTGGCGAGAAGGCTCCTCTCTGGAACAGGACCAACGCAACCGGCTCCTACACCCCCTATGGCACGACGGCTGCCGGCACCGAGATCACCCAGATCGGCGGCGCTTCGCTGGCCTGTCTTAGCTGCCACGACGGCACCACGACCTTCGACAACCTGGTGAACGCGCCTGGTAAGGGCCTCAACAGCGGCGTGCAGGGCTGGGGCTTCGGCATGGGTGTTTACGGCAACGGCACCACCTCCGGCACCCAGACCTTCCCGGTCGGCGAATCCACCTCGCGTAACAACCTCGGTTGTACCTATGGCTGCCACGGCACCACCTGGGGACCCGACGTTGTCGGCAGGCTCAACATAGGCACGGACCTCTCGGACGACCATCCGATGTCAGTGACCTACTACGGCGCGGACAGCCCGACCCCCAGAGCCAGCCTCAGGGACTCGAGCACCGTAATCGCCGGCATCGCGCTCAACAGCGCGTCCGACATATGGAGCACCCTGCATCCTGATGTCGACGCCGATGCGAACCTCGGTCAGAACCGCTGGGCGGTAGGCGGTTTCATCAACACCTCAGCCACCATCGGCCAGCTCCTCAGGAACGGCAAGGTGGAGTGCGTAAGCTGCCACGACCCGCACTTCAAGAACACCAGCTGGGATGAGGTCGTAGAGACATGGGCGCCTGGGTACTTCAGCTCCGACAACACCTGGACCAGGTGGTGCGGTGACACAGGCGAGTCCTGTACGGATGGTATGTTCCTCAGAAGGGTCGGCGGCAACACCGGCTCCGGCGTCTGCAGGACCTGCCACGCCAAGTAAGAAAGCCTGCGTCTGAAAGGGCGCGAGCTTGGGTAGTCGAGAAGGGCCGGCATTTTGCCGGCCCTTCTTTTTTTTCGTCCCCGCGCTTTTCTCATATAACGCATCAAGGCCCGGCAGGCCGACTCTTCCTTTAAACGCCCCGCATATGGCTTTCGAGTAACCCTTCCCCCCTTTATACCCTTACGCACGGCATGGAAATGACTTTTCCGCCGTGCTTTTTCGTACGGCTTGGCTGCGCAATTACCTTGAAATCCGTAAGCGGTTTGGCAGGCCCTTTTCTTAAAATTTTTTAATGTGAGCCTAACCCCGGCTTTAAGCAAAGAAGGCTAAGATGTACATGCTCCTTACATGCTTAAAGGCCGGTAAAACACGCGGTTATCCCGCGTGCTCACGGACCTGCGGCAGGACTTTAAAAAAGGCAGGGCTCCCGAAAAAGATTTTATCTTTCGTCCCTTTGTATTATAATGCACCCCAACAAAACGGAGGTTTTTGACATGACGCGCTCATTCAGGGGAATTATCGCGGTTTCAGCCGTTGCCGTGCTGTTTGCCGTCTCGCCGGCAGCGGCAAAGGATTACCAGACGCTCGACCGTGCGGAGGCTGTTGCCACTGTCAACGGGAGCGCCATTACCAAGGGACAGCTCGAAGAGGCCATGAACAGCCTGCTGCCGCTCATGACCTATCACAGCTCCGTATCGGATGAGCGCTACATGATGATCCAGAAGAAGGCGCTGAACTCGCTCCTGGAAACGGAAGCCGTATACGAATACGCGAAACAGAACAAGCTGGACAAGGTAGACAAGAAGGAGCTCGACCAGGCGGTCGCGGACGTAAGGAAAAACGTGCCTCAGGGCGAGACCCTCGAAGGCATTCTCAAAAACAGCGGCATGACCATGGACGACCTGAGGGAGAGGTTCAAGAAGGAGCGCGTGGTCACCCGCATTACCGCCGACCAGAGGGAGAGATTG
Source organism: Deltaproteobacteria bacterium UBA5799 (assembly GCA_002418185.1). Lineage (GTDB taxonomy): Bacteria > Desulfobacterota > GWC2-55-46 > GWC2-55-46 > GWC2-55-46 > UBA5799. Next base: position 9,587 of record DIDN01000137.1, read on the forward strand.
GAGAAAAAGGCCAAGGAAACGGTCACGGAAGACTACATGAAGGACTACTACAACAATAACAAGGAAAAGTTCCTGGAGCCGGCGAGGTTTCATCTTAGGTCGATACTCGTCAAGGCGGACCCCGGCGGCGGGGCGCGCGTGTGGAACGAGTCCAAGCGGAAGGCCGAAGAGATACTGAAGCGCGCCAAATCCGGGGACTTTGCCGAGCTGGCAAAGGAGTTCTCCGAAGACCCGAACGCCGCGCTCGGAGGCGACATGGGATGGGCCCACACGGGCAGCCTCTACGAAGAGATAGAGAATGCGATCAAAGGAGTAGAGGTAGGGGGGATAGTCGGGCCGGTAATGACCATCCACGGATACCATGTGCTGAAGGTAGAGGGCAGGAAGCCCTCCGTCCAGAAGGCGTTCGAGTCGCTCGACCTCGACAACCTCAAGGCCGAGCTGGAGGAAAAAGAGTTCAAGACCTCCTGGGTCGAGTGGATGGCCAGCTTGAGAAAAGCGGCCAAGATCGAGTACCTGGTCGAGTCCCTCAAGTAAGGCGCGTCGCAGGGCCCGCTTGAGGCCCGGCGGGAACGTTTCATTAAGGCCCTGCGCGATTTTGTTCCGCCAGGTGCGGAGGAATGGACCTCTCCGCCCCCCTTCGCGCCCAATGATTTTCGGCACTTATTCAAGATGGAGCGAATGAAAAGCAAGCCGAGACATGGAAGAAACGTCGCCGGCGGTTTTGCCGCGGCAGCTGTCCTTGCGGCACTCGTGGCCTTTGCGGCAGGATGCTCCGTGGAAGGCGGCGCACCGGACGCGCCAGCCGAGTCGGCAAGGAAAACGGCCGGGGCCGATCTCGCCCAGGGCGAGGAGATATATTTCAGGTACTGCCATTTCTGCCACGGCCGCAAGGGTTACGGGGACGGCCCGGTCGGGATAGCGCTCTCTCCCCATCCGGCCAATTTCGTCGAGGACAGGAAGAGGATGGCCAAGAGCGACGACGAGATGTTCAAGTCCATAACCGAAGGCATACACAAGGACATCGGAGGCGAGGCCATGTCCATGCCGAGGTGGCAGGAGATACTCACGGAGGAAGAACGCTGGAGCGTGCTCGCATACATCAGGCACCTCGAAAAGGAGGGACTCAAGGCCCTGGATGCAGAGGCCCGGGGCCTGTCCGCCGTTACGGAGGGCGCCGATGAGTAGTAGCTCCAAGGGCGTCATAGCGGCATTGCTGCTGGCGTGCGCAGCCGCGGGCGTGAACGGGTTCGCAGGGCAGTCCTCCGATTACGACCCCGTCACCGGCGAGCCGGACTGCACCAAATGCCACACCACCGACAGGCGGTACTCGATAGACTACACCAGGGACGACACCTGCGCCGAATGCCACGGACCGGGCCTCAGCGAAAGCTACCTCGAGATGGACGAAAGGTACGGCTCGCCCCACGGCAGAGGCGAGGCGGAAAAGTACGCCAGGGCCGCAGCCGGGGCGCAGGAGAAGAAAGGCGCGGCCCTCGGGGCCTCGCAGGCACCCGGGGGCATGGTCCTCGTGCCGGCCGGCGAGTTCACGATGGGCTCGGACGACTGGTGGCCGAAGAGCCAGCCCGAGCACAAGGTCCGGCTGGACTCGTTCCATATCGACAGGCACGAGGTCACCAACAGGCGGTTCAAGCGGTTTGTGGACGCCACCGGCCGCCCGCACCCGCAGCACTGGGCCGGAGGCCTCATACCCGAAGGCAGGGAAGACCACCCGGTAGTGTACGTCAGCTGGGCCGACGCCGACGCCTTCTGCAAATGGGAGGGCAAAAGGCTGCCGACCGAGCAGGAATGGGAAAAGGCCGCAAGGGGCGCCGACGGCTGGACCTTCCCCTGGGGGGACAAGTTCGACAGGGACAAGGCCAACACCCCGCAGTACGGGAACGAGGACACCTTGCCGGTAGGGAGCTTCGAGGACGGGAAGAGCCCGTACGGGGTATACGACATGGCCGGCAACGCCTTCGAATGGACGGACAGCTGGTTCAAGCCCCATCCCGGCAACACTCACGACGACGAGAACTACGGCGAGAAGTACAAGGTGCTGAAAGGCGGGTCATGGTACGACTGCACCTATTACAAGTGCGGCATAAGCGCCCCGACCTTCAACAGGATATTTTTCCACCCTCTGACAAGGAACAACAACTTTGGTTTCAGGTGCGCAAAAGACGCGAGATAGCGCCGGGGCAGGAAAGGGGGCAGAGCGGAGCAGGACCGCCGTAGGAGCGTACCTGGTCTTTACAGCCTTTCTAAGCGGCGCCGTGGTGATGGTAATCGAGCTCCTCGGGTCGAGGGTCATCGGCCCGCCGTTCGGCGTAAGCCTTTTCGTTTGGACCTCGCTCATAACCGTAGCCCTCGTCTCGCTGGCCCTCGGCTACTGGTTCGGAGGGAAGCTGGCCGACAGGAGGTCCAGCTGCGGCTTCCTCTTCGCGATCATACTGCTCGCCGGGGCCTTCGTGCTCTCGATCCCCTTTATGAAGGGGGTCGTCATAGGCAAGGCCGTTTACCTCGGCCTCCGGGCCGGTTCGCTCGCGAGCTCGGCTCTCCTTTTCGGCCCCCCGCTCTTCCTCCTCGGGATGGTGAGCCCGTACACCGTCAAGCTCTACATGCGCGAAGGCATGGGGGTCGGCAGGACCGTCGGATGGCTATACGCGGTTTCCACCTTCGGCAGCGTCACGGGTACGGTCCTTACCGGATTTCTCCTGATCCCGAACCTCGGGGTCAATAACATCATCTACCTGTCCGCCTTCGTCCTTTTCGGGGTCTCCGCGGCTTATTGGGCGTTTTTCACGAGGAAGCCGCTTGCGGTGGCGTTCATGGCGCTCCCGGCGGCATTTTTTTTCATCCCTGAGGAGCTCCCCTCCGTGACCCGGCCGGACGGCACCAGCGTCTCGGTCGTCATGAGCAAGGACAGCCCCTACGGGCAGATAAAGGTCGTGGACTACTCATACGGGGAAACCAGGTACAGGGAGTTCCTCCTCGAGAATATCATCCAGGGGGCGATCGACGTTCCTACCGGCCTGCCGATTTCGAAATACACGTACTACGCGGAACAGCTCGCCATGACCTACGGGCCAGGCTCCGAGCGGGCCCTCGTTATCGGGCTCGGGAGCGGCATACTCCCGAAAAGGTTCGGGCAATACGGCATCAGCACCGACGTGGTCGAGATAGACCGGGAGGTAATCGAGACCGCTGAGCAATACTTCTCCTTCGAGCCGGAGAAACACAGGATATTCGTCCAGGACGGGCGGTACTTCCTCAAGTCTCCCGGAGAGGACTACGACATAATCTTCCTCGACGCGTTCTCCGGGGACACCCCGCCCAGCCACCTTGTGAGCGTAGAGTCCTTCGGCCTCATGAAAAAACGGCTCTCTGACGGCGGCGTGCTCCTTATCAACTTCATCGGTGAAAGCCGGACAGGGTCGCACGACGTCCCGTCCATGCTGCAAAGCACGTTGAAGCGCGTCTTTTCCCATGTGGACGTGTATGCGTCCTCTGGATATTTCTCCGATACTCCGCAGGTCGTCAATCTCCTTTTCGCGGCTTACGACGGAGAAAGAGAGCTTGCCGGCGGGTTCGTTCCTGAAAACGCCTTCCCGCCGTTCGTAGAAGACCTTCAGGGCCTTTATTCAAGGAGGATATCCCTCGAAGGGTCGGGCCTCCTCTTTACCGACGACTATAACCCCATCGACTTCTACGACCTGAAGACAAGGGAACGGTTCAGGGAGTCGATGATTTCAAGCACCGACAGCGCTGTCTTCATCCATTGAATCCAGATTCCAACGACCGGGGCCTGAGCGGCTGCCACCCGGTTTACGCAAGGAGGCCATGAATGCCCTGGAACGTATTTAGAAAATTCGCGCTGCTTTCCGCGCTTTTCGCCTTGACCGCCTGCTCGTCGCCGCCGCCGCCCGAGGGCATGGTCCGCGTCCCTAAGGGGAAGTTCATCATGGGGAGCAACGAGGTCGACAAGGACGCCAAGTCGATCCAGTACGGGGACAGGAGGCCCTGGTACGCCAACGAGCGGCCCGAAAGAAAAGTGAAGCTCAAGGAGTTCTACATCGACGCCACCGAAGTCACGAACCGCCAGTACATGGAGTTCCTGGCCTCTGCCGGGCGCCCCGCCCCGCCATACTGGAGCGGCGGCATATACCCGGCAGGCCTAGACGACCACCCCGTAACGATGGTCACATGGCCTGAAGCCGACGAGTTCTGCAAGTGGAAAGGCAAAAGGCTCCCTACCGAGGCCGAATGGGAAAAGGCCGCACGCGGCACCGACGGAAGACGGTTCCCCTGGGGTGACGAATTCGACCTCAAAAAAGTGAACACGCTCGGGGAATACGACGGCACGCTTCCGGTCGGCTCGCTAAAGGACGGGGCAAGCCCGTACGGCGCGATGGACATGGCCGGCAATGCCCAGGAATGGACATCCGATTGGTACCAGCCTTATCCCGGCAGCGACTTCAAGGACAAGGACTACGGCGAGCGGTTCAAGACCGTCAGGGGCGGCGGATGGGGAGGCATGGGCCATTACAGCCTCCAGGTCTACGTCAGGTCGGCTTTCAGGAACGCGGCCCCCCCCCAGGGCCGCTTCGACGACGTGGGGTTCCGGTGCGCCTGGCAAGGATAGCAGTCCCCCCTGCCGTGGGCCGGGCCTTCATGGCGCAAAACGGCTGAAACGACGAAAGGACTTTTTTAGATGTTTGCTGGCGGCAAAAAGGCGTTTTATGTGACCCTGTTCCTGACCACGACAGGCGTTCTGTTGCCGGCTGCCGGACTCTGCGACGACCCGCGCGACCCTTACATCTACCGGATCCTCTACGGGGGCGTACAGTTCGATTTCGGGAAGACCTATTCCGAATACGCGAACCGCGAACGCGAAATCGACACTTTCAGGCAGACGTACAGGCTTGACACCCTGGGCAACATATATTCGCGATACCTCTTGACCTACGATGCGGGGGTCCGGCTCGTAAACACGGACACCTCGTATTCAGACCTGCCCGAACGCAACAGAAAGCACATAAACTATTACCTGAAGACAGCCATACTCCCCCGGTCGACGACCCCCATCGAACTCTCCGTGGACAGAACGACCCACGAAACCTCCTACTCCGGCGTTGAAACCGAAAACATAAACACCAGGTACACGCTCAGGTGGAACCTGAAGGACAAGAAGCTGCCGAGGACCATGTTCATGGTCTCTCATACGGATACCGAGGCCAACGGACTTAGCTCCGACTCGACGCTTTACAGGCTGGAGATGCAGAAGAAGCTCGGGCCGACCACCAACAACCTCTTTTTAAACCAAACGACCACGAGCGACTCGACCACTACCGGCTTAAACCTTATAAACCGTACCAGGCTCTCAAGGGACACGAACCTCCGGTTCGGCTATGCAAGGAACGATATCGACGACCTGGGCATAGACACCTCCACCCAGGGAGTCTCGATCAACCTGAATTCGAGGCCGGGCCTTGAGTTCAGGCAGGCTCACAACTACAACTATTACACGAGCGAGACCGAAACGCAGGAATCCTACGGACAGTCGTATTACGGCAACGTGGGGTACAGGTTTTCCAGGAACCTCGACACGACGATGAGCCTCTATACCAGCGAATCGGTCTCGGAGTCCGCGACAGCGACGCGCGAAAGCTCAAACATCCAATACGACGTCGGCGCCAACTATATCCTCAGCCCGAGCGTGTCGCTCGGCCAGACAGTCATGTACTTCTATGAGGAACTGGTCACGGGCAGGAACAGGGAACGGTTCCTGACGCAGACCTCCGTGAACTATGCCCGCGACCTGGGTTGGGCGGGCCTGTCGACCTCTTACGGCATCGGGTACAGGATGAACGCCCTCCAGGAGGTGCGCATAGATACGGACGTGGAGCTGAACGGCGTAGACCAGAACGTGGCCGCAAGCCTGAGCAACATAAACCTTACGAGGTTCGCCGTCTTCAACGCCTCCGCAAACTACAATCATTTCGCCGACAGCACCGGGACGCTCGCCAGCGGCTCGTCCTACACACTGGGCGCATCCAGCGGCGACTGGCTGAAATACGCGACGGTCTCGACCTCCTATTACTATTTGACGAATTCGTCCGAGATAGTCCTCGACAACAGGGACGAGGAGCGCTTTGCCATAGACGCGACCTCCAGTTATTTCAAATACCTGGACCTTACGCTGTCTTACGAGAAATTCAAACACTCCCACGAGGACATTGACATCGAGAACAGGTCCGAGGAGCGGTTCAAGTTCGTCGCGTCCTCCACATATTTCAAGAACACCCGCCTGGACTTCTCGTACGACTACTACGACATAGTAGACCCGGTCAACGGCTCGTCGAAGACGTCCAATACGAACTTCGGGGCCGGGCACCTGCTCACGCACAAGCGGGCGCTCATGGGAGGCGATCTGACCCTGCAGTTCGGGGCTTCGAGGAGGAAGAACGACTACCTCTTCGGGAGCGAAAAGGTGACCACCCTCAACTATTCCGCTGCGTACGTCAAGCGCTTCCGGGAGAACGCGAACTGGAGCGCCCTGGCGAGCAGGTCGAGCACGTGGCGCAACGGCGAGCTCACCCAGGTCACATCCATCACGAACGCGGTCAGGACCCGGCTCAGGCTATGGCAGCTGCAATTCGAGCACAGGTACTCCATTTTCGAGGAAGAGATGCAGGACAGGACGGAAAACACCTTCTTCGTGCGCATATCAAGGAACTTCGCCAGGATGCTGCCCTTTTAGCCGCCCATGGACCGCGCACGCTCGATAACGGCCGCAGTCACCTCGTTGGTCCTGCTCGCGACGGCAGCAGCCCTCTCCATTTCAGCCTATTCAAGGAACTCCGTCTGGTCGGACCAGATATCGATGTGGAGCGACGTGGTTGAAAAGTCGCCCATGAAGGCCAGGGCGCACCTGAACTACGCTATCGTGCTCGCAAAGGACGGACAGCTCGACAAGGCGCTTGAAGAGAACCTGAAGGCGGTTGAGCTGAACCCGGACCTGGCCAAGGCGCACTTCAATATAGGCGCCATTTACCACCTCCGGGGGCAGTCCGACGAAGCGGTTGAGAAATACCTCATCGCCCTCTCGCTGGACCCCCGCATCCCCCAGGCCCGGAACAACCTCGGGTACGCGTATTACGCGAAAGGCCTCCTTGAAGAGGCCATGAAAGAGTACAGGCTCGCAGTCGAGATAAAGCCCACCAACGCCAATACATACATCAACATCGGGGATATACACGCGGACATGGGGCGGATGGAGGAGGCGCTTGCAGAGTACAGGAAGGCCCTCTTTTACGACCCCGGAAACCCGACGGCTCGCCTGAAGGCCGGAAGAGCTCTCCTTGCCCTTGGGATGCGCCTCGAGGCCGAATCAGCTCTCAGGGAGGCCGTAAAGCGGAGTCCCGGTTCAGCCGAGGCCCATTACGCGCTGGGAGTAGCGCTTACGGCATTGGGGAGGACCGATGAAGCGAGGATTGAATTCCTGACGGCGCTCCGGCTTGACCCGGGACACGAAAAAGCGAGGGAATCCCTCACTGCAGACCGCGCGCGTTAGGGCCGGACCTTCTGGAGCGCGCTCGTCGCCTCGGACCTTACCTGCTCTAAAGGGGAGTCGGCGAAGGCCTGTATGAACCCCTCGAAACCCCTTGCCTTGTCCTTGAGCGCTGCGACCACCCTTAGTAGCCCTATTACCGAGGCGTGGTCCTCCCTGTCGCCCGCGTTAGTGAGCGCCTCGAATACCTTTTGCACGTCGGCAGCGCCAAGCTCTTCCGCCGAATACGCCAGCGCATCCGCGGCAACGTCAAGCCCTTCGGGGCTCCCGGAAACGAGGACGGAAAGGAGCGACTCCACCCCTTTCCTGCCGGATTCAACGAGGGCCTGTGCCGATGACAGCCTGTATTCCGGCTCGCAATCGCCGAGCACGTGCCGCCTTACTGCATCCAGGCCTTCAGGAAAGCCGTTTATCAACGCGGAAGCCGAGGCTTTCCTCACGTGAAGGCTGTGGTGGTTCAAATGCTCGGCAAGGATGTTCCTGGCCTCGAAGGACTTTATCCGGGCAAGCTCCTGGGCCGACATCATCGAGACCTCCTCGTCCCTGTTCACAAGCCCCGCGACCATAAGCTCGTAAAAGGCCTTGTTCCTGGCAAGCGCGACCATGTGCAATATGGTCTTGGGATAGACGCCCTGGGGTGGAGTATCTACGAGGAGCGAAAGCTCTTCGGCTGTCCCGGAAGGGTCCTCCTTTGCAAGGTGGTTGAGGAGCATGGCCCCCTCCTCCCTGGTCACGGTCCCTGCCACTACCTTGAGGAACATGTTGTTAAGCTTCTCTTTTAACGAGCTCATCTGCATCAATCCTTGGTTGGATTAACCCCGGCGGTTATACCGCCAAGGCCGGGACTCTTGTCTCGCCGATGAGAAGAACGACTTCCGGATGGTTTATAACATAAAACGGGCCCGGGGAAAACAGGTTTTAACGCATTGCCTGCCAGTCCAGGCGCGGGGAAGCGGCGGACACCCTGGCGGCGCGGGACCCGGCCCCTGGTGCAAATTCATGCTAAACCACGGGATAAACCCGGTCAGTGACCGGGCTCACGACTGGGTGTGACTTCCGCCCTTGATTTAATCTCCTTTTTACTGATAAGCTTAGGCGAATACCGTTATTCCCAGCCGGGCTCGAACCTGCGAACGCAGGTATCGGGAACTGGTCGAACCCGCGTCTGAAAAGCCCGCGCTGAATCCAAGAGGACGTCACATGAGCGGTTACAGCGGCGGCAGGCTTGAACTTCTGAGACTGCTCGCCTCGAGGAAAACAGACTTCTCCGGCGGCAGGCCGTGGACAATAGACCCCAGGGAACTGCGCTTCAAGCACGGCGAGGCCATAACGGAACTCAAGGTCCCGTACCACATGGGCGGCGACGACGAGGCCTGCATCGAGGAGGCCGTCCTGGGCCTGTTATCGAACCTCTGCAAGCGCTACGACTCGAAGATGGAGCGCGCGGAGGCCGCCTCCATGCTCCCGCATACAGGCTTGCTAAAGCCGAAGACCTACAGGACCGACCTCTTCATATCCGGCTCCCCCGAAAAAGAGACGGCCTCCCTGGCGCTCGCCGGAGTGCCGTATATCGACAGCTCCATACTCGCCGGCTGGATGGGCTCCGAAGGCCACGGCCGGAAATTCGCAAAATGGGTCTCGGGATATTTCGAGAAGATGCTCAGGGAAGAGGCCAGGTCAGGGGGGGCGGAACGGACCTCCTACATCGCGCTCCTGGCCCTGATAAACACCATCAGGAAAAAAAAGGACAAGGCCAAGGGGCTCAGGATAAAGGGCCTCCCCTATGAGAAAGCCGACCTCGCAACAGGTCTGGTCATGTTCCTGGCCCTCCGGGGGGCCCTCAATTCTCTGCTTGAGAGGCTCAGGGACTCCGGGGCGTCCTCTTTGACCGAGGATACAAGGTTGCTGCTCGCTTCGGCCCTGGTCCCCAGGTCGTTCCTCGCGATACCGGCCACTCTCGTCTCGTCCGCGCTCAACCCATACGGCATAAACGAAGAGACCTTCGGGGCCGTCTCCACCGTGGCGGCAGGCGTCGACGAGGGAGTTGACATTGAAAACGTGGTCAGGGCCACCATAAAGGCGGCCGGGAAGGACCCGGAAGTAAGCGAGGCAGTGCGCACCCAGGCGTACATAAACATCTTCCGGCGCGAATCTCTCGCCTTCCTCTCGGAGTTCGACCAGCCCTCCGAGGCGCAATCCGCGCTTTTCGAGATATACAACGAAGACAGGCTTATCAGGAACTTCCTCTCGGACCAGAGGCAGGTCTCCGACCTCTGGTCCGGACTCGAAGATACCAGGAAAATATATGCGCTCGACCGGAATAGGAACGCGATTGTCCTTTCCTTCCAGAAGTTCCTCGAAGGCTTCAGGAAATCGAGGCTCGGAAACCTCCTTAAACGCGCAAGGATACCCGCGGAGGAGACCGCCAGGGTAATCGAGGGATATTACGCCTGCGTCTTCGACGACCTCGTGGAGAGCTTCACCGGGCCGATGAGGAAATGCATCGCGGACAGGCGCGAGGAGTTCAAACCAGACCTGCTCGTCGAGGAGTACGGGAGGGGCCGCCTCTACCGCTTCTCGGTGGACGACAGGGCCGTCCTCAAGGGGCTCACAGTCGAGGAGGAGGGCCAGCTCTTCATAGACATGAAGGACTTCTCGAGGAGGACGCTCAAGGTCAGGGAAATCGCCATGGCCGACTTCATGCGGGAGCACTTCTACAAGCCCATACTGGACGCGGCCAGCAAGTACGGCATGGGGAGCGGGGTGGGCGCGGACGAGCGCGGCATAAGGCTTACGAACCTCCCGGGGGACGCCGCGATCTTCTCGGGCGGCGTATCTTATCTCGTAGCCCTGGCCAGGGACATCCAGCAGATAATACGCAAGTACAGGGAGGAGCTGCTGAAGAAGCTGCCTCCGAGGAGGGAGGAAGAGCTCCTTGAGGAGGTGCACAGGCGCTTCGCGGCAAGGAAGGACGAGCTCAAGCGGAAGAGGGCCGAGATAAACGCGGCGCTTGCGAGGAACGAGCCCGGGGTTGAGGAACGCCTCGCGTCCCTCGGCGAGGAGGAGCACCGGGTCGAGGGCACGTACAGGGAGGAGCTGGAAACCGCCATAAAAGGCGAGCTCGAGGCCGGGCTCTACATCGCCTACGGCGCAAAGGCCGAGACCCTTATAATAGAGACCAGGCAGGGGTTCTCGGAGCCGGTGAGCGTTTCCATAGGCGGCAAGATAAACGAGGCCTCCAGGGGCACGTTCAGGAACCCGCTCGTCAGGGCCAAGCTCGAGCGCTCGATCGAGAACGAAAGAATGAAACGCGGGAACAAGGGGCTCAAATACCCTTTCAACGCCTACATCGACAGGGTCTGTTCCGTGAAACTCCCGCCAGAGCTCGACAACGCCTTCGAGAAACTGGCCTTTTCAAGAAAAGCGGCCAACTCGAAGGCCATGGCGCAGGTCCTGGCGAACGAGTTCCTGAGCGACATAAACCGCATCGTCTCCGGAGAGCCGTTCTCGAACCTGAAGGTCATCTCGCCGACCGCGGACATCTACAACAAGGGCGAGGTGCTGAGCTTCAACGCACTCGATGCGTACATGAGGGAGGGGAAGGGGTCGAAATGGTTCTTCAGGAGGACGGTCAGGCCCGATGAGCTGCACTCCTCCATTAGAGACGAGTTCTTCTTCCCCTTCGAGCCTCTGGATTTCTGGTTCAGCCACGAGCTGGTGAAAGGCGCGGAACGGGTCGAAGCCTTCTGCTGGATAGGCGAGGTCATCTTCAAGGGCTTCGAGGAGGCGACGCCCATGCCGGTCTACGAGATAGTAAACCCTGACGGAGACTTCTTCAAGGCGCTCTTGAAACAGCACTTCAGAAAATGGCTCGACGAGGCGAGGAAGGGGGCTTGACCGAAGGGGCTTGGCCAGCCGCTATTTCCCGAGCGCCTCGTTCATGCTTCCGGACCTGTAGCCCTGCAGGTCGAGGGTGACGTAAACAAAGCCTATCGATTTAAGCCCCTCGACCACCGTCCTCCTTGTGCCGTCGTCGAGGAAACGCTTGAGGTCTTCTTCCTCCACCTCTATCCGCACGGTCTCGCCGTGGTAGCGCACCCTGAACTGCCTGAACCCGAGCGACCTTACCAGCTCCTCGCCGAGCGCGACTTTTTCAAGACGCTCCCCGGTTATTCTCGTCCCGTACGGGAAGCGGGAGGAGAGGCAGGCCTGGCTCGGCTTGTCCCAGGTCGGGAGCCCCAGTTCCCTGCTCAGGAACCTTATCTCCGCCTTTGTCAGTCCGGCCTCCTGAAGAGGGCTCCTCACGCCCAGCTCGGAAGCTGCGGTCCTCCCGGGCCTGTAATCGCGCGCGTCGTCGGCGTTCGTCCCGTCCGCGATGCACTTGAACCCGAGGGACGCGGCCTCTTCCCTCGTAATGCTGAAGAGCTCGCTCTTGCAGTAATAACAGCGTTTGTCGGTGTTCTCGGCGAAATTGGGGATATCGAGCTCGTTCGAGTCCACTATGATGTGCCTGGCCCCGACGAGCCCGGCAAGGGAGCGGGCCTCCTTTAGCTCGCCCTCGGGATAGGTTGGAGATACCGCGGTAATCGCCGCAGCCTTTTCCCCTATCGTATCGACGGCGGCCTTCAGGAGGAAGGTCGAATCGACCCCGCCCGAGAAGGCCACGAGCACTGAATCCATGCCTATGAGTATGCCCTTGAGCTTCGCGAGCTTAAGTTGTGCCGATTCCCTCTGCTCGTCTCCCCACGGCTCTCCGGGGCCCGCAACGTTCAGCATACCCTCGTCTCCTCGACGACCGGCTCGGGGGCCGGGCCCTCCACCTCGAAATCCATGGACCATTCGCCCCGCGTTGCCTTTAGGCTCCTCTGCCCGCCTGCCTTGTCGAGCGCGTATTTGAGGATGAGGCTCCCGGCGAACCGGAGGGCGTCTTCCCCGCCCTCGCCCGAGAGGACGGCGACCGGCCCCGGGAACCCGCCCGGCTCAACGAGGGTATCGCCGTCCTGGAGCATCAGGCGGAGCCTCGTGTTATCGGCCTCGTTCCTTCCGACTATGACCTTCGATTTCTTGTACCTGAAGTGCCTGCCGGTCTTAAGGAGCTCTAAGTCCCTCTTGGTCACGTCCGCCTTGTTCCTGAGAAGGTCCCTTACCTTCTTCGAGAAAATCTTGTCTGTAAGGAGGCAGCCCCCTGAAGGGCACGGGTAGTCGTTTATGTCGAGGTCCTCGGCAAGGTCGATCTGCTTCCGCCTCGACCTGCCGAGTACGTCAAGGAGCCTATCCCTGTCGACCAGGCCCTCCTTCTCGGGTATCGTGGGCTCAAGCTGCTTGGCGCTAAGGGGCCTGAGTATCAGCCCTTCGAGCCCGCTCTCCCTCTCGATTATCCTCATGGCGTCCTTTCTCTGGCTCATGGGGCGCTGGCCGAGCACCTCCCCGGTTATGATGAACGAGGCCCCTATCTCGCGCATGTACTCGGCGGCCCGCTTGAACATATAGACCCTGCAGTCCACGCAGGGGTTCATGCCCTTGCCGTAGCCGTGCCTGGGGTTACGGACTATTTCGATATAATCCATGCCCTTGGCGAGGACCTTTATGGGGATGCCGAACTCATCGGCGACCCTCCTTGCCTCGCTCTTGCAGCCGCCACCCTTGCCGCCGTGGTTGCAGGTGCAGAAACCCGAGGTAAAATTTAGCGCGTGTACCTCTACGCCCTGGTCGAGCATAAGTTTGACGGCGAGCGTCGAGTCCAGGCCGCCCGAAAGCAGCGCTACTGCCTTTATAGCCACTTGGTGATCTCCTGATCTGGATTATTGGGGTCTTGGGTTGATACGGGGTCGCTAAAACTCTCCAAAGCCGTTCCGGAAACGATAAATCCTTGTATTTCCGTAAAATATAATTATACTGAGATGGTGCAGGGAAATCAAAAAGATTCTCCCTTGCCCACTTTGCCAATGAAATGGGAATACTTTCTTACCCTTGTACTTTCGTTCATAATCGGCTACCTGATGTACCTCGTGATGGTGCCGTTCCTGATCCCGATTTTCTGGGCCGTAATCTTCGTAATCCTTTTCTATCCCTATTATAAATGGCTCACAAAACGGCTGCGCGGGCGGAAGTCCATTGCATCCATCGCCGCATGCACCAGTATAGCCCTTTTCCTCATAGTGCCCATGGTCCTCCTGGGGTCGGCGCTTGCAGCCGAGCTCCTTAACCTCTATGCCTGGGCCGAGGACTACATCAGGGACATATCGGCACGCGCCGCCACCCCGGGTTTTTTCCTCGCCTGGCTTGAGAAGTACCTGGGCGATTACATCGACGTCAGTTCGCTGGACATACGCGGGACGGTCGCGACGGTCGTAAGGGAGGCCGCCGGCTTCGCGGGCCAGGGTATAAGCGGCTTCTTCAAAGGCTTTGCCAGCCTCGTGATAAATCTCTTTCTCGCGTTCTTCACCATGTACTTCCTCTTCAAGGACGGCGACAAGCTCTTCGACATCGTGAAGGACCTCGTGCCGGTCTCCCCCGTGCACAAGGAAGAGATAATAAAGAAGAACAGGGGCGTCATATACGCGACCATATACGGCGGCGTGCTCGTCGGAGCCATACAAGCGTTTTTGGGCGGCATGGCACTCTGGTTTTTTGGCATAGAGGCGGTCCTGGTCCTTACTTTCATAATGTTCCTTACCACGTTCATCCCCAACATCGGGGCGTCGCTCGTATGGGCGCCGGTGGCCGTTTACCTGGCGGTGAACGGGGACTACGTGGGGGCCGTCGGGCTTTCGGTCTGGGGCATCTTCGTAATAGGACTCGTCGATAATTTCATGAGGCCATATCTCGTAAGCGGCAGGACGAACCTGCATCCGCTCCTTCTTTTCTTCAGCATACTCGGCGCCATGAACGCATTCGGGCTCATCGGCATAATTGCAGGCCCCCTGATAGTCTCCATAGGTCAGGCCATGGTGGAGTTCTACCACGAGTACGTCACAAAGAAAAACACCTGGACAGGGTAAATGGACGGCAACGACGGATATACGATGGCATACGGGGCCGGGAGGCCCCGGGTTCTTCTGCCGCTTGCGCTTTTCCTGGCGACTGTCCTGACGACCGTCGCATCCGGCGCCATGCAGCAGGGGGTGGACATATTCTCAAGCCCCTGGGGGCTTACGCAGGGCGTACCCTTTTCCGCCTCGCTCCTCCTGATACTCGGCACCCATGAGCTCGGCCACTTCATCGCATCGAGGAGGCACGGGGTGCTGACGACCCTCCCGACCTTCATACCCGCGCCCCCGTTCCCGCCGATGATAGGCACCTTCGGGGCGCTCATAAAGATCAAGTCACCGATAACCACCAAGGCCGCGCTGGTCGACATCGGCGCTGCCGGGCCGCTTGCCGGCTTCGTCGCCGCCATTTTCGTGACGATATGGGGGCTCGGCGAATCGATAATAGTCCCGAAGGCCATGGCGGCGGGCTCGCTCGGCCTCGGGTCTTCGATAATATTCCAGGCCCTCTCGTACCTGGTCATGGGCCCTCTCCCTGACACGCATGACGTGCTCTTGAGCCCGGTGGCGTTTGCGGGTTGGATAGGAATGTTCGTGACTGCCATGAACCTGCTGCCCATAGGCCAGCTCGACGGCGGCCACCTCGTTTACGCGCTCCTCGGCCCGGTGCACAGGGCCTTCTCCATCGGCATGATCGCCGTCCTGGTGGTCCTCGGGTTCGCGGCCTGGCCCGGCTGGTTCATATGGGCCGGCCTTATCGCCTTCATAGGCACCTTCCACCCGCCTGTCGAGGACCAGCACGAGCCCATGGACGGAAGGCGCCGCCTGATAACAGCCGCAACCGCCGCCGTATTTGTATTGACTTTCATACCCGCGCCATTTTATATTGCATGATTATGAAGGCGTTCAACGAAAAAGAGCTCAAACAGTTCGACGGGAGCGACCCGGCAACGCCGGTCTACATAGCGTATAAAGGCAAGGTGTACGACGTGACCGGAAACCCGCTTTTCATGGACGGGATGCACTTCGAACACTACTCGGGGGAGGACCTGACGGACTTTCTCGGCGACGCCCCCCACGGCGAGGAGGTATTCGAGGAGCTCGCGGTCGTGGGCGAGTTCAAGAAATGAATACCCTGGATTCAGTCCTGGCATCCTGAGAGCTGAAATTTCAAAAGCGGTACGCCGCCGCTCGCCGGAAAGACCGGCTGATTAAGGGCGGTCGGACATCCCTTCGCTTGAAAGCCGGGGGTTTTCCAACCGGAATCATTAAGCTCTCGGAAAAGGAGACCTACCGGACCCGGGCCAGATGAAGATCGTGATACTCGGCTGCGGCACGTCCACCGGCGTGCCGGTCATAGGCTGCCACTGCGAGGTCTGCTCCTCTCCGGACCCGTTCAACAGGCGCACCAGGTCGTCCCTCCTCATACATTCAAACGGCAGGAACATCCTCATAGACACGTCGACGGACCTCCGGGCCCAGGCCCTGGCGAACGGGGTCGAAAGGGTCGACGCGGTCCTCTATACCCACCCGCATGCGGACCACATCCACGGCATAGACGACCTGAGGGCCTTTAACCTCTCGAACGGGAACGCCGCAATCCCCTGCTACGGGGGCGCGAGGACCGTGGACCGAATAAAATCCGCTTTCGAATACATCTTCAGGGACGACGGCAGGGACGGCTGGAAACCCAACCTCACGATAAAGGCGGTCGAGGGCCCTTTCGAGCTCTTCGGCGAAATGGTCACCCCGGTGCCGGTCATGCACGGAAGGACGGCGATCCTGGGCTGGCGGGTCGGGCGGCTTTCTTACGTGACCGACTGCAGCGAAATACCCGAAAGCTCGTACGAGGCGCTAAGGGGCACCGAGGTCCTGGTGCTCGGCGCATTAAGGCAGAAACCCCACCCCACTCACTTCACCATCGCCCAGGCCATTGAGGCCGCAAAGGCCGTAGGCGCGCCGAGGACTATCCTCACGCACCTCAGCCACAACGTCCTCTACGAAAGGGACGGCAAGACCCTCCCCCCAGGGGTCGAGTTCGCCCGCGACGGGCTTACAGTGGAGATATGAATTACCAAAAAAAACTTGAGGGGACCTTTGTGAAGGCTCCAAGCAAATAATGCCCTAAGCCGCCCACTTAAGGACGGCCTTTATCTCGTCCTCCGGGTGTTCGGTCAAGGCCTCTTTGTATTCCGTGAAATCGAGTTCCCGGTTTATCATCTTCGCCGCATGCCCCCTCCATTCGTACTCGGCCCTGGCAAAGTCGTCGAGCGCCATCCTGAAATGCCCTTCCGCGGAGCTTACGGTGCCGAAGACGAGCTGGTTCTTCCTTACGAGCTGGTCCATCAACCTGGTGGCGGGTATCCGTATCGTGCCCTCGTGGACCGCTCCGGACGGGATGCCTGCCACCGCGTAGACGGCGTTCCTCGCCAGGGCGTCTATGAGGTTGAACATGAGCCCCGGCACGCCCGCAGACTCGAATACCAGGTCCATCGGCCCCAGCGCCTCGTCCACCTTGTCGGGCTTGACCTTCCTGCCGTCAATATAGGACGCTTTTATGCCGGAAAGCCACATGGGCCTCGGAGAGTCCTCGTCCAGGATGTCCAGGCCGTAAACCGAGGCGCCCCTGACCTTCAGGGCAAGGCAGGCGAGGAGGCCTATTGTCCCTGTCCCTGCCACGAGCGCCCTTTTGCCGCGAAACCAGTCGTTGCCGATATTGGCCTCCGGCAGCCTTGCCGACTGGAACTTGACGGCCTCGTCCAGGGCCTTTTCAACGACCGACATCGGCTCCAGAAGCACGGCGACAGAGGCGAGCTCCCTGGGGACCCGTATGACGTGCCCCTGGCTGTCCACGACGTACTCGGAATTGAAGCCGTCGATCTCGACCAGGCCCCTTTCCCTGTATTTCCCGGTCCTGCACATGTCGGGCCGCCCCATGCGGCATGGAGCGCATTCGTCGCAGCCCCGCCTTATCGTAAAGACGGCGTAGTCGCCGGGACTTACCGCGTCCACCCCTTCCCCTGTCTCCACCACTCTTCCGAAGCTCTCGTGCCCGATGACCAGGTCGTCATAGCCTTCGGGCGGAGGGGCCTTGCCCTCGGCGATGCGCTCGCGGTCTGTGCCGCAGACCCCGACCCTCATGACCATTATTTTCACCTGGTCCGTGGCTGTAATGGCAGGCTCGGGCCGCTCCACGACCCTGAGAACCCTTTTATCGGGAGAGTACGCAATCGCCTTCATCCGCACGCCTCCTCCATGACATGGGCGCCCTACATCTCCAGCCCGTACATTGCCCGGTTGTTCTTTAGGTAAACGGCCCCCTTCACTATCCTGTAAATGACCCATACGGCCACGGCCAGGAGTATGAAGTAGCCAATTATCAGGAGATAGGTAAGGGCCCCTATGACCGCCCAGAGTATGCTGAACCAGAAGGTCCTTATCTGCCACCTGAAGTGCGACTCTATCCAGGTGCCCCTAACGTCAGAGGCCTTGACGTAATTGATTATGACGGCGATTATGTAGGTTATGCCTATGAAGAGGCCTATGGCCTGCAGGACGTATACGGTTGCGGCAATTTTTTTGCCTGCGACCACTGTGTCCTCGTATGTGTCGGCTGTTGTCCTTGGCATGGCATGACTCCTTTCCCGAGTTCATTTTAAGCGGGAAACTACAATGGACGATAAAGGAGGGCCGCTTACCGTCCATATTAAAGTATAGCCCGTATTGAGCATAGATGGCCCGCAAACTTGCGAAGACGGGGGGTGGCGGGAAAAGGCGGCTTAGTTGAGTTTAGAACCGCAGCATTTGCAGAAGACCGCGTCCGTGTCATGGCCTTCTGCGACGCACGAGGGGCAGGCCTGGGTCGATTTCCTCGAGGCCGCTGCCTGTTGCACCATCTCGACCGTGACTATGCCGGTCGGGATGGCGATTATCCCGTACCCGATTATCATGACCGCGGTGGCAACCCCCATGCCGAGGGTGGTCTGGGGCGCTATGTCGCCGTAGCCCACGGTCGTGAGCGTCACAACGCACCAGTATACGCTCCTGGGGATGCTGGTGAATCCGCTCTCCTCGCCTTCTATGAGATACATGAGCGAGCCGAGTACGACCACGAGGTTCATGACCGCGAAGAGGAATACGGATACCTTCCTCCTGCTGGCCTTGAGGGCCCGCAGTATGTAGGCGCCCTCGTCCATGTACGCGAAGAGCTTGAAGGTGCGGAATATGCGGAGCACCCTGAGGATGCGGACCGCCATGAGATAGCGTCCGCCGGGGAGGAGGAGGTCTATATAGGTCGGGACGACGGCAAGTAGGTCTATTATGCCGAAGGTGCTTGTAGCATACTTAAGGGGCCTTGCAACGCAGGCGAGCCTCAAGGCGTATTCTATCGTGAAAAGGACGGTAAAGAACCACTCGGCTACATATAGCGCGGTCCCGTATTCCTCGGAAATCCAGGACACGCTGTCGAGCATCACTACAAGGACGCTAAGGAGTATGGCGGCTATGAGGGCCTTGTCGAAAAGCCTGCCAGCCGGAGTGTCGGCCTCGTATATTATCTGATGGAGGGCCGCCCTCCAGCCCGTCAGCACGCTCCCCTTTATCGCGTTTCCCCTTACGGCCATCTCAGAATTCTATGAACTCGTGCCCGCACCTGGGGCAGTGGGTCGCCGATATGCTCACCTTCATCCTGCAGAAGCCGCAGGCCCTTGTGCCTCCGCCTGCAAGCCTCAGGCCGCGGTCCAGGAGAAGCGCGTGCGGCATGGCTATAACGAACGCCAGAGTGCCGTACACCCACCATTTGAGGAAGCTCCGCCCCTTCTGCATCGCGACGAATGCCGGCATTATCCCGAGCGATACCGCTATTATGATTACGAGTGTTATGGTATGCATCTCATCCGTTCTCCAGGGCCGGTTTCCGGCCCATCTGCTGTTACTCTTCCTCTTCCCCGGAGCCGAGCTCCAGCGACTTGAGCTCCGGGAGCGTTGAGCCTATTATGCCCTGCATGTCCCCGTACATGCCGGCGGTGTTGGTTACTGCCCTTTCGAGCTGCTTTTCCCTCCGCGCCCATATCCTTGTCATCGCCCTCTTCTCGGACTCGAGCTCCTCCTTGAGCTCCTTGAAGGACTCGACTATGCCCTCCACCCGCTGCCTGAAGGCCTGGCCCGAGAGGTAGGCGTATATGGCCTCCATCTTCTCGTTCTTGCCGACCGTCGAGAGCCTCGCAAGGGAGAGCTGAACGAGCCCGGCCCGGAGCACTTCCGCAAGACAGCCTGCGAGGCCGACGACGGTCACCCACACGCCCTCTATCTGCGCGAATGACGAGACCCCCTTTGGAAGGGCCTCGGTCACGAGGACCGCCACCTCGGCCCTTATGTCCCTCTGGTCGTCCTTGAGCTTGGCTATCCAGTCGTCGTTCCACGCCTTGGTCCTCTTGGACTCCCAGACGATGGAGCCGCAGTGCTGGCCGCTTCTCGTGTATACCTTCTGTATAATGTCCGCGCCCCGTATGCCCTTCGGCACCGGCTCTATCATGTCCACCGGGAACATGGACTTCAGGAGGGCTTCGAGGTCGAGCTCCAGGACCTCGCCCTGGGCCTGCATGGAGCCCTGCTCGCCCTTCCTCTTGAGCTCCTCTATGGTCTTGAGCATGTCGCTTATCTTCTTGTCCTTCTCGAGGTCCTTTAGCCTGTGCTCCTCCGAGAACATCTCGAGGGCCGACCGGCGTACCATCTCCCGCTCGGCGTCTATCTTCCGGGCCACCTCCAGGTCGAGCGCCTTCTTCTCGTCCTCGAGCTCCCTCGCCTTCCTCCGGAGCTCAAGCTCCTTTTTACGGGCGTCTTCAAGGAGCTCGTCCTTCCGCGCCTGCTCCTCCTTCATGTCGCGGAGCTCTGCCTCGAACCTTTCAAGCGCCCTTTTCCCGGCCTCCTCGACGAGCTTGGCCTTTTCAGCCGATAGCCTGGATGCGACCGTGTCCTCGACGGCTTTGCGCGCCTCGTCAAGCTCGGAGAGCTTCTTCCTGAGCTCCTCTTCCCTTTTCCGGACCTCCAGCTCCTTTCGGACGGCCTTCTCCTCGTACTCGGCCCGGAGCCCCTCCTTTATGCGGTTCGAAAGCGCATCGGAAAGCGGGAACTCGATATGACAGTTCGGACATTTTATGGACTGGTCGGACATCGAGAAATCAAGGGCGCTCACAGGTTGCCGAAAAGCTTTGAGAAAACCTTTTTGCAAAAAGTTTTAGAGCCGTTGGATGCACAAAGAGCTCAGGAGGCTAATTGCCTCATGAATCACATTCGCATCCATCAGACCTAAAAGTCTTTCCGCAGCCTGCTAAGCCCTTGCCTCCGTTTCGAATTGTTCAATATAGTCTATGGCGGACGCTGCGGCTATTGCGCCGTCGCCCACGGCGGTCGCCACCTGGAGAAGCGGCGTTGTGCGGCAGTCGCCTGCCGCGAATACGCCCGGCATGCTCGTCTGGAGCCGGGGGTCGGTCTTTATGAAGCCATTGTCGTCCTTGTCGACGTCCGCGAAGTCGGTCGTGGGGTTTATGCCCACGAATATGAAGACCCCCTCCACGTCTATGGACTTCTCCTCGCCGGTCTTCAGGTCCTCGAGGATGGCGCTTTTCACGAGCCCCGCTTCCTCGTTTATACGGGTGAGTATGTGGCTCTTCAATACCTCTATATTGGGCGTGCTCTCGAGCTTTTCCTGGTGCATCTTCTCGGCCCTGAACCTGTCCCTCCTGTGCGAGATATAGACCCTGGAAGCTATCCTCGAAAGGTAGACGGCCTCCTTTACGGCGGTATCGCCGCCGCCGACGACAAGCACGCTGAGGTTCCTGAAGAACGGGCCGTCGCAGGTAGCGCAGTACGACACCCCCTTTCCGGTAAGCTCCTTCTCTCCCGGGATGCCGAGCCTCTTGGGCTTTGCGCCGGTCGCTATGATAACGGCCCTGGCCCTTATCTCGCCTTCGGTCGTCTTGAGCACCTTTACGGCGCCTTCGAGCGCGATGTCGTGCACTCCCGCGAGCCTTATTTCAAGGCCGAGCCCGCGCGCGTGCTCCTCGAACTTCTCCATGAGCCCGGCCCCGCTAATGGAAGGGAAGCCGGGATAGTTCTCGATGACGTCGCTTACGGCGATCTGCCCGCCGACCATCTGCTTTTCAAGGAGCACCGTCTTGAGCCTCGCCCTCTGCGCGTATATGCCGGCCGTGAGCCCGGCAGGCCCGCCCCCGATAATCACAAGATCGTACATCGCGTTGTAGCCTCCTATGAGCGTCTTAACAGTAATCCTAAACCAGATAAGGGGCACAATTCAAGGCATTCTATCTGCCCTGGCCGAGTATCCGCCTTACCTCCGCGAGGTTCCTCAAATCGTCCTCGTCCGAGTCCTTCGGGGTCTCGAGTATCATCGGCGCCTTTTTTATCTCCGGGTGGTTGAGGAACTGCCTGAACGCCTCGGCCCCTATCGCGCCCCTGCCTATATCGGCATGGCGGTCGAGCTTCGAGCCCAGGCCTCCCCTTGAGTCGTTCAGGTGTATGGCCCCGAGGATAGAGCGCCCTGCCTCGGTTTCTATCCTCTCTACGAGCGAATCGGCCTCTTTCCGGGTCGAGAAGGAATACCCGGCTGCGAACGCGTGGCAGGTATCGAAACAGAGGCCGGTTTCGAGCCCGTTGTCTTTGGCGCCCCTTATTATCCGCCCGATGTCGTCGAGCCTGCTGCCGAAGCCGGAGCCCGAACCGGACGTGTTCTCAAGGAGGACGCGGGTAGTCCTGCCGAGGCCGCTTTTGGCAACTTCCAGGAGGGCGAAAGAAACCCTTTTCAGGGCAAAGGCAGGACCCATGTCCTGCGGGCTCCCGAGGTGGGTGACGAGGTAGTCCGCGCCTATGGCCTCGGCTATGCCCAGCTCCTTCTTGAACATGTCGATGGACTTGTGGAATATGGCGTCGTCGGGCGCGGTGAGGTTTATGAGGTAGTTCGTGTGGACGACGACCGGGGAGATGCCGGCCTCCTTCCTCCTTTTCCTGAAGAGCACGGCCTCGGCCTCCGGAAGGGGCGTGTATATCCAGCTCCTCGGGTTCCTGCCGAATATCTGCATGGCGTCGCACCCGAGCCTCACGGCCCTCTCCACCGACTTCGAGACGCCTCCGGCGATGGATACATGGACCCCGAGCGGCATCAGCCCCTGCCTGCCTTGGCCTCGAGCCTCCTCCTTGCGGCTGAGGCCAGGACTGAAGGTATGTTCTTGCTTTTGGCTACCGCCTGCAGGTCCTTCTCGAACACGGTATCGAGGAGCTTAAGGGAGATGGCGAGCGGCGTCTTGGGATTGGACAGCAACCCGATCCTTATCGTATGGCTCTTCATCCATTCCTTGTTACGGGACACCTGGCGCAGCAGGTCGTCGCTCGTCCCCTTGGAGGCCGTGACCTTCTGCACCTCCTCCTCGGTGACCCTCGGGTTCTTGAGGACCGAGACCGCGATTATCTTGTTCGGGTCCTTTACAAGGAGCTCCCTTGCGGCCTTGTTGCCGCTTAGCGCGAGCTTGAGTTTCTGGGCCATGGTCATGCTTGATATTACACTATAGATATTATGCTCGTCCGCCTTGGCCTTCTTCTCGTCAAAGAGGTCCTTTTCGAGTTCCTCCGAGGTCCGGGTCCCGGCTTCAGGAGTTTCCGGCGCCACCGGGTTTGCGGCGCGCCCATCAAGGGCTGACGCGGTAGAGAAGGTGGTGCGCGGGTTCTTCTTGATCGCTTCAATAAGGAACGGCTTCCTTGAAAGGAGCGAGTTGTCCTCCGAGATCGCGGCCACGACCTCCTCCGGCCCGGTCTCGGCAAGAGACTTGAGCGTTTCGTCGTCCGTACCAGGATTAAGAGCGGCCATTATTCTGAGCGAATCGTCGTCCCTCAGTTCGAGCATTTTTTTTATGACGAGCGGGTCGAGCTTTCGCTCAAGAGCCTTTATGAGGCCTTCGAGCGGGTACTCGCCGAGGCTCTTTTTTGCCGCATCGGATACTGCAGGGTCCTTGTCAAAGCCCAGGACGAAAAGGACCGTCACCTCGTCAGAGGGCGGAAGCGGCTCGTCCCCGGCCCTCCTCGCCAGCGCGAGCCGCCCGTCCGGCGGCTCCTTGAAGAACCTCAGAAGCTCTTGACTGACCCTCATTCGGCCTTTTCCTTCTCCGGCCTGTGCGCGGCTATTATCTTCTGGCTCAGGTACGTCGGCACCTCCTCGTAGTGCGAGAACTCCATCGTGAATATGCCCCTGTCGCCGGTCATGCCCCTGAGGTCGGTCGCGTAGGTTATGACCTCGGCCATGGGCACGAGGGCCCTTACGGTCTGGCTCCCTGCCTTGGGCTCGGCGCCCAATATCTTCCCGCGCCTCGAGTTTATGTCGCCTATGACGTCGCCGAGCTTGTCCTCCGGCACGCTAATCTCCATCCTCATGACGGGTTCGAGGAGCACCGGGCTCGCCCCCTCAATGCCCTTCTTCAACCCCATCGACCCGGCTATCTTGAAGGCCATCTCGGACGAATCTACCGTGTGGTACGTGCCGTCGTACAGCGCGACCCTCACGTCCACGACCGGGAACCCGGCAAGCACCCCGTGCCGCATGGCCTCGGCTATGCCCTTTTCGACCGCGGGTATGTACTGCCTCGGTATGGCGCCGCCGGTTATCTGGTCCACGAACTCGAAGCCCTTGCCCCGCGGGAGCGGGCTTATGTCGAGCCATGTGTCCCCGTACTGCCCCCTTCCGCCGGACTGCTTCTTGTATTTGCCCTGCACCTTGACGTGCGACCTTATGGTCTCCTTGTACGGCACCCTCGGGGTCTTTAGCTCAACCTCGCACCCGAACTTCCTCTTTAGCTTCTCGACCGATACCTCGATGTGCACCTGCCCCACGCCGGATAGGAGAAATTCGTGCGTCTCCTCTTCCATCCTGAAGTCCAGGCTCGGGTCCTCCTCCATGAGCTTTGCTATTGCGAGCGGCGCCTTGTCCTCGTCGGCCTTGGTCTTCGGGTGTATGGCGTACGAGAGCGAAGGCACGACAGGCGGGAACTGCGGGAACCTCACCGGCTCGGCAACGTCCGAAAGGGTGTCGCCTATGTGGGTGTCCTTCAATTTCGAGACGGCGGCTATGTCCCCTGCCTCGACGCTCGCAACCTCCTTGAGCTTCTTCCCCTCCATAAGGTAGAGGTGGCTTATCTTTTCCCTGGCGTCCCTCGTCGGGTTAAGCACGGTCGAGTCGGCGCTGAGCGACCCTGAGAACACCCTGAATATGGAGAGCTTCCCGGTGTAGGGGTCGATGAGCGACTTGAAGACGAACGCCGAGAAGGGCTCCTCGACCCTCGGCTCCCGCTCGATTTCCTCCCCGTTCCTGGGGTCAACGCCCCTTATGTGCCCGCGGATGGCGCCCTTGTCGAGCGGCGAAGGCAGGTTCCCGTTGACCGCGTCCATCAATAAATTCACGCCCATGTTCCTGAGTGCAGAGCCCAGGTAGACCGGGATGAACCTCCTTGTGAGGACCCCTTCCCTCAGGGCCTTCAGGAGCTCCTCTTTTGATATCTCGTCGCCGTTAAGATATTTTTCCGTAAGCGCCTCGTCCGATTCGGCCACAGCGGCTATCATGTTCTCCCTCATGGCCGCGGCCTCGGATTCGAGCTCTTTGGGGACTTCGCCGGTTTCGAACACTCCGGAGCCGTCGTCCTTGTAGAGATACGCTTTCATGGACACGAGGTCGACAAGCCCCCTGAAGCCGTGCCCCTCGCCTATGGGTATCTGCATGGGCACGCCCTTGACCTTGAGGACCTTCTCCATGTCGTCGACGGCCCTTAAATAGCCCGCCCTCTCGCGGTCCATCTTGTTTACGAAGGCGATCCGCGAGACCTCGAACTCGTCCGCGAACTCCCATATCTTTTCCGTCTGGACTTTCACGCCGGATATGGCGCTAAGGATGACCACGGCCCCGCCCACTACCCTGAGCGAGTCCCTGGTCTCGGTGAGGAAGTTGGAATACCCGGGGGTGTCTATGACGTTCACCCGGCAGCCGTCCCAGTCGTAGTGGTGCATGGCTGCGGAGACGGTGATTTTGCGCTTCTGCTCCTCCGGCTCGAAGTCGAGGTGCGAGGTGCCGTCGTCCACCTTGCCGAGCCTCTCGACGGCCCCGGCGTTAAAGAGCATCGCTTCGGCGAGAGAGGTCTTGCCCGCGCCCCCGTGCGCGATAATGGATATGTTCCTCTTTCTTTCCAGCGAGACTTCCATCAAACCACCTCCTTCGGGCTGAGGGTCTCACGGCCTTACCTGTTTTTTCTCTTTCCCAGGAGGCCCGGTATCGTCCTCCTGAAGAGTATCCCGAGGAACTTATTAAGCGGGTTCGACCTGTCGAGCATTGGGATTACCGGCCTGTTCCTGAACCCGAGCTGTATGAGGAGCGAGTTCATCTCCTCGTTCGCGGCGTCATACCTCAAGCCCTTCTTGAAGACCTTTATGGCGCCCTTCTTGTTTCCGGCGGCCATGTAGACCTTGCCGAGGTTCAGGTAGAACTCGGCCCTGAAGAACTCCTTCTTTACGGCACGCGTGCAGAACTCGAGCCCGAGGCCTATCTCCCCCGCCCTCATTGCCCTGACCATGCCGTAATAAGACATGTACTCCGGGTTCTCCTTGTCCTCTTTCCAGGCCTTGTCGAACGCCTTCAAGGCCCTGTCCAGGTTGTCTTCCCTCAAAAAGCGTTTTCCCGCTATGAAATGTTCCCGGCCTTCAGACATCTAATCTATCTTCCCTCCTGGATTATCCTTAAGCCCTTGAGGGTCAGGAATTCGTCTACTACCGTTATGCGCCTCGATTCGCCCTTAAGGAGTCCGGCGTACCCGCCGGTTGCGACGACTATCGGGTCCGTCCCGGCTTCGGACGCCATTCGGTCCAGTATGCCGTCAACGAGCCCGATGTATCCGTAGAACAACCCGGAGCGCATGGCCTCCAGGGTGTTCCTGCCGATGGGCCTCTCCGGTTTCGCCGGTTCGACCCTGGGGAGCACGGCCGTCCTCGAATGGAGCGCCTCGGACAGTATGCCGATGCCGGGGGCGATGGCCCCGCCTGCGAACTCGCCCTTGCCGGTCACGTAATCGAATGTCGCGGCTGTCCCGAAGTCCGCCACGATGAGCGGCTTTTTATGGGCGCTGAAAGCGGCGACCGCGTTTACGAGCCTGTCCGGGCCGACCTCTTGGGGCCTTTCCGCGAGGACCTTGATACCGCAGTTCTCATGCGTGACGAAGACCGCATCAAGGTCCAGGTATCTCGCGAGCGCGTCCATCATCGCCGCATCGAGCGGCGGGACAACCGAAGAGACCATGGCGGCCCCAAGTACCTGGACCTGTATCCCGGATGACGAAAAGGCGGCGAGGAGCGAGGCGCCGTACTCGTCCGCCGTCCTCCTGGGGTCTGTGGAGAGCCGCCAGCTCTCTACAAGCTCTTCTCCCCTGAAAACGCCCAGGGCTATGGACGTATTGCCTATGTCTACGGTCAGGAGCACCTGCTGGATGCCGCCTCCATGTCTCCGGCCACTATCCTCCTTACAATGCCGCCGGGCTCCCTTACAAGGAGCGCGCCGGTTTCGTCAACCCCAAGGCATACGCCCTCAATGGTGCTATCGAACGAGGCGACCCGCACCTCCTTGCCCTCAAAACCGAAATACCTCTTCCATTCCGAGAGTATTGGAACGGTACCCTCGGCTAAGTATATCTTATACCACAGCTCGACGCTCGATAAAAGGCGGGCCGCAAGGGCTCTTCTATCGACCTCGGCCCCGTTCGCCTCTCGAACGGAAGTGGCCGTATTCTTTATGCAATCCGGGAACATGGGCCTGGTCGTATTGACGTTTACGCCAATGCCCATGACCACGAAATGCACCCTTTCCGGCTCTGAGCCCATCTCAAGGAGTATGCCTGCGGCCTTCTTCCCGTTAATGAGTATGTCGTTAGGCCATTTCACGACAGGCCTTTCCGGGCAATATACCGATATCGCCTCTGCCGCGGCCACGGCCGCTACAAAGGTGAGCCAGTGAGCCTCTTCCGGGGATATGGGGGGCCGTAAGATAACCGATAGATAGATATTGAGTCCGGCAGGCGACTCCCATTTCCTCCCGAGCCGCCCCTTGCCTCCGGTCTGGCTGTCGGCCATTACGACCGTGCCTTCGGGAGCGCCGCTACGTGCAAGCCCGAAGGCCTCGGAATTCGTGGAGACGACTTCGTCGTGGAAAAACAGCTCCCTTCCGACAAATTCCGTCTCAAGGAGCGACGAGACCTCGATGCCGTTGAACGGGAGCGGCCCCAGGAGCCTGTACCCCTTTGAAGGGCTGGCCTCTATCGTGTATCCGGACCTTCGGAGGGCTTCTATATGCTTCCAGACCGCGGTCCTCGACACATTGAGCGCCCTGCTGAGGCCCTGCCCCGATACATGGCCGGGCCCTGCCTTGAGGAGCCTTATTATCTCGGTTTCCGGGCCTTTGTCCCGCATAGGGATACCACTTCCATGCTTATGTCCATTGCACGCGCCGAATGGGTTATGCTCCCGGCGGATATGAAATCAACGCCCGTTTTCGAGATGCGGCCTATGGTAGCGAGGCTCACGTTGCCGGAGGCCTCTACGAGCGCCCTTTCTCCTATCATCTTCACGGCCTTCCTCATCTCGGAGGGGTCCATGTTGTCGAGCATTATGATGTCAGCCCCGCCTGCTTCGAGCGCTTCCCTTGCCTCGCGGAGGCTTGCGACCTCAACCTCAACCTTCACCCTGCCCCTGTGCTTTTTCCCCACGGCTTCCAGCGCCGCAGCAACCGACCCCGCGGCCTTTATGTGGTTGTCCTTTATGAGTACCGCGTCGAAAAGGCCGGACCTGTGGTTCTCTCCGCCGCCTGCCTTGACTGCATACCTCTCAAGGGGCCTTAAGCAGGGGGTCGTCTTACGCGTATCGAGTAATTGAACCCGCGGGTCTTTCATCCTCTTTACGAACTCGCGGGTCCTCGTCGCGATGCCCGAGAGGCGCTGGAGGAAGTTGAGCGCTACCCTTTCGCCCGTAAGGAGAGCGGCGAGCTTGCCCGAGACGGTAGCTATTACACGGCCCTTTTTGACCCAATCGCCGTCCTTGAAGCCGGCCCTGAATACGGCCTTCCTGTCGAGCCGCTTAAAGACCATCTCGGGGATGAAGAGCCCGGCTATTACCATGTCTTCCTTTGCGATGAACTCGGCGGCCCCGGCCTGACCCTTTTTCACTATCGCGGTGGTGGTCAGGTCGCCCGGGCCGATGTCCTCGGCAAGGGCCGCGTCTATGAGAAGGGCGGCGTAGTCCTTGAGCCGGGCCATGCCAATGTCATTGGCATGGCCACGTTTTTTCCTGGCGATATTTCTTTTCAAGGCAACCTCTAAAAATTTGAGATTTTTCCCGCTTTTCCCGGAAGGCCGGGAATAAAAGGCGGAGCATATATGT
>DIDN01000041.1 GCA_002418185.1 Deltaproteobacteria bacterium UBA5799
CCGCTTTTTATTCCCGGCCTTCCGGGAAAAGCGGGAAAAATCTCAAATTTTAAGAGCTTGCCATAATAAGCAGGAGTAACCCTTAGGAGGAAAAAATGAAAACCGCACTATACGCTCTTTTGTTCCTTGTCTTGCTGCCGTCGCTGGCCTTTTCCGGGGAGGAGCCCGGAATAGACACAGGAGATACGGCATGGGTGCTCGTATCATCGGCTTTCGTGCTCCTCATGACCGCGCCGGGGCTCGCGCTCTTCTACTCGGGGCTGGTAAGGAGAAAAAACGTCCTCTCTACCATAATGCAGAGCTTTGCCGCGCTCTCGATAGTGAGCATCCAGTGGGTGCTCTGGGGCTACAGCCTCGCCTTCGGCCCTGACCGATGGGGCCTCGTGGGCGGGTTCGAGCTCATCGGCCTCAACGGCGTAGGGCAGGAGCCGGGCGGCTATGCTGCCACCATCCCCCACCAGGCGTTCATGGTCTTCCAGATGATGTTCGCGGTCATAACCGTTGCGATAATAACCGGCGCGGTCGCGGAGAGGATGAAGTTTTCGGCCTTTGTGGCCTTTTCGGTCCTCTGGACGACCCTCGTCTACGACCCGCTCGCGCACTGGGTCTGGGGCGGCGGCTGGATAGGGAAGATGGGGGCGCTGGATTTCGCAGGCGGCACGGTCGTCCACATAAGCTCGGGCGTGGCCGCCCTGGCAGCGGCGATAGTGGCCGGCAGGAGAAGGGGCTACGGGACGGACCTCATGCTGCCGCATAACCTCCCTTTGACGCTAATCGGCGCGGGGCTCCTGTGGTTCGGCTGGTTCGGCTTCAACGCCGGGAGCGCACTCGGCGCAAACGGCCTGGCCGCAACCGCGTTCATGGTGACGAACACGGCGGCAGCGGCAGCCGCGCTCTCCTGGATAGCCGTCGAGTGGCTGCACAGGGGTAAGCCCACGCTCCTGGGGCTCGCCTCGGGCATAGTTGCGGGGCTTGTGGCCATAACGCCTGCCGCTGGCTTCGTGGGCCCGGTCTCCTCGATTCTCATCGGGTTCGCGGCAGGCGCGGTCTGCTACCTGGCTGTCGCGTTGCTCAAGCCCCTTCTCGGTTATGACGACTCGCTCGACGCCTTCGGCATCCACGGTGTCGGCGGCGTCTGGGGGGCGGTAGCTACGGGCCTATTCGCCTCGACCGCGATAAACGCGGGCGGCGCGGACGGCCTTTTCTTCGGAGGGGCGGGCCTCCTCTGGAAACAGCTCATAGCAGTCGGCGCGAGCGCGCTCTACGCCTTTGTGCTCACACTCATGATACTCAAGGTAATCGATTGGACGATCGGCTTGAGGGTCGCCGAGGAGGAAGAGATACAGGGGCTGGATATAACCCAGCACAGCGAAAGCGGCTATTCGCTTTAGTCAGGTTCTTCAGCCGCGGTTGTTGCGGGCTTTTTCAATCAGAGCCGACACGGCCGCAGCCTTTTCCCTTATCCGCGGCGCGAGGAGGATGTCCGAGATGAGCGCGGCCGAGGAGGCGCCGGATTCCAGGACCGAGAGGACGGTCTCTTCGGTTATGCCGCCTATCGCGACGACGGGGAGGTCCACTTTTTCAGAGACTTCCTTCAGCATCGCAAGGCCCTTAGGGGTGTCCGCGTCCTTTTTCGTCGTGGTGGGGAATACGGGGCCGAACGAGATGTAGTCCGCGCCGTCGGCTTCCGCCCTTTCAGCCTCTTCGAGGCTATGGGTGGAGACGCCGATTATTGAAGAGGGGAGGAGCCTCCTTGCGTCCTTGAGAGGTATGTCGTCCTGCCCGAGATGCACCCCCTCGGCCCCTGCCATGAGGACTATGTCGATCCTGTCGTTTACGATGAAGATGGCCCTGCCCGCAAGGGCCTTCCTCATCTCGATCGCCGCCCTGAGCATGGCGGCGCTGCCTACTCCCTTTGCCCGGAGCTGCACTATCCTCGCGCCGCCCGATGCGAGCTCGTCGGCGCACTCGCCGGCCTTTTCGAGGCGCGCCAGCCCGGAGTCCACAACGGCGTACAGTCCCGAGATGAATGTCGGGCGAGAGTTCCTCATCTCTTGAGCTTGCCCGTGCTTATGTCGAGCTCCCGTATCTTTTTC
Organism: Deltaproteobacteria bacterium UBA5799; assembly: GCA_002418185.1. Lineage (GTDB taxonomy): Bacteria > Desulfobacterota > GWC2-55-46 > GWC2-55-46 > GWC2-55-46 > UBA5799. The sequence continues at coordinate 2,097 of DIDN01000041.1, forward strand.
CTGAGGGTGTTCCTGTTTATGCCGAGCATCTCCGCGGCCTGCACCTGGTTGCCCCGTGTCTTCTCGAGCACGAGCCTTATGAGGGGCCTTTCCATGTAGGGCATGATAAAGGAATAGAGCTCCTGCCTTGAGCGGTGGTCCGCCTTGTCTATGATGGGCCGCAGGCGCGCGGCTATCATGTCCTCGATGGATTCCTCCCTCCTTGCCCGCTCCTCGGGAAGCGCAAGGTCCTCGGCCCCGATGTTGACGTTCCGCGAAAGCAGCACCGCCCGCCTTACCGTATTCTCAAGCTCGCGGACGTTCCCCGGCCAGCGGTAGGACTCGAGGGCCTCAAGCGCCGACCTGTCGAACGACCTCGGCTCCCCGTCGAACTCCCTGCTGAACTTTTCGAGGAAATGCGCGGCAAGGACCGCGACGTCGCCCTTGCGGTCGCGTAGCGGCGGAAGCGTGAGCGTTATGCCGTTCAGCCTGAAAAGGAGGTCCTCCCTGAAGCTCTTCGCGGCGACCGCCTTTTCAAGGTCCTGGTTCGTGGCCGCGATTATCCGGACGTCCACGCTTACGGGCTCCCTGCCTCCAACGCGGTAGAACTCCCTCTCCTGTATTACGCGCAGAAGCCGCGCCTGCAGGTCCGGGCTCATGTCACCGACCTCGTCGAGGAAAAGGGTGCCGCCGTCGGCAAGCTCGAACTTGCCCTTCTTCGACTCGACCGCGCCGGTGAAGGCGCCTTTCTCGAATCCGAAGAGCTCGCTTTCCATGAGGTCCCTGGGCACTGCCGCGGTGTTGACCGCAACGAAGGGGCCATCGGCCCTGGTGCTGTTCACGTGGATGATCCTTGCGAGGAGCTCCTTGCCGGTACCGCTCTCGCCGAGGACGAGTACCGTTACGTCCCTCGCCGCGACCTTGCCGGCCTTCTTGAATACCTCCTCAACGGCCCTGCTCTTGCCGATAAAGACCGTTTCGTCAGAGAGCTTCTGAAGAAGCCTCTCCTTCAGAGTAGAGACCTTCTTCCTGAGCCTCGAGTTCTCGATTGCGCGCTCTACCGCGAGCTCCACCTCGCCGAGGTCGAAGGGCTTGGTTATGTAGTCGAAGGCGCCGAGCTTCATGGCCTCGAGGGTGTTCTTCATGCTCGACTCGGCGGTCATTATAATCACCGCCGAGTCGAGGCCGGCTTCCCGCGCCTCGGTAAGGAGCTTCAGGCCGTCCTTGCCCGGCATGTTTATGTCCAGCAGGGCGAGCGAGAAGCCCCGGCCCGAAAGCGCCTTCCATGCCTGGTCGCCGTCAGAGGCCCTGACCACGTCGAGCCCCTTTTCCTTCAGGAACCTCTCAAGCACCCACAGCACGCTCTCGTCGTCGTCCGCGACGAGCACCCTCTCCGCGCTCATCAAGCCCCCCTGTCCTCGACCGGGAGGTAGACGAGTACAGATGTGCCTTCTCCCGGCTCCGAATCTATTTTCAGGTGTCCGCCGTGCTCCTTTATTATCTTGAGGGTTATCGCCATCCCGAGGCCGCTCCCCCTGGGCTTTGTGGTGAAAAAAGGCGTGAAGACGTTCTCGAGGTCCTCGGGCCTTATACCGCACCCGGTGTCCCGGACCTCTATTGAGACCATGCGGCCAGGGCCGCCCTCGCCCATGTGGAACTCGGTTATGACCCTCGTTGAGACGCTCACTATCCCGCCCTCGGTCATGGCCTCTATTGCGTTCTTTACGAGGTTGAGGAAGACCTGCTTGAGCTGGCTTTCGTCCCCGGCGACCTCCGGGATGCTCGGGTCGTAGCTCTTGACGAACGCTGTCTTCCCGGCCCCTCCGCCCAGGAGGAGGACAACCGAATCGAGCACCTGGTGTATGTTGACCGGCTTCTTAACGAGCCTGGCGGGCCTTGAGAAGTCGAGCATGTCGTTGAGTATGCCGTTCAGGCGGTCGGCCTCTTTTATGATGACGTTCATGTATTCGGCCAGGCTCTTGTCAGCGGCCTTCCTTGAGAGGAGCTGGGCCGCGCCCCTGATGCCGCTCAACGGGTTCCTTATCTCGTGCGCGAGGTTGGCGGCAAAGGCGCCTATGTACGCGAGCCGCTCCTTCCTGAGCGCGCTCGCCTCAAGGGGCCTTATGCCCGAGAGGTCCTTAAGCAACGCTACCGCGCCCCTCAGGTCGCCCTCAGGGTCGAACACAAGGCTTGTCGTCACGCTCACCGGCAGGGAATCGCCGGTTATCCTCCTCCAGAGCTTCTCCTCGTACTCGGCGAAAATGCGCCCCTTGTCCATTGTTTCCCTCAGCAGCTCGACTATTCGCGTGTTCCGCTTGAGGCAGGCGTCAAGGGGTCTTCCGAGCGCAAGGGACCTCGAAAGCTCGGTCATCTTTTCAGCCGACTGGTTGAATACGGAGACCCTCATGTCCGGGCCGACTGCGATTACGCCTTCGGCAAGGCTTTCGAGGATGTCCTCAAAGGAAAGCTGGGATGGGGAGTTGCCGGTCATTATCACTCTGCCTATTTATTAGGCAATCATAGCAGGCCCGCGCAGCAAACGCAATGAAAAACGAGGAGATAGCGGAACGGTTCCCTGGATGCGATTGGGGTTGTTTTCTCGTCCGGCGATAAGCATAATGTCTACATGCGCGAGATGACCGCCGGGATAATCGTGAAGGACGGAAAGATGCTCCTCGTCCATAACATGAAACACGGGCTGAGGGTAGAGCCTCCGGGCGGGAAGAAGCTCCCGGACGAGGGATGGGAGGAATCGGTCGCAAGGGAGATAATGGAAGAGCTCGGGGTGGAGGTGCGGGTCGGGGCCCTTCAGGGCGAATACAGGACCCATTCGCCCGAGGGCGATTTCATGGTGAGGATGTACCTTTGCGAAATCGCCTCGGGGGAGCCCAGGGTAATGGAGCCTGAGAAGGTGCCTTCATACGGATGGTATTCCTTCAAAGACCTTAAAAGGCTCTCGAACGAGGGCTTGCTCGTCCCGAACATGCGCCTTGCACTGGACGACCTGGAGGACCTTTTGTCCTGATACGGCGGAAAGAGGTCTTTGCGGCAAGCCTGAAAAAAAGCCCCGCCTTCGTAAAGGCGGGGCAAGTTCTCCGTCCGTCAAGGCGCTTGCCTCAGAGGAGCGCGGAAAGGCCGTTAGGCGCCCTTCCGCCCTTTCTGATTTTTTTGTTGTACCCTGCTAAACCCGTGGGTACGGCCGTCCCGGTCAGTAGGCCTGGCCGGTCTGTCCGGCATCGCCGCCCATG
>DIDN01000062.1 GCA_002418185.1 Deltaproteobacteria bacterium UBA5799
CGTTGCCGAGCAGCCCGCGGGCGCAGCCCCGAGGATAACGCAGGAGCTTACGGGCTCCATACGGATTACCCCGAGCAGGGCCTCGAACGCGCTTATTATCATGGCCTCCCCTGCCGACTACCGGAACATCATACAGGTGATAGAGAAGCTCGACAGGAGGCCGAGGCAGGTCTTCGTTGAGGCCATGATAACCGAGGTCACGGTAGACAAGGCCATAGAGCTCGGCACGAGGTTCAGGCTCACGGCCAAGAAGGACAACGAGCCAGTCGCCATAGGCGGCGTGGGGGTCGTGGATGCGTCCGCCGTCCAGAGCATCTTGAACGGACTTGCCGGGCTTACGGTCGGGGGCCTCGGGAACCTCCTTACCATACCCGTTACCAGGGCCGACGGCACTACCTTCAACCTGACGGCCCCCGGCTTCGCCGTGCTCTTTTCCCTCTCCGAGTTCAAGGACATAGTAAACGTCCTCTCAACACCCCATATACTTACGAGCGACAACTCGGAGGCCGAGATAATGGTCGGCGAGAACGTGCCTTTCCTTTCAAGCCTCGAAAGGCAACCGGCGACCGAGGGCCAGCCCGTGCTCCAGTCGATAGAGAGGCGCGACGTCGGCATAAGGCTCCGCATAAGGCCCAAGATAAGCGAGGGGGGGTTCGTCCGCCTCGACATATACCAGGAGATATCCGCCATTTCGCCGACGAGGACCGCAGGGGCCTCGGACATAATAACCACCAAGAGGAGCGCGTCCACGAGCGTGGTGGTCATGAACAACCAGACCGTGGTCATAGGCGGCCTGATACAGAACAGGAACACGAACAACCAGACGAAGGTGCCGCTGCTGGGCGACATCCCGCTCCTCGGGTGGCTTTTCAAGTCGAAGAGGGACCAGAGCCAGAAGACCAACCTGCTCGTCTTCATAACCCCGTACATAATTGAGGACTTCAAGGGGCTCGAAGACCTGAGGGAGAGAAAGAGAATGGAGTTCGACAGCCTGAACGGCGGGAGGCCGGACGGCCCTGCCAAAAGCACAGAGAGGACGGGAAACGATGGATAAGGCCGCATTCGAGGCGATGCCCAGGGGCAGGTTCCACCGCATCAGGGAGATAAAAGACGAATACGTGGACCCGGCCATACTCGAAAAGGTCTCGCTCAATTACGTAAAGAAGAACAAGGTAATGCCGCTTAAGGTTAACGACGGCCATTTGCTCGTGGCCCTCTCGGGTGCGAGGGGCATATTCACGGTAGCGGAGCTGGAGAGGATAACCGGGTACCCGGTAAGGCCGGTCTTCGCGGACGAAGGGGTCGTGAACGACGCCATAAACAGGTTTTTCGACCGGCTCTCGGGCTCCGCGAAGGACGTCATGGACGGCCTGGGAGCCGAAAGCCTGGACGCGCTCTCGAACACGTGGGACGAGCCCAAGGACCTCATCGACCTCGCAGACGAGGCCCCGATAATAAAGCTCCTTAATTCGCTCCTCTTCAAGGCCGTCAAGGACAGGGCCAGCGACATTCACATAGAGCCATACGAGAAGGAAGTGGAGGTCAGGTTCAGGATAGACGGCGTGCTTTACCCAGTGCTTACCCCCCCGAAGTCCATACAGGAGGCGCTCACGAGCAGGGTGAAGATAATGGCCGGCCTGGACATAGCGGAGAAGAGGCTTCCGCAGGACGGAAAAATCCGGCTTCTCGTAGCGGGGAAGGACGTTTACGTGAGGGTCTCGGTCATCCCCACCTCCTACGGCGAAAGGACGGTGCTGCGGCTCCTCGACCGGAAGGCAGAGATAATAAGCCTCGACAGGCTTGGGCTCAACCCCGGGCAGGTATCGACGTTTGAAGGGCTCCTGGCCCGCAGCTCCGGGATCATTCTCGTAACCGGCCCCACGGGCTCGGGAAAGACCACTACGCTCTATTCGGCGATCAACGGGATAAATTCCACCGTGCGTAACATCATAACGGTCGAGGACCCGGTCGAGTACCAGTTGAAGGGCATAGGGCAGGTGCACGTGAACCCCAGGATAGGGCTCACCTTCGCAAGCGGCCTGCGCTCGATACTCAGGCAGGACCCTGACGTCATCATGGTGGGCGAGATAAGGGACAGGGAGACAGCGGAGATAGCCATCCAGGCGTCTCTAACGGGGCACCTCGTCCTCTCCACCCTCCACACGAACGACACTTCCAGCGCGGTAACGAGGCTGGTCGACATGGGTATCGAGCCGTTTCTCGTGGCCTCTTCGGTATCCGGAATACTTGCGCAGCGCCTGGTAAGGGTGCTCTGCCCGGCCTGCAAAAAAGGATACGCGCCCTCTGACTCCGAGGCCAGGCTCTTCAGGACGCCCCCGAAGTCCCTCTATTCGTCCGGAGGCTGCGAAAGGTGCTTCCAGACCGGTTACCACGGCAGGAGCGGCATATTCGAGTTCCTGGTGCCGGGCCCGGACCTCCGGCCCCTCATACTCAGGAACCAGGACGCCGACACCATCCGGCGACACGCGCTCTCAAAGGGATTGAAGACCATGATGGAGGACGGGCTGGAAAAAGCGGCCCTGGGCATAACGAGCCTCGAAGAGGTATTGAGGGTCACGAGGGAAGACGGGGATTAAAGAAGGATGCCGACTTTCAGGTACAGGGCCTACGACAGGGGCGGAAACCCGGTCGCGGGCCAGATAAACGCGGCAGGCGAGCGCGAGGCCGTGCAGTCTCTGAAGACGAGCGGGCTTTTCCCCGTCGAGGTGAAAAGGCCGTCGGCTTCCGCCGGAGGACGCGTCTCTGGCCGGGTGTCCGCCGGGGCGCTCGCCGCGTTCACCAGGCAGCTTGCCACACTCGTGGCCGCAGGCACGAGCCTCACCGAGGCGCTTTCGGTCCTCGCAGAGAACACGGAAGCGCCCAAGCTCCGCTCGACGGTCCTCGACATAAAGGAGTCCATTACGGGCGGGAGCTCGCTTGCAAAGGCGCTCGAGGAGAGGAAAGAGGTCTTCTCGCCGTTTTACAGGGGCATGGTCCTCGCAGCCGAGGCGAGCGGCTCTCTTGAAGGCGTGCTCCCCCGCCTCGCGGACTACCTGGAGACAAGGGCCAGGATAAGTGCGGATGTAAGGGCCGCCCTCACCTACCCCGCGCTCATGACCCTGGTAGGCGCGTCGGTCGTTTTCTTCCTCTTCGTCTTCGTCATACCCAAGATAGCCCGCATATTCACGGACACCGGCGCGGAGCTGCCGCTCATAACAGTGCTCCTGATGCGCACTGCCGACCTGGTGGGCGGTTATTGGCATGTCATGGCAGCCGGCGGCGGAGCTACCCTGTGGGCCGCCCTGCGGCAGGCGAAACGGCCCGGGGGCAAGGCCCTCCTGGACAAATTGCTCCTCCGCCTTCCGTGGTTCGGGCCCATAGTTTCCTCCTTTCACGTTGCGAGCCTCGCCCGCACGCTGGGGAGCCTCCTTAAAGGCGGAGTCCAGCTCCTCAAGGCCCTCGAGATAACCGCAGAGGTGGTCGACAACCAGGTATACAGGGGCGTCCTCTTCGCGGCCGTAAAGGACTGCTCCGGGGGCGCGCCCCTGTCGGCGAGTCTCAGAAGCTCCGGGGCCCTGCCGCCCGTGGTGGTCCACATGATAGGCGTTGGCGAAAGGAGCGGTAACCTCGACGAGATGCTCATCCGCACAGCCGACGCATACGACGCCGAGTTCGAGAACGGCGTGAAAAAGAGCCTTGCCCTCCTAGAGCCAGCCCTCATACTCGTTATGGGGCTGGTTGTCGGCTTCATAGTCCTCGCCATGCTTCTGCCCATCTTCGAACTCAACCAGGTCATTCATTAAAGACGGCCTCTCGTCCCCGCACGAGGCCCGAACCTTTCCTGCCGGCAGCGACGCGCAAACGGCTGCGGAGCGTTTCGCGTCAGTCCGCACGCGCCTCGGTGCTGCGGCGCAGGTTGTAGTCCTTTTTAATACCCTTTTTCATCCATCCGATGGATTGAATTACCGCAGTCGTGGGCTATGCTTAGTCTTGAGGCGCTTGGAAAAACTATTGACACGTCATCGTCAATCTTTTTACAGGGCACACGGATATGAGGCTCAGAATCTGCCCGGAATGCTATAAAGCCTTTTTCATGCCCTTCGGCACCGAGCGGGCGCGCTGTCCGCATTGCGGCGTCTACCTTGCGGAGAGGAGGGCCTTGCTCAGGACGAAAAAGGAGATGGACCTCATCCTTTCCGTCAACGGCTCGGTCTACAAGGCGCTGACAACCGACTTTTCGGAAACAGGCGCCGGCATCCTGCTCAACGGGTCGACATCCCTTGAGGCCGACACCCTGCTTGACGTTCGGATCGAGGAACTGGACATCGACAGGCAGGCGAGGACAGTCTGGGCCAGGAAGGTCTCGAGATCCATGACCTCTGCGGGACTCAAGCTCCTTTGAACACAAGACCGGCGCATCATTCAAGCAGCGCCTTGAGTCATATCGGGCCGCTTCACGACCGGCGCAATCCTTAACCGGAGGACTCGCGAAATGACAGCACAGATCCCGAAACTATTTCTTATCCCCTCCATCGTACTGATGCTTCTCGCAATCGGCTCGCTTGCCGTACCTGACCGTGAGGCGGAAGCGGCGCGCGAGGCGAAAGGGGCGGCCCTTGCACAGGACCCGGACTACGTTATCGGCATAGAGGACATCCTCGACATATCCGTATGGAAAAACCCCGACCTCTCGAAGATAGTGGCCGTGCGTCCCGACGGCATGATATCGCTGCCCCTCATAGGCGACATGAGGGCCGCCGGGCTTACGCCCATACAGCTCAGGGACAACATCAACGAGAGGCTCAAGGAATACCAGGAGACGGTAGTCACCTCTGTAATAGTCCAGGAGGTGAGGAGCTACAGGATATTCGTGCTCGGCGAGGTCTTGAGCCCCGGCACCTACAGCCTGTCGAGGAAGACCACTGTGCTCCAGGCCATAGCCATGGCGGGCGGCCTGAGCCAGTTCGCGTCGAACAACATCATACTCGTAAGGGAAGGCAGGGGCGGAGAGGTCGAGAAGACGAGGATCCGCTTCAGCGAAATAGTCGACGAGGACGCGAAGAAGGACAAAAACCTCGTCCTCAGGCCGGGAGACACCATCTTTGTACGCTAAGGCGGCTATCGCGAGCGGAGCCGCCGCGGTGCTCCTCTTGCTTCCTTTCCGCGCGGAAGCCAGGAACAACACGTTCATCCCGTCGGTCACGCTTGACTTCAGGTACGATTCGAACGTCCGTTTCGTGGACGACGAGGCGGTTGACGAGCCGGGAGACTACATCGCCTCGATCATGCCGGGCTTCACCCTGAGCAGGAGCGGAAGCACCTATGAGCTGGACGTGCACTACGGGCTGACGACCGACTTTCACGCACGGAATCCGGACCTTAACAACATCTCGCACAGGGCCGGCGTCTCCGTCACGGCCGACCTCACAAGCAGGTGGCACGTGGGAGCCGGAGACAGCTTCAGCTACGCGGAAGACTCGCTCCGCGCCATCGGCTTCGAAGAGGGCGTGCTTGTTACCAGGACGGACATCCTCACGAACAACGTCTACTTCAGCATCGGGCGGGAGACGACCAGAAACACGAGCGCTTCGCTCACACTGAGGAACTATGTGCAGAAGTTCGAAAACCCTGACCTCGTCGACAGCCGGACAGACTCGGGGACGCTCACCGGGAGCTACATGTACAGCCCGACCGGAACGGCAAGCCTCTCGTACACGCACTCGGTCTACTCTTTCGATACGGAACGGGAGCACATCAGGACGCACGGGGTCATGGCGGGCGTCGAGGAGGCGGTCTCGCCCACGATGAGCGTCAACCTGGCCGGAGGAGCCGAGTACGCAACGGGGCTTAACGGAGACGACGTCTTCCTTACGGCGAACGCAGGGGTGGCAAGGAACCTCAAGGACTCGGTCCTGACGCTCTACTTCGTGCGGGACGTATCGACCCCCACCGGGCTCACCGACGAGATAAGCATCAGGGACTCGGTGGTGTTCATCTGGGACTTCACCGTGACCAGGGATATCTCCTCATCCATATACGCGGGACTGGCAAGCCATAAGTCCGAGCCGGACGAGGAAGTCGACATACGCTCGTATATCGCAGAGGTGTCGGGGAACTGGCAGGCGAACAGGTGGATAAGGCTCGGCGCGGGGGTCTCACACTACCGGCAGTGGACCGAGGACGGGCTCGGCACCGGGCTCAGGAGAAACAAGATATTCGTGAACATAACCCTATCGGGCGGAGAGTGGAGGTTCTGAACGCCATGGAGCAGCCAGAAAAAAACATCATCGACCATCTGTCGGTATTCATACACAGGAAATGGCTTTTCATAGCCCCCCTGGTGCTCGGCGCGGCAGCGGGCCTGGTCGTCAGCTTCGAGCTGCCTGAGAAATACCGGTCGTCAACCCTCATAGTCGTCGAGGAGCAGCAGATACCCGAGGAGTACGTCACGCCGACGGACAGGACGCCCTTCAGCCAGCGGCTCAACCTCATCAGCCAGCAGATACTCAGCAGGACGCGGCTCGACCAGATAATACGGGAGTTCAGGCTCTACGAGGACCACAAGCCCAGCGTCTTCTCAAGGGCCGCTGCCTTCATCACGGGCGAGGACATCGAGGACAGGACGCCGGACGACATCATAAACCGCATGCGCGAGGACATAGAATTCGCCGTCATAGGCGAGGTGAACACGAAGAAGCCTCAGACCGGCGGGAACGCGTTCAGCATAACATATATCGGGACCGACCCGCAGACCACGATGCAGGTCACCAACACCCTCGCCTCGCTCTTCATCGAGGAGAACCTCAAGGTGCGGGAGCAGTACGCGGAAGGGACAACCGAGTTCATATCGAGCGAACTCGAGAAATCACAGGAAGAACTCGCCAAAACCGAGCAGAAGATAAAGGACTTCAAGCAGGCGCACATGGGCACCTTGCCCGAGCAGCTCGAGGCCAACCTCCGCACACTGGACAGGCTCCAGCTCGACCTCCAGAACGTCACTGTGAACCTCAAGCACAACGAGGACAGAAGGCAGGTGCTCGAGGACCAATTGAGGTTCACTCCGGTGCCCAATGCGGTATCCCCTGCCGTAAGGAGCACCCTCGAGGTGGAGCTTGAGAACGCAAGGGCCGAGCTTTCCATGCTCCTCTCCGTGTTCAAGGAGACATACCCGGACGTCCTCATCCTCAAGAGGAGGATACAGGAGCTTGAGACCAGGCTCGCGGCACAGCCGGAGCCCCAGCCCGAGCAGGCCGAAAAGAAGGCAAGGCCGTCCGAGGTCATGAACCCCGTATACGGCGAGCTGATGGCGATCAAGTCGCAGATATCGACGCTCAGGCAGCGCGAATCGGAGCTTCGCGCGTCGATAGACGAGTACCAGGGGAGGATAGAGCTGACGCCCCAGGTCGAGCAGCAGCAGACCGACCTCGTACGCGACTACCAGATCTCGCTTCAGAACTACCAGGGTCTCCTTGAGAAGAAGATGAACGCGAGCCTCGCTGAAAACCTCGAAAAGAGGCAGAAGGGCGCGAGGTTCAGGATAGTCGACACGGCCAACCTGCCGGATACCCCGGATTACCCCAACAAGCCGCTCGTGGCGGCGATAGGGCTCCTCGTGGGCGGCGCGTTCGGGACGGGAATGGTCTTCCTGTTCGAGTTCATAAACCCGGCCTTCAGGAAGCCTGAGGACTTCGAGGGCATAATAGACAGCCCGGTACTGTCGAGCATACCGCTTTTCCCCGCAAACGACGGCGGGCAGGGGCAGAAATTCAGGGTCATAAAGGGAAGGAAAAAGAGTGCTTAAATTCGACTGGTTCAGAAGGTTCCTCTCCGGCGAGAAGGAGCGCGGCGGCCTTGCCGAGCCGCAGAATTTAATGAGGCCCGTGAGCATGGCCTCGCCGTTCGGGACCCGCATATGGGCGGTAGGCGGCGGCAAGGGGGGCGTCGGGAAAAGCCTCATCGCGTCGAACGCGGGCATAGCGCTCTCGAAGCAGGGCAAGAAGGTGCTCCTTGTCGACGCGGACCTCGGGGCGGCAAACCTGCACACCTTCCTCGGCGTGGAGGGTGGCCGCACTGCCCTGTCGAGTTTCCTCAAGGACGAGGTCTCGGACTTCAGGTCGCTGATACAGAAGACGCCGTTTCCCAACCTCGACCTCGTGAGCGGCGCAAAGGACGCCCTCGACGTGCCGGACGTAAAGGGCTCGCAGATCAGGAAGCTCCGCGACGCCCTGAAGAAAATCGAGTACGACTACGCCATCCTGGACGTCGGCCCGGGGACCTCTTCGAACTTCCTCGACATGTTCCTCATATCCAACGAGGGGATAATAATTTCGACTCCCGAGCCGACGACGATAGAGAACAACTACAGGTTCCTGAAGTGCCTTTTCCTCCGGAAGATAAAGACCATAGCCGACTCGCAGCCCGACGGCGCCTTGAAGGACCTCCTGCAGAGGATATTCAGCGACAAGTGGTCGCAGAGGGTGAAGACGGTATCGGACATAACGGACCAGCTCATGAGGCTCGATTTCGAGCAGGGCAGGATGCTCAAGGAGGACCTCAAGAGCACGAGCCTCTCGATGATAGTGAACCAGACGAAGCGGGGAGAGGACGCGAAGATCGGGAAAGCGATACAGACCGCGTGCAGCGATTATTTTGGGGTGGACATCGACTACATAGGGTCTGTCGGGTACGAGGATAGCGTAGGGGAATCCATAAGGACGCGGCGCCCGCTCTCGGTCTATTTCACCAACTCGGCGGCAGCGAAGTCCCTGGACGGCTGCCTAGGGCGGCTTCTTGAAAAGAGCAGGGCTGCACAGCAGGTAACATTCCAAATCTGAGGGTGGCCCAATGAGGGAAAAGAGCGAAAAGACGCATTACGAGTTCCTGGACATACCGAGCACCGCCGGGATGGAGGAGATAGAGGACGCTTACAGGAGGACGCGGGAACTCTACAGCGGCGACTCCATGGCTCTCTATTCCCTCTACTCGCCCGAGGAGCGCCAGGAGAGGCTCAGAAGGCTCGATGACGTGTACGAGACGCTGGCGGACCCGTTAAAGAGAAAAGCCTATGACGAGCACATAGGCGGCATGGTCGCATCCCCTCCCCCGGGCGAATGGGGCGCGGCAGTCTCCGAGGAGAAGGACGCGTTCGAGGAGTACAACGAGGCGGGGATGTTCAAGGACAAGCTGGGCTTGAAACAGCAGCTCGAGATAATGGAGTGCAAGGAGCCAATGGTGGCCGAACGCTACCGGATCCTCTTCACGAGGCTCGAGCAGCTGGCGGTCAAGAACTCCTACAAGACGATTGCCGTGACGAGCGCCATAAAGGGAGAGGGAAAGACGGTCACCTCGCTAAACCTGAGCTGGCTTATGGCCACCGAGTTCGGGAAGAAGGTGCTGGTAGTCGAGAACGACCTCCGGAGCCCCTCCATCTCGTCGAGCTATCTCAACATGGGGCGCCTTTCGGGGCTCGTCGACGTCATCAACGGCGACGCGGACATCCGGAACGCCATAAACAGGCTCGAGGACACGAGCCTATATTTCCTGCCGGCCAGGGCGAGCGCGAAGAACTCCTCTGTCCTCATAGACTCCCAGGCCATGAGGAACGTGCTCGACACAGTGAAGGCGCATTTCGACTACGTGATAGTTGACGCTCCGCCCATCCTGCCGCTCGTCGACATGAACATCCTCTCGCGGATGGTGGACGGGCTGCTGCTCGTAGTCAGGGCCGGGAGCACCCCCAAGGACATGGTCAGGAAGGCCGTAAACGCGCTGCCGGTCAGGAACCTCGTGGGTGTGGTCCTGAACGGGGCGGACGAGATACACATGAAGAAGTACTATTACTGACCGGCCGGAGCGCTACACACGGGAGGAAAGGAAAATGACAGGCCAGGTTCTTGCCGGACACTCGGAACTTCACCACTCATTCGGGCTCGCTCAAGCGGAACATCCCGGCTATGAAGACCTGAGGGGAAAACCTCAATAAACAACCCATCGAGATAAGTCCGGGGCTGCCAGACCCGCACTCAGCCCGCCCGGCGAAAAAGCGCCGAGCGGAAGAATGGCATCCTATTACCGCGGACCGGAGGCGATTGATGAACTGCTGGTACCTTATCTACACGAAACCCAGGTGCGAGGACAACATAGTCACTATGCTGTCCGGCGCAGGGTTCACGGTGCTCAACCCGAAGATTAAGGAGAGGAAGTACCTGAGAAGAAAGGCCGTGGAAGTCCTCTCCCCTCTCTTCCCGTGCTATGTCTTCGCCAGGTTCGACAAGCTCCGCGACTACCACCTTGTGAAATACACAAGGGGCGTAAAGAGAGTGCTCTGCAACGAGGACGGGCCTGCCGAGATAGCCGACAACGTCGTCGAAGCCATAACCTCGAGGATGGAAGACGGCGTCATCAGGGTGCGGAGCGGCTTCACGCCCGGGCAGGCCGTCTACATAAGACGGGGGCCGTTCGAGGGCTTCACCGCGATTTTCGAACGGGAGATGAGCGGGATGGAGCGGGTAAGCATACTCCTTAAGACCATCAATATGCGTCTAGTGATAGACAGGTGCATGATTTCACCCTGCTGAAATTCCTAAAGACCGGTGCCGAAGAAACAAAAAAAACATTTTTCCAGGGGGCCGCGTGAGGCTCAACGGCGGTAGCCTGTCCGGACGGGAGGCATGAAAAGGCTTCTGAACAGTACCAGGCGGTACATCAAGAGGAGCATATTCCATTTCCGGTGTTCGGATTTCCTGAAGGAAAAGGAGTCGGGGCTTTACGTGGAGGACTATTTCCACGAGATGGTCTATCTCGAACGGAGGAGGGCCGAGCGTACGGGTAGGCCCTTCGTGATGATGCTAGTCGACTTCGAAGGCATTCTCGACGCCGAGGGCTCCGAGGAGAGGGTGCGCTCGGTCTCGGGGCGGCTCGCAGGCGCGACACGCGAGGTCGACATAAAGGGGTGGTACAGGCACAACCATGTTCTAGGCGTGGTCTTTACCGACACGTCCCCCGACGCGATCGGCTCGATACGCGAGAAGGTGATGGCGGGCCTCTCCGAGGACGACGTCCTGGGGAGCCGCGCCGGACACCTCAAGGTCACCTTCCACCCCTTTCCCGAGGAGGCCGGAGGCGGCAAGCCCCTCCCGGCGGACTTCAAGCTCTACCCGGACCTGGCCCGGAGAAACGAGGCGAGGAAGAGCTCGCTCGCCGCAAAGCGGGTCATCGACGTCGCAGGGAGCGTGTTCGGACTACTCCTCTTCTCGCCGTTTTTCCTTGCCATACCGGTCATAATAAAGCTCACCTCGCGCGGGCCGGTCTTTTTCCGGCAGGAGCGGATAGGCGAGTTCGGCAGGAGGTTCACTTTCCTCAAGTTCAGGTCGATGTACGAGGGCGTCGACGACAAGATGCACTCGGAGTACGTGAAGCGGCTCATACGCGAAGACAGGGCGTACACAGAAAACGAGGGGCGGACCGTGTACAAGATAAAGGACGACCCCCGCGTAACGCCGATCGGCAGGTTCCTGAGGAAGACGAGCCTGGACGAGCTCCCGCAGTTCCTTAACGTGCTCGTCGGCGACATGTCGCTCGTCGGCCCGAGGCCGCCCATCCCCTACGAGCTCGAGAGCTACGGCGCCTGGCACTGGAGGAGGATAATAGAGGCCAAGCCCGGGATCACGGGCCTCTGGCAGGTGATGGGCAGGAGCATGAAATCGTACAACGACATGGTCAGGCTTGACCTGAGGTACATAGAGGAGTGGTCTCTCTGGCTGGACATCAAGATAATCCTCCTTACGCCCTTCTCGATGGTGTCTAGCAAGGGCGCGTATTGACGTGCGGAGGGAAAGGCGGGCGGATGCTCAAGGTCGGGGTAATCGGGTACGGGTACTGGGGCCCGAACATAGTCAGGAACTTCAATTCGACGGAAAGCGCCTGCGTGGCGGCAGTGTGCGACAGGAACCGCGGCGCGCTTGCGAGGGCGGTCAAGAACTGCCCCGGCGTCGCGGCCACGACCGAAAGCCGCGATATCGTGACCTCGCCGGACATCGACATCGTGACCGTAATAACGCCCGTCAGCACCCACTACGAGCTTGCAAGGGCCGCGCTCCTTAACGGCAAGCACGTTTTCGTGGAGAAGCCCTTCACCTCCACGGCGGCGCAAGCCGAGGAGCTCATTGGGCTTGCCGAGAGAAAGAGGCTCAAGATAATGGTCGACCACACCTTCCTCTTCACCAGCGCCGTCAGGAAGATGAAGGAGATTATCGACGATGGCGTGCTGGGCGACCTCTACTACTACGACTCGACCAGGGTCAACCTGGGGCTTTTCCAGCACGACGTGAACGTCATATGGGACCTCTCCCCTCACGACTTCTCGATAATGGACTACCTCATAGGCGAAAAGCCGGTCGGTGTATCCGCCAGCGGCAGGGCCCACATCAACGCCAAAGAGGACATAGCGTACATAATGGTCTACTTCCCTAACAACATCATCGCGCATTTCAACGTCAACTGGCTCTCCCCGGTGAAGCTCAGGACTACGCTCATAGGGGGCGAGAAAAAGATGCTCGTATGGAACGACATGGACGCGGACGAGAAGATAAAGGTCTACGACAGGGGGGTCGACATAACGACCCGGGAAGGCCTTTACGACCTCCTCGTGAGCTACCGTTCAGGCGACATGTGGGCGCCGAAGGTCGACCAGGGAGAAGCGCTCAGGATCGAGACCGAATACTTCATCGACTGCATACTGAACGACCAGCGACCGTTCAACGACGGAGAGGCCGGGCTCAGGGTCGTTCGGATGCTCGAAGCCTGCGACGAGTCGCTCAGGAACAACTGCAGGATGGTGACCATATGAGCCCAAGCGGCGAGGGACCCAGCTTCAGCAGGATCGCGCCGGACGTAAGGCTCGGCGCCGATGTCAGGCTCGGGAGCTTCATAAACCTCTACGGCTGCTCGGTCGGGGACGGCACCAGGATAGGCGCGTTCGTCGAGATACAGAAGAACGCGACGGTAGGCAGGAACTGCAAGATTTCGAGCCACTCCTTCGTATGCGAGGGCGTGATCATCGAGGACAACGTCTTTATCGGCCACGGCGTGACCTTTATAAACGACACCTTCCCGCGTGCCACGACCCCTGAGGGGGCGCTCAAGGGCGACTCGGATTGGGTAGTTGAGTTCACCGTCGTAAGGAAGGGCGCGTCCATAGGATCGGGCTCGACGATACTCAGCAACGTGACAATCGGCGAGAACGCCATCGTCGGCGCGGGCTCTACGGTGACGCGGGACGTGCCGCCTAATACGATAGTGGCCGGAAATCCCGCGAAAATATTAAGGAGCGCCGTGAATGAATAAAGCAACGGGTATCGCCACGCCTTTCGTAGACCTGGCTTCACCCCACATGGAGCTCGAGGACGAGCTCGTCAGCGCGTTCAGGCAGGCGCTCAGGGAGAGCTCGTTCATCGGAGGCGCCGCTGTCGAGGACTTCGAGTCCAGGTTCGCAGCGTTCTGCGGCACGCGCTTTTCGGCAGGGGTCGCAAACGGCACGGACGCCCTGAGGCTTGCGCTCGTGGCTTCGGGCGTAAAGCCGGGGGACACGGTCGTGACTGTCGCGAACACCTTCGTCGCGACCGTCGAGGCCATCTCGCAGGCCGGCGCGCTCGCGGCTTTCGTCGACATAGACGAGGCGACATACAACATGGACCCCGGAGAGCTCAACCGCTACCTCGAAACCGGATGCGACAACCGGGGCGGAAGGCCGGTCGACAAGAGGACCGGCAGCCCGGTCACCGCGGTCGTTCCGGTGCACCTTTACGGCCAGCCGGCCCTTATGGACGCGATATCCGAGATTGCCGCGAGGCACGGGCTCAGGGTGATAGAAGACGCCTGCCAGGCGCACGGCGCCGAGTACCTGTCGGGGAAAGAAGGCGGATGGGTGAAGGCCGGGTCCATGGGGGCCGCTGCCGCCTTCAGCTTCTACCCTGGAAAGAACCTCGGCGCATGCGGAGACGCCGGGGCCGTAACGACCAACGACCCTGAGATTGCAGAGCATGTAAAGATGGCCCGCGACCACGGGCAGTCCAGGAAGTACATCCACGAGGTCGAAGGTTGCAATTCCAGGCTCGACGCCATCCAGGCCATGGTCCTCGGGATAAAGCTTAAGCGGCTCTCGGATTGGAACGAGATGAGGCGGGAGGCAGCGAGCGTCTATAACGGGCTCCTTGACGGCTCGGACAAGCTGACGACCCCAGCCGAGCACCCGGACGCCAGGCACGTCTACCACCTCTATGTGGTACGGGTAAGGGGCCGCGAGGTCGTCCAGAAAAGGCTTTCCGATGCTGGGGTCGCCACCGGACTCCACTACCCCGTTCCGCTCCATCTCCAGAGGGCGTGTTCTCGCTTCGGGTACTCCAAAGGCGACCTGCCGATAACGGAACTGGTCGCGGACGAAATACTCTCGCTCCCGATGTACCCGGGCCTGAGGCCGACGGACCAGGAAAGGATAGCCGGCGTAATACTCGGCCAGGAGACATCCGGAATTGCTGATAGACTTCCTTAACCATATCATAGAGACAAAGGGGTTCCTGCACGGGATAGAGCGCTCGGCGCAGGTTTTCATGAGGTATTCCTTCGGGAGGGCGCGCTTCTCGGAGATGATGCGGGAGCTCGACCAGGACCTGGGCTCGATGGGGGTCAAGGTGACCTTCTGCATAACCGCAAGCCTCCTCGAGAGCCACTACGGCTTTTTCGAAAGGTTCAGGGACCTCGGCCACGAATTCGCCGCGCACGGGTATTTCCACACCAACATGAAGACAAGGTCGCTTGCCGAGCAGAAGGCGCTCATCAGGAAAAGCTACAACGCGTTCGAGAAGGTCAAGCTCAGGGTGCACGGCTTCAGGTGCCCGTATCTAAGCTACAATAACGACACGCTGGCCGCGCTCTACAAAAGCCCGTTCGTCTGGACGAGCAACAACGTCATCCTCTGGGACGAGACGGTCCGCTCCTGCAGGCGCTCCGAGGAGCACCTCAAAAAGCTCACCCTCCTCTACAACACCACGAGCCCCGATGTCTCGATATCGGTGCCAGCCGGTAAAGGGAGGCTCGTCGACATACCCATTACCGCGCCCGACGACGAGATGCTATTTGAGAGGTACAGGATAAAGGAGCGGTCGGCCATATCCGCCATCTGGCAGGCGATCTTCAGGAAGGTCCACGCGCGCGGCGAGCTCTTCCACCTCCTCTTTCACCCTGAGAGGTTCAAGTACTTCGAGGCCTCGATAAAGGACGTCGCGGCGACCGCCAGGTCGATGCGTCCGGGGGTCTGGTTCGCGACCCTCAACGAGATAACCTCGTGGTGGGAGAAGAGGCGGAAATCCGCGTGGAAGGCCGAAAGGACGGAGAAAGGCTGGCGGGTCTGCATCAAGGGACCGCGCGAGGCAACGCTGCTCATAAAGGGTGAAGACCGAGTCGGCTCCGGGGATTTGATATGCGGCGCCTACGCGCCGGCTCCGGCGTCGTTCAGCAACGGCGCCTTTCATATCGACACGGACGACATACGGAAGCACTCTATCCAGGTGTCGAGGAGCTGCTCGCCCGAGGTCGAGAGCTTCCTTTCCGACGAGGGCTTCATG
This sequence comes from Deltaproteobacteria bacterium UBA5799, assembly GCA_002418185.1. Classification (GTDB taxonomy): domain Bacteria; phylum Desulfobacterota; class GWC2-55-46; order GWC2-55-46; family GWC2-55-46; genus UBA5799. The sequence goes on from DIDN01000062.1 coordinate 15,621, forward strand.
ACGAGCGTTGTCGAGTACCCTCACAGGAACGCGCTCTTCATCGACGGTTATGCGAAATTCGCACCGAGGGACAGGCGTCTCCTCCTCGACGTCATAGACAACTCGAGCTATCCGCTGCTCCGTCTCTGGAGGTGGCCTAACGGCGCCCAGTCGGCCTTCACGGTCTCATCGGACGTCGATTCCATAAACGTATCGGACTTCATCAAAAGGTTCATATACTTTTGACGCGGCCTCTGACATCCGGGCTGAGCATCTGCAGCCTTGAGGAAATAGGCGAGGAAAACTGGAACTCGCTGGTATCCGGGCTCAACGGCACAGTCTACCACCATTCGGCGTGGCACAGGGCGATTGAGCTGACATACGGGATAGCGCCTGCATACATCATAAAAAGGGACTCGGACGGCGGGGTCGGGGCGGCCATGCCGGTTGCGCGGATCGAGCGGAGGCTCGGTCCGCGCCGCCTCGTCTCATACCCTTTCTCCGACGTATGCGGGCCTCTTTACAGGACGATCGAGGATGCGGAGGAGATGGTTGCCGCGCTCGCCGGAACGGGATTTCAGGGCGTCCGCATTGAGTTCAGGAGCCATGTCCGATTAATGACAGGCGGTTTTTCGGCATACGGCGACTACGCCGGCTTTTCGCTCAGGACAGACAGGGACGAAGGCGAAATCATGAAAAACCTCCACGGGGACTGCGTGCGGCGGAAGATTAGAAAGGCGTTCAGGGACGGGTTGTGCGCCAGGGAAGGAACTTCTCTTTCGGACCTCCGCGAGTTCTACGGGCTGCACATGCGGTCAAGGAAGAGGCAGGGCGCGCCTGTCCAGCCTTTCAGCTTCTTCAGGAACCTCTGGAGGGAACTCCACGCGCGCGGCCTGGCGTCGCTCATAATCGTTGAAAAAGGTGGGCTGGCGCTATCCGGGGTGCTGCTCCTCCACTATAACGACACGGCCTACTACAAGTTCGGCGCTTCCGACGAGCGGCACTTCGGGTCCGGGGCGAGCCAACTGGCCATCTGGACCGCCATCAAGAAGGCCTCTCACGAAGGGCGCCGCGTATTCGACTTCGGCAGGACCTTCATCGGTAACAAGGGCCTCATGGACTTCAAATCCAGGTGGGGGGCCGAGAGATATCCCCTGTATTACATGTACGCCCCGGCGCTGGATGCCGCCGTAAAGGCCGAGGGCGGGAAGGCGGCGCGCGCGGCAGGCGCGCTCTTCAGGGTCATCCCGGGCTTCTCGAACAGGCTTCTCGGAAGGCTTTTTTACAGGTACCTCGCCTAAGGACAGATCATGGACCAGTACGGCGACATACACCCGCTTGCCCTGGCGTTCGCCCTCACCTCGGGCTTTCTCATGCTGATACTGCCGAGGAGGGCCGCGCTTGTGCCGCTCATCCTGGCCGTCGTCTTCATACCCATACAGCAGAGGATCATCATATTCACCCTCGATTTCTTCATACTGAGAATACTCGTGCTCTTCGGCTGGACCAGGGTGCTGCTGAGGTCAGAATACAATTTGAGGCTCAACGGGATCGACAAGCTCATGCTCCTGTGGGCGCTGTCGAGCATCGTCGTATACACGATACTCTGGCAGACCTCCGCGGCATTCGTCAACAGGCTCGGCATATCATTCGACATCATAGGCGTCTATTTCCTGACGAGGTTTCTCGTCCGGAGCATCGAGGACATACTCTGGGTCATAAAGACGCTCGCCGTAACGGCCATCCCCGTGGCCCTTGCCATGGTCTACGAGATGACGACGCAGAGGAACATCTTCTCGGTCTTCGGCGGCGTCCCGGAATTCACCGCCATAAGGGAAGGCAAGCTCAGGTGCCAGGGCGCCTTCGCCCACCCGATAACGGCGGGGTCGTTCAGCGCGTCGCTCCTCCCGCTCTTTTACGCGGTGAGGAAACTCAAGCACCGGGCTCTCCTCATGTACGCCGGGATAGCAGCTACGACGCTCATAACGATAAGCACCTCGTCGAGCGGCCCGGCGCTCGCCTACCTGGCCGGGATAGTCGGTATTTTCATGTGGCACTTCAGGAGCCGCATGAGGCAGCTCAGGTGGCTCCTCCTGATAACGCTCGTCGGCCTGCACCTCGTGATGAAGGCCCCCGTCTGGGCGCTTATCATGAGGGTCAAGCTCTTCGGCGCCTCCACCGCCTACCACAGGTACCACCTCATCGACCAGTTCGTGAACAGGATAGGGGAATGGTGGCTCATGGGAATAAAATCCACGGCGGGCTGGGGCTACTACCTCTTCGACGTCACAAACCATTTCATCCGAATCGCCGTCGACGGCGGGCTTGTCACGCTCGCCCTCTTCATTGCGATACTCGCCGTCTCCTTCCAGACGGTCGGGAGGGCCGTAAAGTCGGGCCTTTTCGCTCCTGGCACAGACAGGGTCGTCTGGGCGCTGGGGGCCGCGCTCTTCGTGCACATCATCTCCTTCTTCGGGGTCTCTTATTTCGACCAGATAAAGGTCATCCTTTACATGCTCATCGGCATGATAGCCGCCGTAAGGGCGCTGATGGAGAAGGAGGCGTCCCGGGCCCCCGCTCCCGTGGCAGCGGCCCAGGAACCGGCAAGGGCCTGATGCCGGACCTCTCAGTCATAATCGTCAACTGGAACGCCAGGGAATACCTCATGAAGTGCCTGCGGTCGCTCCCCGACGGACTCGGGAGCCTGGACGCTGAGGTGATCGTGGTCGATAACGCCTCGTCGGACGGTTCCGCAAGGGCGGTAACCGAAAGGTTCCCCGGCGTCAAGGTGCTTGAGCAGAGCGAGAACCTGGGCTTTGCCAGGGCTAATAACATCGGAATCAGGGAGAGTACAGGGAGATACGTCTGCCTCGTAAACTCGGACGTGGTGCTCCTCGACGGCTGCCTTGAAGAGCTGCTGAAGTTCCTGGAAGCCCGCCCCCGGGCCGCCCTGGCAGGTCCGAGGGTCTTGAACCAGGACGAGAGCCTTCAGCCCACGTGCAGGCGTTTCCCGAGCCTCGGCGGAAGCCTCCTTTCGGCAATCGGCCTTGACGGCTGGAACTACTTCGCCCACGAAAGGTCGGAACGGGTCGAGGCCCTCAGCGGGTGCATCCTGATGGCCAGGCGCAAGGCGATAGACGAGATAGGGATTCTCGACGAGAGGTTCTTTTTCTATGCCGAAGACAAGGACTGGTGCAAGAGGTTCCATGACGCAGGGTACGAGAACTGGTACTGCACGGAGGCCGAGGCGGTGCATTACGGCGGATCGAGCTCGGCCCTTGCGCCGGTCAGGTTCTATATAGAGATGCAGAAGGCGAACCTGAAATACTGGGAAAAGCACAGGGGTACGGCCGCCAGGGCAGCGTATCTCGCGATAGTCCTTGTGCACCAGGCAGTCAGGTGCGCGGGTTCAGGCGCACTCTATGTCCTCAAGCCAGCGGAAAGGAGGTCGGCCGCGCACAAGGCCAGGAGGAGCGCCGCATGCCTTAGATGGCTCCTTACCGGCGGGAATGCGGCCTAACCCCGTAAATGAAAACGGCACGAGTGGGTATGGCGGTATTTTCATGCTACCCGGCAGACCCGAGGGTAAGGCGCGAGGCCGAGGTGCTGGCAAAGGCCGGTTTCGAGGTCGATATCATATGCCTCAGGAGCAAGGGAGAGGATGCGCTCGGGGACTACGGCAGGGTTACCGCCCACCGGGTAATGAGATGGCCCGAGCGGACGGAGAGCCTCTTCAGGTACTTCATCGCTTCGTCGGTTTTCGCCGCGCTCTCGCTTGCAAAGCTCCTGCGGCTTTCGCTCCGGCGGAGGTACAGCCTCATCCAGGTGCACAACATGCCGGACCACCTGGTGTTCGTGGGCCTCGCCCACAGGATGGCCGGAGTGCCGGTAATCCTCGACCTGCACGACCTTACGGTCGAGCTGTACGAGTCACGGACGCGGGGCTCCGTGACGGCGGCGCTCCTGCCGTTCGTAAAGGCGGCGGAAAAGCTCTCATGCGCTTTCGCAGACAAGGTCCTTACTACGAGCCCCGGCTTCAGGCAGAGGCTGATAGAGCGGGGCGTGCCCCCTGACAAGATAGTGCTCGTCTTCAACTCGGCCGATAACGCCGTCTTCAGCGCACCTCCGGAGCGGGAGTGGAGGAAGATAGAAGACGGCCCGGCCCTCCTGTATCACGGCACCGTGGCCCGGAGGTTCGGCCTGCACGTAGCGGTGGAAGCGGTCTCGCTCCTCAGGACGAGGCTCCCCAAGACCCGCCTTTCCGTCTACGGCAGATTCGACCCTTCTTACAGGGAGGAACTCGAAGACCTCATAAGGGAAAGGTCCCTCGCGGAACACGTCCGCCTATACGGCTACCTGCCCCTGGACAGGGTGGGCGAGGCCATAGGCGCCTCGGACATGGGAGTCGTCCCCTACCTCGACGACCCGTTCATGAGGCTCGCACTCTCGACAAAGGTATTCGAGTACGTCTGCATGAGGATGCCGGTGGTCGCCTCAAGGCTCGAATCAATAATGTCTGTCTTCGGTGACGACGGCATAAAATACTTCAAGCCCGGCGACCCCGAGGACCTCGCCCTCCGGATAGAGGAGTTTTGCAGGAACCCGGACGAGAGGAAGGACTATACCGAGCGGGCCGCGCGCTCCTACGACGTGGTCGCATGGCCCGTCATGTCGGAGGTCTACCTCGGGGCGGTGAACGGACTCATATCCGGCGGCGCAGTCAAGCATGGGACGTGAGGCGCGGTACGCGGTCATCAGCCCCGTAAAGAACGAGGAGGCCTTTATCGGGCATACGGTCGAGTCCGTGCTCTCGCAGAGGCTGAAGCCCCTCGAATGGGTAATAGTAGACGACGGCTCGCGGGACAGGACCCCGGAAATCGTCGAAGGGTATGCCGGAAGTCACCCCTGGATAAGGCTCTTGAGGCTCCCGGGCTCCGAAAGGGTGAGGGGCGGACACATAGTCAGGCTTTTCTACGAGGGGTACGCGGCGCTTGAGTCCGCCGACCTGGCCTTCGTCGTCAAGCTCGACGCGGACCTCTCCTTCGGGCCAGACTTCTTTGAAAGGGCGCTCGATTGCTTGGCGCGTAACCCCGGGCTCGGCATAACGAGCGGCATAAGCCATGTCCGTAACGGCGAGGCCCTCGTGGAGGAGAAGTCCGCGGAAGGGCACACGCTCGGAGCATGCAAGGTGTACAGGGTCAAGTGCCTGGAAGATATAGGAGGGCTCGTGGAGGCGATGGGCTGGGACGGCATAGACGAGATAAAGGCGCGGATGCGCGGATGGGAGGCATGGCCCGTGCCGGGGCTCAAGGTCATTCACCTGAGGCCCGAGGGGCGCGCCAGGGGGCTTTTCAGGTCGGGCATGGAGCGCGGGCGCGGCTCCTATTTCATGGGCTACCACCCGGCCTTCTTCGCCCTGAGGGCGCTCAAGTGCCTTTTGAGGTCGCCGCTCGACGGCCTCGGCATGGCCGCCGGGTACGCGGGGTCCCTCCTCGGAAGGAAAGAGCGGATAGACGACGCGGAGTTCATAAAGGAGCTAAGGTCAAGCCAGATGAAGAGGCTTTTTCAGCCGAGGGAGAGGGAATAGGGATGTGCGGCATCTGCGGAAAATTGTACTTTGACGGCAGGGACTCCGAGAGGGCCGGGATCGAGGCCATGACAGACGTAATGGAGCACAGGGGCCCGGACGACAGGGGCGTCTACATAGACGGGCCGCTGGGTCTGGGGCACAGGAGGCTCAGCATAATCGACCTCTCCTCGCTCGGACGCCAGCCGATGATGAACGAGGACGGAAACGTCGCGGTCGTATTTAACGGAGAGATCTACAATTATCTCGATATCCGGAAGGACCTGAGAGATGCGGGCCATGTCTTCAGGTCGCAGTCCGATACGGAGGTGATCGTACACGCGTACGAGGAATACGGGACCGATTTCGCCTCGCGCCTTAACGGCATGTTCGCCATAGCCGTGTGGGACCGGAGGAAAACGGAGCTCGTCGTCGTCAGGGACAGGCTCGGCATAAAGCCGGTCTACTACTACATGGACGGCGGGTTCATCGCCTTCGCCTCCGAAATAAAGTCGATACTCGAAGACCCCGGCGTGCCGAGGGAGGTGGACCTCCAGGCCCTGTCCAATTTCCTTACCCTCCATTACGTGCCCGGGCCGAGGACCATGTTCAGGGGGATAATGAAGCTCCAGCCAGGGCACATGATGACCGTGAGCCGGGGGGTTGCTCGCATAAGACGGTACTGGGAGGTCAGGAAAGACGAGTCTGTCGTGAACCGCATGAGAAAGGCGGGCGAGCAGGAGGTGGCGGAACACGTCTTCTCCGCTCTCAGGGAGTCGGTAAGGAAACGCATGCAGAGCGACGTGCCGGTCGGCGCGCTCCTGAGCGGCGGGCTCGATTCGAGCGCCATACTCGGGCTCATGACAGAGCTGTCGGGCCGCCCGGTCCATTCGTTTACCGTAGGGTACAGCGAAGCCGGCGACGACAGCGTCTCGGAGTTCAGGTATTCGAGGAAGGCGGCGTCGCACTTCAATAGCAGCTACCACGAAACCGTAGTGACTGCCGAGAGGTTCCTCGACTGCCTCCCCAGGGCCATATGGCATCAGGACGAACCCATCGGGGAGCCTGCCTCCATCCCGCTCTATTTCGTCTCGAGGCTCGCCAAGGAGAACGGGGTCACGGTGCTCCTTACCGGCGAGGGCTCGGACGAGCTCTTCGCCGGGTACAACAGGCACTGGGGCGAGGTCCTCTCCAGATATTACATGCTGATGCCCGGGGTTTTAAGGGACGGGGTGTTGAACCCCCTTATAAGGATGCTCCCCAGGTCCCCTCTCCTCAAGAAAGGCCACAGGTCCATGTCCATACGGGACTTCCGCGAAAGGTACATGTCATGGCACACGGTCTTCCCCGACGACCTCAAACGCGAAATCCTCAGGTACGACGATTCAAAGAGCGCCTTCAAGGACGTATTCGAGAGGCTCATGCCGGCCACGGAGGGTCTCGACGATATAGACAGGATACTGCTGCTCGACCTGAGCGTATGGCTTCCGGACGACCTCCTCATGAAAAAGGACAAGATGGGAATGGCGGCCTCGGTGGAGGCCAGGGTCCCTTTCCTCGACTACACCTTCGTCGAGCTTGCCTTCAACATACCCGCGGGCTTAAAGGTACGGAGGCTCGTAACCAAATACATCCTCAAGAGGTCGATGGAGCGCCTGCTCCCCGACGAGATCACATATCGGAAGAAAGAAGGGTTCCCAACGCCGATATCCAGGTGGCTCCGCTCGGAGCTTAAGGACTTCACCATGGACACGCTATGCTCCACTGGCGCGCTTGGGCACGGGCTCTTCGATAAAAAGGTCGTCAAGAGGCTTGTAGAGGCGCACATGAGCGGCAGGGAGGACCACAACAGGATGATCTTCCCTCTTCTTAACTTCGAGGTATGGCACAGGCTTTTCCTCGGTATGGAGGCATCGCCGAGATTTAATTATTTATGAAATGAGAGAATTCCTGATTTAGTTTAGAGAGATTATCAAAATTTAATCCTAACATGGTGATTTAAATCACATTTTTACGATGCAATCTCCTGTATCCTTCCCTGGAAACACGCCCCAGGGGGGGTGTGGAAAAGAATAGGCCAAAGGAGGTTGTAATGAAGAAAATTGGTATCTTAGCGACGCTTGTCTTCCTGGCGTTATGCGCCTTTCCCGACATTTCCGATGCCGCCGTCCGCTATGTGAGGGCCGGGGCAAGCGGCAACGGCAGCGACTGGGCGAACGCCTATCCAGCCCTTCCATCCTCTCTTGTGCGCGGCGACACCTATTACATAGCGAAGGGCACGTACCCGGGCCGCACCTTTTCCGACGCGGAGAACGGCAAGTGGATAACGATAAAGAAGGCAACCGTATCGGACCACGGTACCAACACCGGCTGGAACAGCTCCTATGCCGACGGGCCAGCCGTATTCACAAGCACGCTCAAGTTCAATACCGGCTATTACGAGATTAACGGCCAGACCGGGGGCGGGCCGGGCAAGTGGACCTCGGGACACGGCATAAAGGTACAGCATACCGGGTCCAGCAATACCGTAAAACTCATAAGCATGCCGAAGGCCGTCAACAATCTCACCTTCAAGCACATGGAGCTCTCGTTCAAGGCCTGCTCATCCTGCACCGGCCAGGACGCGGTCTACGGCATATACGGCGGCAAGAACTGGAAGTTCCAGTACATCTGGGCGCACCATCCGAGCAGGGTCGTCTTCTACACGCAGAAGGTCTCCAACATACTGATAGAGTATTCGCTTCTCGAGAGGAGCGGCACCAACGGCTCGTCCTCACAGCACTCGGAGATCTGGTCGGCCAGGAACACCCACGACGTCGTCATGAGGTATAACTACATCAGGGACTACAGGAGCACGGGCGGGATCATAATGGGCTGGGCCAGTAACTGGGACATATACGGCAACATATTCCAGTGGACGGTAGACTTCGGCGGCACCTCCAATAACGGGGCCATCGGGAGCTGGTCTTCCGACTCGACCTACTACGCCAGGGACATAAGGATATACAACAACACCTTCGTGGACCTCAAGAGCGGCGGCTCGGGCAAGATATTCCCAATATACAGGTCCTTAAGCAACGTCGTTGCATACAACAACCTCTGGTACAACAGCCCTTCCATCGCATTCGGCGGTGCAGTAAAGCACGACTACAACTGGTTCAAGGGCTCGAACGAAGGGAAGATCAGCGAGTCGAACATTCAGGTCGGCTCCGGAGACCCCTTCGTAAGCTACTCGGGCAAGGACTTCAGGCTCAGGACCTCGACAAAGTCAGGCATGAGCCTCTCATCCCCCTTCAATATCGACATGCTCGGCATTGTGCGCGGGAGCAACGGCAACTGGGACAGGGGCGCGTTCCAGTTCGGCGGGACGGCAAACGTAGCGACCACGCCGGCGCCGCCTTCCACCCTTACAGTGCAGTAAAAGAGTAATTCCGGTATGCAGGCCGGCCCGCACCGCGGGCCGGCCTGTACGCCCGGACCCCTTCAGGCCGCACTGCCGCAATTCACATCCGCACCGCTTTTTTCATTCACGTAACCGGAGCGTTACGGACCATCCCTGACAAGACCAAAAAACGGACATTGAAGGTACTTCTCCTGGGGGCATCCTTTAATACCAGGAACATGGGCGTCGGCGCGCTTACGGCAGGCGCCTTAAAAAGCGTACTGAGCTGGCACCCGGGTGCCGAGATATGCCTGCTCGACTACGCAAGGACAGGCGAGTTCCACAATTTCTCCTGCAAGGGGCGCGAGGTCCTGGTGAAGGTGGTGAACATAAGGTTCTCAAAAAGGCTCTTTCTGCCCAACAACATCGCCCTGCTAATCCTCCTTGCGGCGCTTTCGCGCATAATGCCCGAGGGCGTCCGGAGGCGGATAATAAACGGGAACTCCACGCTGAACGAGCTTCGTTCTGCCGACATGGCCGCCTCGATAGCAGGCGGCGACAGCCTTAGCGACATCTACGGGCTCGGGCGGTTCATCTACGTCGCCCTCCCCCAGATACTTGTCATACTCATGGGAACGCCGCTAGTGCAGCTCCCGCAGACATACGGCCCGTACAGGAGCAGGTTATCGAGGTCGGTGGCGAGGTTCATCCTGGGGAACTCCACAATGGTCTATTCCCGGGACTACAAGGGGGTCGGAGAGGTGCGGCGCCTTCTCGGGGTATCGGGCAGGAGCGAAAAGGTGCAGTTCTGCCACGACGTGGGCTTTGTCCTCGACCCCGAAAAGCCCGAGGGGATCGCCGTCGAAGGCCCCGGCTTCGACGGCGCCGAAGGCGCTTCCGCGGTAGTCGGCTTCAACGTGAGCGGACTCCTTTACATGGGAGGCTACACGCGCGACAACATGTTCGGACTGAGGCTCGATTACAGGCTCCTGGTAAGGGAGGCAATAGACTTCCTCATAAGCAGGAAACGCGCGCACGTCGTCCTTATACCGCACGTCTTCGGCGGAAGCGAGCACCCCGAGAGCGACGCCGAGGCATGCCGGAAGGTCTACGACGAGCTCAAGCCTGTTTACGGCAAGAGCATCTCGCTCGTATGCGGCGAGTACGGCCCCGCCGGGATAAAGCACATCATCGGGATGTGCGGGTTTTTCATAGGCTCGCGGATGCACTCCTGCATAGCGGCGCTCTCGCAGGGAGTCCCGGCCGTGGCCATCGCATACAGCGAGAAGTTCAAGGGCGTCATGGAGACGGTAGGGGCAGGCTCGTCCGTTGCCGACCCGTGCTCGCTCGATTCAGACGGCGTGCTCGGCGTCATAGAGAAGGCCTTCGAGGAAAGGGCCGACATGTCGGCGGCCCTCAAGGCCGGCATGCCGGGGGTAAGGGAGAACGTCCTCGGCCTCCTTTATTCCCTGGCGCCGGAGCCGGGGCGGGAGACGGCATGAGACCGAAGGTGGCCTTCGTCACGAACCCGCTCGACTCCTCGTTCAAGAGCTCCATAAGCATCATAATCCTGGAACTCGCGAAGAGGCTCAAAAACGAGTTCGACATCGCCGTATACACGAGCAGGGGCGGCCCGAACATCGACCCGCCCGGCATGAAGGTAAGGCGGCTCTCTGCCGGCCCGGACAGGTTCATGAGGAGGTTCACCGGCAGGCTACGCCCCCTCTACACCCTGAAAAGGCCCTTTTTCAGCTCGCTCCTGTATTATCCGTCCTACGCGGTACAGCTCGCGCTCGACCTCAGGAGGCTCGGACCGGATATCGCCCACATAAACAACTTCACCCAGTTCGCGCCGGTAGTGAAGGCCCTGAACCCCGGCATGAAGCTGGTCCTGCACGTGCATAACGAGTGGCTCTCCCAGCTCGACAGGCAGACAATGGAGTCGCGCCTGGCGTCGATAGACCTCGTAGTCTGCTGCAGCGACTATATAACCTCAAGGACGCGCGAGGCGTTCCCGGCGCACGCTCCCAGGGTGAGGACGCTGCATAACGGCGTGGACTGCTCCCGCTTCAGCCAGGTAACGCCCAGTAGAGGCGACAGGAGGCTCATATGCGTCGGCAGGATAAGCCCTGAAAAGGGGCTCCACGTCATCATAGAGGCCTTTAACACCATAGCGCCGAGGCACCCCGGGCTCGAGCTCCACCTTGTCGGGCAGGAGCGGATAACCCCGAGGGAGTTCCTCGTCGACCTGAGCGTCGAGGATACCGTAAGGTCGCTTGCCGCCTTTTACCCAGGGAGCTACCAGAAAAGGATA
>DIDN01000100.1 GCA_002418185.1 Deltaproteobacteria bacterium UBA5799
GGCTTCGGCGGCCCTCACCCCGGCCCTGGCCGCCTCGAACGAGGCCTCCGCCTTCCTGAGCCTGGCTTCCGCGGCCTCGAAGACGCTCTCGGCGACGAACTCCATCTCCATGAGCTCCTTTTTTCTCCGGTAGTCGTTTCTCGCGTCGACAAGCTCGGCCCTTGCGGCCTCCAGGTTGTCGCTTGAGGCCTTGAGAGACGCGCTTGCCTCGTCGAGCGCGGCCTCGAGGTCGGAGCTCTCAAGGCGCGCGACTATCTGCCCCTTCTCGACAGGGCTGCCTTCCTCGACCCCGAGCCAGACGAGCCTGCCGGTCACCTTCGATGAGAGGGCGGCCTTCCTTTCCGCGGCCACATAGCCGCTCGCGTTAAGGACCGTGAGCCCCTCGGAAGGGTATGTTATCGATACCTGGGCTGCCCTTACCGCAGTCTCGCTGAAGACGCGGAACGCCAGATAGGCGGCAAGGACCAGGAGCGTAACGGCACCCGCCCAGTACAGGGGCCTCCTCTTCCTCCTCCTGTACCCTTTTTTTCCCGGAGCCTTCTCTATTCTGAGTTTCGATATGTCTTCTGGCATGTTTACCTATTTGCGATTATAGCCGAAGTCCCGAGGTTTGCCGGAGCCTCCTTGGAAGATGACAGGGTGGTTACGGTTGTGATATAATTCCAGAGCTGAATGGGACCCGGGCCCCTCCATGACGGGGAGCCGGAAAGGTGTGCCAACGGCTTGAAAGCCAGGGTGCCCATCCTCTCCACAAGCAACCGGGAGAAGTCGCATGGCACAGGAATTCCTCAGGTTTTACGAGCGCTTCATCTCTCCTTCCCCTGACCATATCGCCATAGTCGGCAGGAATTACGAATATCTGGTAGTAAGCTGCGCATATCTCAAGGCCCACGGAAAAAAGAGGGAGGAGATCGTCGGCCGCAAGGTCCACGAGCTCCTGGGCGAGCCCATATTCAGGAATTTCGTTAAGGATTACCTGGACCGCTGCTTTGCCGGGGAGGTGATAAATTACAGGGAATGGTTCACCTTCCGGGCGGCAGGTCGCAGGTTCATGAACGTAACGTATCACCCCTATCTCGATTACGACGGGACCGTCGCCGGGGCGGTCGTCCTGGCCAGGGACATAACAGATTACAGGATGGCCGAGGAGCGCCTCAGGGAGTCCGAGGAGAAGTACAGGCACCTCTTCGAGAACCTGAATGACGCAGCGTTCCTCGCCGATATTGAGACAGGCATTATCGTCGACACCAACAGGCAGGGCGAGGCCCTTACCGGGTGGACGAGAAAAGAGCTTCTCGGAATGCACCAATCAAGGCTCCACCCACCGGGAAAGACCGAGGAATACAGGCGCAAGTTCGCCGTCCACTCGGTAAAGGGCAGGGCCGCCGATTACGACGGGGAGATCATAAGGAAGGACGGCTCCATTGTAAACGTACACATAAGCGCGGCCCCGCTCTCGTTCGACGAGGGCGGGCGCATACTCGGCATCTTCAGGGACATAACCGATAGGGTTGAATATGAAAAGGCCCTTGTCGACAGCAAGAACCGCACCGAGAGCCTCATAAGGTCCATGCACGACGGCTTCAGCATGTTCGACGGCGAACGCCGGTTCGTGGACGGGAACCCGGCTTTTTTCAGGATGGTCGGCTACTCGAAAGACGAGCTTGCCGGCAGGAAGGCCCCGATGCCGTACTGGCCCGAGGAGGAGCTGCCCCGGATAGAGGCGGCCTTCTCGGAGATGAAAGACGGTAAGGACGGCGATTACGAGTTCGTCTTCAGGAAAAAGGACGGAAGCCTTTTCCCTGTCATCATAAGCCCCTTCGTGATAAGAGGGCCGGGGGGCGACATCCTCAACTACTGTGCGACGGTCAAGGACATAACCTTGAGGAAGGGGCTCGAGGCCGAGTTCATAAGGACACAGAAGCTCGAATCCCTCGGCAGGCTCGCCGGCGGCATAGCGCACGACTTCAACAACCTCCTCACCGGGATAACCGGCAACGTCTCGCTCGCCATGTTTTACGGGCCTGACGATAAGGTTTCGGGGCGCCTCAGGGAGGCGGAGAAGGCCTGCAACGAGGCCAAGCGGCTGGTGCGCCAGTTCCTTACGTTCTCAAAAGGAGGGGCGCCCGTTAAGAGCACGCTTCTACTGGAAAACGCAATCGCCGACTGGTGTTCGTTCGTGACCGCCGGCTCCAGGTCGAAATGCGAGTTCTCGATTGCCCAGGGGCTGCTGCCGATCGACGCGGACGAGGGAATGCTCTCCCAGGCCATCCAGAATATCGTCGTCAACGCCGAAGAGGCCATGCCCTCCGGAGGGCTGATAAGGGTCGTCGCGTTCAATACGTCCGAGGCGAAGGAGCGGCACCTGGGCTCGCCCCATGTGTGCATCCGGGTTGAAGACAGCGGCGCAGGGATACGGGAAGCGGACCTTGAGAAGGTCTTTGACCCGTATTACACCACAAAGCATGGCGGGAGCGGGCTCGGCCTTGCCGCGGCCCATTCCATAATAAGGAACCACGGGGGCTTCATGGAGGCCGAATCCGCGCCCGGGAGAGGCTCGGCCTTTTCCGTCTATCTGCCGGCCTCTGCCGGAACAGGCGCGGACGCCGGGCCATGCACGGCTCCTCAGCGCAGTGGAAGGGTCCTGGTCATGGACGACGACGAGATGATAAGGGAGGCCCTGGGCGAGATACTCAAGAGCATGGGATGCGAGGTCGAGTCGGCAAGGGACGGGGCAGAGGCGGTCGCGGTCTTCGAGGGGGCCAGGTCCGAGGGCAGGGGCTTCGACCTCGTCATAATGGACCTTACCGTGCCTGCTGGCATGGGAGGCAGGGAAGCGGCCCGGCGCGTCCTCGAGATAGACCCTTCCGCAAAGGTTATCGTCTCAAGCGGCTATTCGGACGACCCTGTAATGTCCGACTACGCGGAGTTCGGCTTCTCGGGCGTCATCACAAAACCGTACAAGGCGCGGGAGATGATGGCGCTCGTCGGACGTTTTCTGGGCAGCGGGACTCGTTGAGCACGACCGAAGCCGTGACCGGTTCGGCTGGGCGATGCGCGCCTCAAAAGGCGAAGTCCGGGTCCCTTGTCACCTCCGGGTTTTCGGAGATGAAATGCAGGCCTTCCGTATACCGGTGCTTTTTCCCTTCCGCGTGCCCTCTCGCTATCGCTGCCAGGCTCTCCCTGGCGGCCTCGACGCTGAGGCCTTTCGTTATCAGGTCGTGCGCTATGTTCAATGCCGCATAGTTCATTGCCTCGCTCCGGCACCGCGCAGAAATCGTCCCCCTGGTCCTGTCCGGCAACACGCTTCCGTTGAAGACCGCTATGTCGTCATATCTTCCCGGCGGCACCTCGTAGGCAACGACCTGCTCGATCACGTCCTCGTGTGGGAGCGGGAAATTATGGAGGGCCCCGGTCTTCCTGACCTTTATCTCGAGCCATCCCCCCCTGTTCTTCCAGTAGATGACGTCCCTTGTGATGCCGTCAGGGGCCCCGTACTTCCCTATCATTTCCATTGCAGTCCCCCTGGACGCCTCAGGCCAGCGGGAGACGGTGTCCATGGCTGTCTTTACGCTGAACGAATATTGCGGTTCCACGGCACCGGCGCGGCCCGGGCCCGCGCAGGCCGCGATAAGGGCCAGGACCGCCGCAAAAACCGTTCTCCCAGTTTGTTTGCCCATACAGTCCCTCCGTCCGGCCACTACCAGATGATAGCAGGAAGAGCGGACGCCGCAAGTCCGGCGGAAGGCATGAATTGCGGAAACCGAAAACCCGGCTATAATTTATGAGCCGCATGAACCCGCTTTTGACGACTCGCTTTGCCCGGTCATGGGCCAAGGCCGCCGAGACAGCGTTGACGAGCCCTGTTACAAGGAGGACGGCACGATGCTGATGAGCGGAGAGGGGACTGGGGCCATCCGGCGGAGGCGCTCAGGCTGGTATTCTTCCATATTTTTCTGCCTGGCGGTTTTTCTTCCGTTCTGGCTCGCTCTGAACGCCGCCCTCATCCGGAATAAGGTGAGCGCGCAACTTGTCGGGGCGTTGGCCGGTACTTACCAGACCGGCGGGCAGTCCGAGGCCGAGCGCGCGTACTGGCAGGGCCTGATGGCGGCAATGAACCCGTCGCTTAGCGAACGGGAAGCAGGCGAGATAGGGATGGCGGTGCTCCGTTACAGCAGCCGGTACGGGCTTGAGCCGGGTCTCGTCGCGGCGATAATCAAGGTGGAGTCGCACGGGAACCCTTTCGCTGTGAGCAGCAAGGGGGCGCAGGGGCTCATGCAGGTGATGCCGTTCTGGAAAAAGGAGCTGGGCGTACACGGCACCCTTTTCGACATCGACAATAACATAAACGCCGGCTGCCGGATACTGTCCGAAAACATAAGGCGCTGGGGCTTCGAGGAAGGCATAGCCCGGTATTACAGGGGGAACCTCCCTGTGAGCGGAGAGAAGTACCTCGTGAAGGTGAAGGCCGCGCTGGGGGCCTTCAGCTGAGGCGGTTTTTTCATTTGCCACCTTGACTGCCGTGTTATATCATGAGTCGATAAAAACGGCAGAGGTGTAGCGAATGAAACTCGCAATCCAGGTCGGCGAGCCGCGCGGCTTCGACTCGGGCGACGGCACAAACAGGTTTACGGTAACGGTCGCGGAGGGGTTGAGCGGATCGAGGGAGGTCGATGCGATGCCCAGGGCAGCCGACGTCATAACCGGAGCAAAGACGGTCGAACGCCTTACGGAGCACTGGTTCGTTGCCGGGTGCCCGGCGATAAAATCCGGCGATTCCGAATTCAGGAGCCTCCTTTTCGTCCCGAGGTACAAAACCAAGGCCCCGCCGCTTGAGATGCTCGCCGAAGGCGAGAGGATGGTCTTCAACGCCGTCTGGAGGCAGGACGGCCAGGACTGGGACGCGGCCTCGGTCAAGGCGGCCCAGGAGGGCGGCATCGAGATAGGCGGCATGATCGTCGCGAACGCCGAGAGGGTAAAGGAATGACCCGAGACGGATCCAGGGCCTCTTGAATCGACTTTAATATGTACGGCTTATTTGCTGAAAAACTTTCTCCCGGCCCCTTGGCGGGCCGGGGCTTCCTTTCCTGTCTCCTGCCCGTCCCGCTCCCATTAAAGCGAAAGCCTGTTTGATCTCTAATGGCTGAATTCCTCGCTTCCGGCGGGGCAATTCATTCTATCCTCCCGCCAGGGCCTCCCGGAGAGCCTCGTCCACTTTGCCACTCTGCAGAAGCTACTGGACAGGGTGCATGGTAATATGATGCTTATTCTGTTAAGATTATCGGAAAATCATGGAGTTCAGTGATGACTGCAAAGCGACTCAAACCACTGGCGATATTCGTAGCCGCCCTTGCGGCTGCGCTCGCCGTTTTTCTTTATTCCAGGCCCCAGGCCCCTCCGGGCTTCGTTGAGACGGCAGGGGTGGCGGAAGCTACCGAGGTTGAGCTTGCGCCGAAGATATCCGGGCGGCTCGACTGGCTCTGCTGCCGGGAGGGTGACAGGATAGAGAAGGGCGCTGTCGTCGCGAGGCTCGATGAAAGGGAGCTTGCGGCCAGGGCCGACGAAGGGAGGGCAGCGGCAGCCGCCGAGAGGGAGGCGATAGAGGAGGCCAGGGCCGCGCTCGAGAACGCCAGAGTGGAGAGGGAGGTCGCGGCGCACGAGGTCGAGGCACTCCGGGCCGAGGCCGAAGCAGCAAGCGCGCGTTTCGAGGAGGCCAGGGAGAACTTCGAAAGGACCGAGGGGCTTTTCAACGAAGGCTTCGTTTCAAGGAGGGACATGGACGCCGCTAAGGCAGCGTACGATTCGAGCAGGGCCCTGCTTGAGAGCGCGAGGTCGAGGCAGAGGAGCGCAGAGGCGAACATCAGGAACGCAGACGTTCGCATAAGGGCGGCTGAGACCAGGATAGCCGCCTCCAGGGCGAGGCTCGGACAGGCAGAGGCGCAGGTGCGGGCCCTCGAAGCGCGCCTTGAAGACGCGGTATTGGCCTCTCCGATAGCCGGCATAGTCTCGTACAAGGCCTTCGAGGCCGGGGAATACGTGAATCCCGGCGACGTGATATACACGGTTTACGACCCTGACGACATCTGGGCCAGGGTTGACATACCCGAAACCGATATACACGACATATCGATAGGCAGCAGGGCCGAGGTCACATTGATAGGCGGGGACAGGACCTTTCCGGGCGAGGTTGTCGAGATAGGGCAGCTCGGCGGCTTTGCCACCCAGAGGGACGTTACAAGGGGGCGCCTCGACATAAAGACCTTCAGGGTAAGGATCGGGTTGGGCGACACAGGCGGGGCGATCAAGCCCGGAATGACCGTCGTCGCGAGGATATACCTCGACAGGTCTGATAAATGAGCGCGGCCGTAGAGACAAAGGAGCTCACGAAGGACTACGGGGAAGTCAGGGCCCTGGAGAGCGTTAGCCTCACTATACCCGAGGGCGATTTCTTCGGGCTCCTCGGCCCGAACGGCGCGGGGAAGACTACCCTCATAAGGATACTCACGACACTTATGAAGCCGAGTTCCGGCGCTGCCAGGGTCATGGGCAGGGACGTGGTCCATGAGCCTTCGGCGGTGCGCGCGGAGATAGGCGTCGTCCCCCAGGCCATGACGAGCGACCTCGACCTTACCGGCTACGAGACCATGGACATCTACGCCCGCTTTTACGGGATACCCAGGGCCGAGCGCAAGGAAAGGGCTGGCGAGCTCCTCTCCATGGTCGGCCTGAGGGAGAGGGCGGGCGACCTCGTTGCGACCTACTCGGGCGGCATGAGACGGAGGCTCGAGATAGCGAGGGGACTGGTGCACAGGCCGTCGCTCCTGATACTCGACGAGCCGACCATCGGGCTGGACCCGCAGTCAAGGCACGTCGTCTGGGAGCTCCTTGACGCCTTCAGGAAGGCGGACAGGCTCACCATACTACTTACGACACACTACATGGAGGAGGCCGAGACGCTATGCGACCACGTGGCCATAATCGACTACGGCAGGATAGTCGCGCTCGATACGGTGCCGGGCCTCAAGCGGGCCATCCCCCAGAAGGACAGGGTCGAGCTTGTCGTAACCGGCGTTGACATGGTAAAAGCGGCCGAGCGCGTGAAGTCGATTCCAGGGGCGGCCTCCGCGGATTATAGCGGAGAGAGCATCATGCTTTCTTCTGACAAGGGCGCGGAGATAATCCCCGAGGCCGTCGAAGCGCTTAAGACAATGGGAGGAAGGGTCTCGAAGGTCACGCTGAAGGAACAGACCCTCGAGGACGTCTTCATCCACTATACAGGAAGGCCTATACGGGAGGAGGAGGCGAAGAAGGTTAGCTTCCTCCTCGGCGCGGGCATCCCGTCCAAGTGGGGGAGGTAAAGGGCTTGAGCAGGTTTTTCGCTATCTTCGAAAGAGACCTACGAAAGTTCGTAAGGAACCCGCTCGTAGTTGCCATGAGCCTTTTGATGCCCATAATCTACCTCCTTGTCCTCGGACATTCGTTCCAGGGCGAGCTAAAGGGCCTGCCCCTTGCGGTCGTCGACCAGGACAGAGGGCCCCGGGCCGAGGGCGTCTTGAGGCTCTTGCGCTCGATAGAGGCCGGGCCCGCGACCGTCGAGGTCAGTATGGTAGCGGACCAGGGCGAGGCCATGCGCGGGCTGAGAGAGGGTCACTATAAAGGCGTGATGGTGATACCGCCGGACTTCACCAGGAGGTCCATAAGGGGTGCCGGGCCCGAGCTGGGCCTCTATCTCGACAACACCGAGGCGATATCTGCCAACGCCATACGGGCAGCCGTGTCCGCCGCCCTCCCTGAACTCGGCACGGAGTTCATCCCCATACGCGAAGAGAGGTCGCGCCCCGTGCTCCGGGACATGGAGCTCTACAGGAAGGTCGACTACGACCAGTCGCTCCTCCCGGGCGTGGTCATAATGGCCATATTCCTCGGCGCGATGACCACCGGCGCCTTCAATATCGTGATGGACAAGTTCCTCGGCATAGAGGAGAGCTATTTCCTTACGCCCCTTACGAAGGGCGACATCGTGATGGGCCTCATCGCGAGCGGGCTTCTCATAACTACGGTGCTCGCGGTGCTGGTCCTCTTTTTCGGCTCGCTTATTTCGGGCATATATATCTGGAACATGCTGTCCCCGGGCTCGCTCTTCCTCCTTATGCTCGTGATAGTCCTTTCGACTCTCGGCCTCCAGGGGCTCATGTTCATGATAATGGGGCGGATAAACCACCCGAGGATAGTGGGCGTGCTCGGCGGCTTTCTGAACGTCATACTCTTTTTCCCGAGCGGCGCCATATACCCGGTGGAGAGCTTCCCCGGGTGGCTCAGGGCCTTCGCGATGGTCAACCCCGAGACCTACTCCGTCCACGCCATCCGCGCGCTCCTTTTCAAGGACGCCGGGCTCGTTGCCGTGCAGTACGATATCGTGTTCCTTGCCGCGTTCGCCGCCGTCTCCATTGCGTCAGGCATGCTTGTTTTCAAGCGGGCGCTTTAGGCCCGCTTCGTTGAAAAAAACGGGCCCTGTGGTATGAATCCAGGGACCGGGACCGCAACTCAAGGAAGGAGGAACGATGGAACCCAGGAAGATAACCGAAGGGGTCTTTTGGGCCGGGGCTGTCGACAGGGACAGGCGGCTCTTCGATTCCCTCATACCTCTGCCGGACGGCACGAGCTACAACGCATACATCGTCGAAGGGACCGAAAAGACCGCCCTCCTCGACACCGTAGACCCCTCCAAAGCAAACGAGCTGATGGCCAGACTCGAAAAAATCGCCAGGATAGACTACATCGTCGCGCACCACGCGGAGCAGGACCACTCTGGCGCGCTGCCGGCGGTGCTCGATAAATACAGGGAAGCTACGGTGTTGACAAGCCCCAAGGGCAGGGACCTCCTCATGGACCACCTCCACATACCCGAAAGCCGCATAAGGACAGTCGCGGACGGCGAGAAGCTTTCCCTCGGCGGCAAGACGCTCGAGTTCATACACACGCCCTGGGTGCACTGGCCGGAGACGATGTCCACCTACCTCGGAGAGGACGGCATCCTCTTCAGCTGCGACCTCTTCGGCTCTCACCTTTCGTTTTCAGGCATATATATTGAAGACGAGCAGAAGGTCTGCGAGGCCTCGAAGAGGTACTTTTCAGAAGTCATGATGCCCTTCAGGCCGACCATAAAGAAGCACCTCGAGCGCTTCGCCAAATACGACATAAAGGCCATAGCCCCGAGCCACGGCCCTGTCTACAAAGACCCCCGCTGCATAATGGCCTCTCACGCCGAGTGGGTCTCGGACAGGGTGAGAAACAGCGCGGTCATAGCCTTTGCCTCCATGCACGGCTCAACCGAGGCGCTCGCGGAGGCGCTCTCCGAGGCCCTCTGGAGAAACGGGGTGGAGGTAGAGGTCTTCAACCTCGCGCACGCGGACACCGGTAAGCTCGCAATGTCGCTCGTGGACGCGGCGACGATAGTGATAGGCTCTCCGACCGTCCTCGGCGGGGCGCACCCGCTCGCGGTCTCAGCCGCCTTCCTCGTTAACGCGCTGCGTCCCAAGCTGAGGTTCGCGTCCGTCATCGGCTCGCTCGGCTGGGGCGGCAAGATGCCAGAGCAGCTCAAGGGCAACCTCGCCAACCTCAAGGCCGAGATGCTCGACCCTGTGCTCGTAAAAGGGAAGCCCAGGGAGGCGGACCTCGCCGAGATAGAAAAACTCGCCGGAACAATAGCATCTAAACACAAGGAAGCCGGGCTCTTTTAGGTTGCGGAAAAAGTCCAGGAGCTGTCATTCTGAGGAGTCGAAGGCGACGAAGAATCTCGTAGTCAATTGATTTAATCTCCAAAGGTTGTTTTCCAGCCGCTTGCGGCGCGGTTGTTCAACTCCTCCCCCTTGATGGGGGAGGCTGGGAGGGGGTGAAGAAATCTCACCCGACCCTCAATTGATCGGCTAAAGAAGTGTGATTATTTTTTACGGGAGGGGCGCGGATGAAATCATTCAGGAAGGAGCTTTACTTCGATATCCCGGAAAGGGTCGGGTTCGTGAACATCACCCCGAAGGTCGATGAGTGCCTGAGAGAAAGCGGCATAAGCGAAGGGCTCGTGCTCGTAAACTCCATGCACATCACTTCGTCGGTCTTCATTAACGACGACGAGCGAGGGCTGCATAACGATTTCAGGGTGTGGCTTGAGAAGCTCGCCCCGCACGAGCCCGTCTCAGGCTACAGGCACAACGACACGGGCGAGGACAACGCCGACGCGCATTTGAAAAGGACCGTCATGGGCCGCGAGGTCCTTGTCGCCGTAACGGGCGGCAGGCTTGACTTCGGCACCTGGGAACGGATATTCTACGGCGAGTTCGACGGCAGGCGCAGGAAAAGGGTGCTTGTGAAGATAATCGGGGAGTAGCCGCGTTTTGGAGAAGCTTTTCGGCCTTGCAGGGCTTTTTGTATTCCTTCTCATGGCATGGGGCTTGAGCAGCGCCCGGAGGTCGATAAACTGGAGGCTCGTCGCCTGGGGCGTGGGGCTCCAGGCCCTTTTCGCGGTCGTCATACTCAAGACAGGGCCGGGCCTCCTGGTCTTCGATTTCGCCCGGGTAGTGATGACGGGCCTCCTCGATTTCACGGACATCGGCTCGCAATTCCTCTTCGGGAGCCTCACGACCGACCTCAATATCGGGGCGGTACTCGCCTTCAAGGTGCTCCCGGTCATAATCTTCGTATCCTCCCTCATGGGCATACTCTATTACCTGAGGGTCGTCCAGCTCATAGTCGCGGGCATGGCCTGGGTCATGGAGCGCACCATGAAGGCCTCGGGAGTTGAGGCGTTCATGACTTCGGCCTTCGTCTTCATGGGCATCGAGGCCGTGTCAGGGGCGAGGGAATATTTCCGGCGGATGACCGCTTCAGAGGTCTTCGCGGTGATGACGGCCTTCATGTCAACGATAGCGGGTAGCGTCATGGCCGTTTACGCGAGCTTCGGCGCAAGCCCCGGCCACCTTCTGGCCGCCTCTGTCATGAGCGCGCCTGCGGCACTGGTAATGGCCAAGCTCATGCTCCCGGAGACTGAGAAGATAGTGGAGACGGTCGAGGGCAGGGTATTCTTCCGCAGCGATGACGCCAACATAATAGAAGCCGCGGCGAACGGCGCATCAGAGGGCGTGAAGCTTGCCGCGACGATAGGCGCGATGCTCCTTGCCTTCGTGGCCCTAATCGGCATGGCCAACCACTTCCTCGGCTATGTAGGCACATCCTTTGAGGAGATATCGGGTTATGTGTTCACGCCTTTCGCTTTCCTCATGGGAGTGCCCTGGGAGGACTGCTTCAAGGTGGGGGAGCTTCTCGGCATAAAGATAGTCTTTAACGAGTTCATATCCTACCAGCGGATGCAGGGGATGATAGAGGCCGGGGCTTTACAGCCCCGCTCCATCGCCATTGCCACATATGCGCTATGCAGCTTCGCCAACTTCGGGTCCATCGCAATCCTCATCGGCGGCATAGGTTCCATCGCGCCTGAGAGGAAAAAGGAGATCGCACGGCTGAGCTTGAAGGCCCTTGCCGCCGGGGTGCTCGCAAGCTTCACGACCGCGACGATAGCGGGGATGCTGCTGTAAGTTAATCAAATGTAGGGTGCGCTCTGCGCACCACTCATTTGAATCGCTTGAGTATTTGTAGGGCGCGCTCTGCGCACCATTCATTTTGAACCGTTTGAATTTTCAAGGTTTGATATGCCGCATTACAGAAGAGCGCGAGGTGGTAGCACATATTTTTTCACGGTGGTTACTTACATGCGCCAGCCTATCCTGTGCCTTGATGAATCATTGGAGGCTTTCGATGATATAACTCGCGAGGTGCGGCGCGACTGGCCTTTCGATGTAAGGGCATGGGTCGTTTTGCCGGACCACATTCATGCAATCTGGGAGCTTCCGGACAGCTAAATGATAAAGGATAGTGTTATGCAAGCAAGAGACTTGATGATTAGGGATTTGAGAAATGAAATTACTCAGATAAAAAAATGAAATTAGAATGCATTTCAATATCAGCCCTTGAACAATATCTTTATAAATTAGATGCTTATATAGAAAAGAGTGGAAAACTTGATAAGCAGCAATCAGATGCTCAGCTTGCTTTATTCAGGGCAGAGCTTGAAAGGAACTTGGCATATTACAAGGCTGTGCAAGAACATTCAATTGAGGTGCTTCGTTCTGTTTTCTCTTTCGCCCAAGTAGCTCTCAAAAGCAGTATGCTTATTAATGGGGGTGCTGCAGCTGGATTATTGGCATTTATCGGTAAAATTTGGAATCAATCTATTCCGCAGGAAGCCAGCAGCTCATTAACGCTTTCAATACTGCTATTTTCATTTGGAGTATTGGCATCTGCACTCGGAACTGTATTTTCTTACTTTACGCAATATTCATACACTAGAGAATGGAGCAAATGGGCCGGTTTTTTTCATATCTTTACAGTGTTCCTTGTAATTGGTTCATTCATGCTTTTTGGCATTGCAACATATAAAGCATATTTGACATTTGCTATCCATTTAAGTCAGGTAGGTTAACGAAACCTAACCCAACAAATACGCTTCATTATTCCTCCTCACCCGCAACACGCCACCTGCTCAGCTTCCCCCCATAGCCACATTAATCTGCTTTTGTAAGTCGAACATCGGCTGGGGGTTGACGTTTATGAGGCCGCGGCGGCCTGCGCCGCTCCGGTCGAGGTCGGCTATCAGCATGATTACCGCCGAAAAGGCGAGCGAGAGCACCAGGACAAGAGTCCAGCTTACCTTGTCCGATGTGCCAAGAAGGGCGCCTACCCCGAACATCGAGAGGATAATCAGGCAGTAGAGCGCGGCCCACATGGGCCAGGGTATGCGGTAGGTAAGGCCCACGGTCACGCGCTTTGTCTGTATGTCGAACATCTCGTTAAGCGAGCTTATGAATAGCGCCACAATCGGCGCGTTCTTGTGGTCCATCTTGGCAATGGCCGCCGCGTGCCGCCACATGATCTCATGCAAACGGTCCGATTCCTCAATCGCCTCCAGGACCTCCCCTGGGTGGCTTACAAGCTTGACGCGTATATCGACATACTCCCTGAGTAGCTCGCGCATATCGGAGCGGTGCGGCTCGGGTAGGAAATCGGCCCTCAGGAACGTCGTGCCAATGGAGTTGGCCTCGTCCAATAACAGGTGCTTTCTCGCGTCAAAACGGGTGAGCGAAAGACCGAAGGTGAACGCCAGTATGAACGCCAGCAGGCCTATGGTCGCGCCTATTATGGTATTGAAGTCGGCTTCTTCGCCTTCTTTTGCGCGCTTCTTTCTGTAGCGGGAGAAGAGGATGCCCGCGTAGATGGCGAGGATGACTATTGCGACAGTCAACGCAAAGGTAAGCCAGAGAGGGACAAGGTCCATGATATGCATGGTCACCTGGGATTCTCCTTTTTATAAGGACAGTCGGAAAAACCACTGCGAACACATGCATACCTGAAATTCCCCGTTCTGAGGGAGTATGGATGGGGGTGAGCCTTCGGATAATCTCTCCGGCCACGCTTTGGCAAAGAGTGGAATTTCGAAAGCCGGAATGGGCCGGACAGATTAAATTAAGCCGACTTATTCAAGCTAAACATCCTCCCCCACCACCCTGACCGCCCCGACCTCCAAAAGAGGAAATAGCAGGTTCGCCGCGCCGCCGTGCTCTACTATTCGGCCGTTAACCACCCGGTCTACGTTCACCCCGGTGAAGGTTACAGGCTTATCGGTCGGCTTCATGCCGAGCCACGACCCCTTATGCGTGCCTCTCGCAATTATCAATGATACCACCCATTCACCCTCGGCTATCTGCCGCTCGACGGTGACACGGAGGTCGGGATAGGTCTCTCGGACTCCGATGATATGCGCCTTTGCCCCTTCGGTGCCCGCGGCGTGCCTTTTGCCGTCCTGCACCTCGACATATTCCGGCGAGATGAAATGTTCAATCGACTCCAGATTCCCGGTGCTCACTACCTCTTCATAAAAGCGGCGTACAAGGAGCTTGTTTTCTTCCACCGACATCTGCAAGTCCCTAAGTTAATAATTTCCCCCTTTTCTAAAGGGGGATTAAGGGGTATTAATCAAGCTAAGGAAGGACTCGTTAATTCGCAAATGTTGTCATTCTGAGCGCAGCGAAGAATCTCGTATTTAGAAAAATAGAGAGTTACAAGGTTCTTCGGTCACTTACGCTCCCTCAGAATGACAGAAAACGGAATAAACCCGGCCTTGCCTAAGTAATCTCCCCTTGCCCCTCTTTAGGAAAGAGGGGGATTTGAATCCGTTGAACTGCAATCATTCGATGGACGAAAGTCCCGAAGCAACCTCAGGCTCTCGTATGAAGTCAATGAGATTGCCGCGGAGCTAAGGCTCCTCGCAATGACAGGCGGCTGGTTCCTTACCGAGTAATCTCCCCTTGCCCCTCTTTAGGAAAGAGGGGAATAGAGGGTCTCAGCGCCCAAGCCTACCTTACCCCCTCGGCCTCGAACCTCGGCTCCCCTTCGATAAGAATGTCTATCTTCTCCTCGCCCCTTATCACCTCCAGGCTGGGCCTGAAAAAGATGAAGTCCTGGTGGAAGGGCACGCTCACCTTGCCGCCGAAGGACGAGTTGTCGCCGAGCGCGATATGAACGGTGCCGAGAATCTTTTCGGTTTCGAGTATGTTGTCCGGCCTCGACGCCTTCTCGTTCGTGCCTATGCCGAGCTCCGCAATATTGCCGCAGAGCGGGTTTGCCTCTATCCTCTCCCTGAGCTTTCTTGAGAAGTCGTCTTTCCCGACCACCTCGACAACGGTCCCCTTCTTCACAACCAGTTCGACAGGCTTATGGAGGCGGCCCGTCGGGGCCCATTCGAGGATGAGGACCCCCTCGGCTGTGCCTTCGACCGGCGCAAGAAAAGCTTCGCCTGCCGGGAGGTTCCCGAACGAGCCCGGCTCAGTGAGTATCCCGGTATCCGGCTGGGCGTCCCGCCCTTTTATCGAGAAGTTTATGGACGTGCCGTTATGGGATGTGATGACAGCCGTGTCGGCGCCCGACATCATCCTGGCAAGCCTTTTTGTGCGCCTCTCGACCTCTTTCCAGTCGGCTGTCATGGCGCCCGAGAGCATCTCGCGCTCGAAAAGCGGCATGCTCGCGTAGCGCGTCCCCATTACCCTCGTAAGTAGGTCCCTGAACCTGGTATGCGAGGTAGAGTAGTTCGAGAGCGCTATGACCGCGTCCGGCGAGTCGGCCAGCTCCCTTATTACGCCCTCGGCCCCGGCGAGGTCCCGGGACGATGCCTCTTTTCTCAAAATCCTTTCGAGTAGGCCCTTTCTTTCAAGCTCCCTTACTGCCGCCCCGCCGAAGGCCGCCTCCCAGAGGGACATTGGGGGCTCCTTGCCGTGGCTTCCGACAGCCGGGAACTCGAAATAGGCGGTCCTGCAGAGGGCGCTTCCTATTTCAACGGCCTCTTTGGCAAGGGGCGCGAGGGCCTCCCTTTTTACCCGTTCCTCAAAAGGCACGGTTTCTGGGTCTTCCAGGAGGTCGGTAAAGACCAGCACTTCCTCATCATTCCTTACCCCAAGGTTGACCGTAAATATCTTTTCTATGGCTTCGTCCGGCATCATGGCCTCCGCTCTCGATTTCGCTGCGTACTTCAGGCAGGACAGTCCGTACCCTCAATATATCACCGGGCGACTTATTGTCAATCAGCCTGAGCAGGGGCTTTGGTTCAAAATATTGACATGGATTGTGAGTTGTTCTATAATGCGTGCCAAATTACAAGCCCGTCCAAGCACCTGCACCTGGAGAACCGTTCATGAGCTGCTCTATTCTTCTTGTTGAGGACGAGGAATCAGTCCGCGAATCGCTTAAGGAAATTCTCGAGATGAACGGGTATTGCGTCACTGCCTCGCAGACCGGCGAGGAAGGCATCGAGCTTGCCCGGAAGAATAATTTCGACATAGTCCTTTCAGACCTCATGCTGCCAGGCATGAGCGGCATCGACGTAATCCGCTCCGTTAAGTCCGTATCCCCGGATACCGCCTGCATAATAATCACCGGCAACGCCTCTGTCGAGAGCACTGTCGAGGCCATGAAGCTCGGCGCTTTCACCTATCTCGAAAAGCCGGTGGGCAAGGACAAGCTCCTTGTCACGATGGAGAAGGCCGCCGAGGTCCGGAGCCTCAGGACGGAGAACAAGAAGCTCAGGGACGAGATAAAGAAGGGCTGCACGACAGCCATCCTCGGCACGAGCGCCGAGATACAGGAGATAAGGGACATAATCGACAGGATTGCGGATACCGACTCGACGGTCCTGATACTCGGCGAGAGCGGCACCGGGAAGGAGCTCGTTGCCAGGGCGCTCCATTACGGAAGCTCCAGAAGGAACAAGCCTTTCGTCCCCATAAACTGCGGCGCCATTCCCGAGGATTTACTCGAAAGCGAGCTCTTCGGCTATGAGAAGGGCGCTTTCACCGGGGCCATAGCGACAAAGATCGGCAGGTTCGAGGCCGCCAACGAAGGGACCGTATTACTCGACGAAATAGGCGACATGAGCCCCGGCCTTCAGGTCAAGATACTCCGGGTGCTGCAGGAAAAGGAGTTCGAGAGGGTAGGCGGCAGGAACACCATAAAGGTGGACGTGAGGGTGGTTGCCGCAACTAACCAGGACCTCGAAAAGGCCGTGGAAGAGAAGAGGTTCAGGAACGACCTCTATTACAGGCTCAACGTCATCCCGGTAAACCTCCCGCCCTTGAGGGACAGGAAAGAGGACATACCGTTCCTCGTGGACCATTTCATAGAGAAGATTTCAACTCGGAAGAGGAAGAAGATAAGGGGGACCTCCCCGGACGCCATGAGTCTCCTCGAAATCTATGACTGGCCTGGCAACATCAGGGAGCTCGAAAACCTGATAGAGAGGCTCGTCGTCCTGAAGGAAGACGGGAGCTCCCTGACGCTCAGGGACCTGCCCGACAAGATACGGCAGGGAAAGCTTGACGGCTTCGCCCTGAACGCCGGGGCCATAAGCCTTACCGACCAGGGCATCGACTTCAATTCGGCAGTAGACAACTTCGAGAAGGAGCTCATAATCTCGGCGCTCCAGAGGGTGAACGGCATAAAGAAGAAGGCTGCCGAATACCTGAACCTCAACAGGACCACCCTCATAGAGAAGATGAAGAGAAAAGGGCTGCTCGAGCAATGCGATACCGCCGAGGCTGCCGAGAACGAGCTTGCCGGGTCATGAATTTGACAGCCCGGGGCCCGATATCCTGAAAACAACCCTCTGACCCCAGCCGGAAGCTGCCTTGGCAGCTTTGCATACCGTCTCATCTTTTCCCTCAATCCATTCGAAATACTTGAGTAAACAGGTTGCCGGCCTTGCGTTGGCAACCATTCGCTTTCTGCTCTGGCATGGTAGTTGCAAAAAACCCTTCCCGGTAACCACACCCATGCCCATGAGAACATTAATCGCCATATTCATCTGCATCTTATCCATCCCGCTATGCTCGTCCCTGGAAGCGGCCGAGATCCTGGCAGTCCGCGCCTCCGAGCAGGCCGAATTCCACAGGCTTACCATCGTATTCACCGAAACGGTCGATACCGGTGTTACAAGGGACGGGGACAAGCTCTCAGTCCGCATGAGGAACATAAGGGCGGGCGTCATGAGCAACTTCCCCTCGACCGGGTATTTCGTGGTCAACGGCCTAAGCCGCGGCTCCGACGCTTCTGGCGCCTTCGTAACGCTCGAGATGCAGGTCATGGAGGGTTCGGTTGTAAGGCATTCGGTCCAGTCGCGGCCTTTCATGCTGATGGTAGACGTATACCCGCCGCCGGCCCCGGAAGAGAAAGAGTACAAGGACGAGCGGAGGCCTATCGTCGAGGCCCAGTACCTTTTCCCCACGCCTTCGAAGCTCGTCGCCTTCAACGATTCGTGGAGGTGGGTATACAGGAACGTCGTCGTATCGATGCTGAAACCCGAGCTTTACGGCGACCCGGCAGGAGGGGCGTTCAGGGCCGCCCTGGGGCTTGGGCCCGGAGTTGGCAAGTCCCTCGATGCAGCCGCGAAGGCCGCCTCGGAGCACAGGCGAAGCGGCGAGCGCGATAAGGCGGACGCCCTCGACGCCATAGTCGCTTTCACACGGGGGGGGATAGGCGCCGGAGAGCTCGACATCGCGCTCAGGTCCAGCCCGGACCCGCTTTATTCCCGGCTCGGCTACTTTGTCCTCGGGGACCATTTCGAGCGCAAGGGCTTCTATCCCGAGGCAGCCGGCAAGTTCTCGCGCGCCGCTGAAGGAGAAGGCAACCCCCTTAAGGGCGAGGCCCTCTTCAGGAAGGCGCGCATACTGTTTTTCGAGGGCAAGTACGGAGAGGCCAAGGTGTTCTTCACTGCCTCGCTGGACGAGGGGTACCGAGACTCGGCAGCATGGCTTGCCAATACGGCTCTCATAAAGGGCGAGGTCGAAAGCGCGCGGTCCCTTTACGGGAAGACCGGGGCGCCTTTTGACGGGCTTGATACGATATCCAGGCTCAGCCTCGCCGACATGCACCTCACCATCGGCGATTACGCCGAGGCCCGTAGTATTTACCGCCATATAAGCGCCGGGTACCCGGAGAACAGCTTTATTGCCGTCTTCCTGGCCCTCAAGGAAGGGGACACGCTCCTTGCAGAAGGCAGGTCCGAGGAGGCGCTGGATATCTACATAGGTACAAAAGGCAGGTTTGCCGGAGAAGAGT
The DNA here is from genome assembly GCA_002418185.1 of Deltaproteobacteria bacterium UBA5799. GTDB lineage: Bacteria > Desulfobacterota > GWC2-55-46 > GWC2-55-46 > GWC2-55-46 > UBA5799. The sequence goes on from DIDN01000100.1 coordinate 18,712, forward strand.
GGGCAATGGCCGCGCTCTCTCTCGCCGACGCTTATCTCCTCTCCGGAGACGCCGGGTCCATAGGCGAGGCCGAAAAGCTCTACGGCTCCGTGGCTGCCGGGGTCTTCGCGGGCTCGGAGATTGCGGCGTTAAGGCTCTTTTCGGCCAGGGTAAGGCTCGGCAAGTTCCAGGAGGGCTATGCCGCGTTGAAGGCCTTCAAAGACAGATACCCGTTAAGCGTCTACCGGCAGGACATGGACCTCCTTTCCTCGGTCCTTTTCTACGAGTGGCTCGGCTCCCTTTACAAAAAAGGCGACCACCTCGCGGTAGTGAAGCTCTTCCTCGACGTCCCGCTAAGCGCGCCTTTTGGCAAGAAGGCCGAGATCTTCCTGAAGGTAGGGAGGTCTTGCATGGCCGCCGGCCTTACGAACGAGGCCGTCAATATGCTCGACAGCGCGGTCAGGCTCGGGAGCGGGCAGGTCGCCGGTGACGCCATGCTGGAACTCACACGGGTCTACATCGAGCAGAAGGACACGGGCTCGGCTGAAAGGATGCTCAAGGCCTTCAGGGCGAGGTTCCCCTACGACGGCAGGCAGGACGAGGTAAAGGAGCTTGAAACCCTTATCGCCTTTGATAAAGGCGAGTACGAGAAGGTATCGCGTAAACAGGCCGCCCAGGAGCCGGGGGCCTTCTTCATGAAGGCCGAGTCAAGCTACCGGGCCGGACGTCCGCATGAGGCCGCCGCCCTCTTCGAGAGCGCGGCCAGGGGGTTCAGGGCGGAAGGTAACGAGAATGAGGCCGCAAGGGCCTTCATGATGTATGCCGACGCTTCCTTCGAGGCCGGGAGGCTCGCGAAGGCCGCCGAAGGGTACAGGCAGGCCCTGGGCCACATGGACGGTAAGGAGATTGCGGACAGGTCATGGGCGCTTTACAGGACTGCCCTGTGCTATGAAAGGCTCGGTCGCGAAAAGGACAAGGCAAGGGCGCTCAGGGAACTCGAGGCGCTCGGCGGCGAGCTGGCTCCGTGGTCCGAGGCCATAATGAAAGACCCGCCAGGCATTTAAAGGAGGCATGATGACCACGCAGATACCGATCGAACTCCTGAACGACGCCTTCAACGTCTTCAGGGACGCGTCCAGGAAGCTCGAACAGCAGTACTCGCTCCTGGAGACGAGGATCGAGGAGCTGAACGCGGAGATCGCCGAGAAGAACAGGGCCATAGAGCGGACGAGGAGGCTTGCGGCAATGGGGGAGATGGCGGCGAGGATAGCGCACGAGATAAGGAACCCGCTCGGCTCCATGGCCATATTCGCAACGCTGCTCGAAAGGGAACTCACTGACGAGCCGGACAAGGCGAAGCTCGCGGAGCACATAAGCAAGGGCATAAAGACCCTCGACAACCTCCTTTCGAACATGCTCCTCTTTGCCGGCGCTCCGGAGGCGAAGCTCAAGCCAGTTGACTTGAAGGACATAGTCGACGACGCCATACTCCTTGCGGGGGACAGGGGAAAGGCCGGGGTGGAGATACGGGCCGCTTACAGGGGGCAAAAGCGCATAATGGCCGACCCGAACCTCATTAGGCAGCTCTTTTTGAACCTCATAATAAACGCGCTCGACGCCGTTGAGGAGGAGGGCAGGATAGCGATAAGCGCCGATACCGGGACAGAAGACAACAGCGTGGTCATCAGGGTGAGCGACAACGGCAGGGGCATCCCCCGGGAACAGGTCGAGAGGGTATTCGACCCGTTCTTCTCTACAAAGGAGAGGGGCACTGGCCTCGGCCTCGCCATCGTATCCGCGGTGGTGGACGCCCACACGGGCCGCCTTGACGTGGAGTCGGAGCCGGGCAGGGGCACCACGTTCACGATCTCGCTACCGGCGGGAAGGGAGTATCTGGCATGAAAAGGGTACTTGTCGTTGACGACGAAGCCGGCATGAGGGTCGCCATAAACGAGGCGCTCTGCCGGAAGGGATACGAGGTGGAGCTTGCCGCTGACGGCAGTGAGGCGCTAAGCAAGCTCCCCGCGGGCTTCGGCATGGTCATAAGCGACGTAAACATGCCCGGGCTCTGCGGCATGGAGTTGCTGCGCGAGGTAAAGAAAGTGTCGCCCCACGTTCCCGTTCTCCTCATTACGGCTTACGGCACTGTGCAGAAGGCCGTTGAGGCGGTAAAGGAGGGAGCGGTCGATTTCGTCCTGAAGCCCTTCAGCCTTGAGTCGCTCGAAGAGACGGTCGAGAAGGCCTTCAGGATGAGGGAGGGCATATCGGGTTTCGAGACCAGGGGCAAGAAGATGCTGGCAAGGGCCCCGGTCATGCAGAAGGTAATATCAATGGCGCTGGTAGCGGCTGCGAGCGACGCGACCGTCCTCGTCTCGGGCGAGAGCGGCACCGGCAAGGAGCTTCTCGCCCGTTTCATACACGAGAACAGCCCGAGGCGGAAGATGCCCTTCGTGGCGGTAAACTGCGCGTCCATCCCGGAAGGGCTCCTGGAGAGCGAGCTCTTCGGCCATGAGAAGGGCGCGTTTACGGGCGCCCATGCCATGAGGCAGGGGAGGTTCGAGCTTGCCGACAAGGGCACGATACTCCTTGACGAGATAAGCGAGATGGACATGAAGCTCCAGGCCAAGCTCCTGCGGGTAATCCAGGAAAAGGAAGTTGAGCGGGTGGGCGGGAGCTCGCCCGTGCCGCTGGATATCAGGATAATCGCCACGACGAACAGGGACATGAAAAAAGAGGTCAGGGAAGGCCGTTTCAGGGAGGACCTCTTCTATCGCCTGAACATCTTCCCGCTCACCCTTCCTCCGCTCCGCGAGCGCGGCGAGGAGATAGGGTTCCTCGCCGAGCATTTCATAAGGAAGTTCAGCGCCAAGTACGGCAGGCGTCTTGAAGGGGTCTCCCCGGAGGCGATGGAGCACATAAGGAGATGCGAGTGGAGGGGCAACATAAGGGAAATGGAGAATACCCTTGAGCGGGCGGTCCTCCTTGCGCAAGGGATGACACTGGAGTTGGAGCACCTCCTGGTATCACCCGGGCCCTCGGGCCGGACGGACGAGGATGAGCGCCTTGCTGACAGGAATATGAACGACGACGGCGCCAATTTAATGACGCTTTGGGAGATGGAAAAGGGGCTTATAACCCGCACGCTCGACGAAGTCGAGGGGAACAGGACCCAGGCCGCAAGGATACTCGGCATCTCGGTCAGGACTTTAAGGAATAAACTCAAGGAATACGGGCAGCTTCTGCCGGGGTAGGAAAAATTTTCCCGCTCCGGCGTTTTGCGGAATGCGGGGGGACCGCGCTTAAAACGGGGTCTGAATTTTTGGTACGGTATTTGCTATATATCTGCTGTGGGCCGGGCGGACAAGGGACATGGACTCTTTCAAACCAGGGGTGATACGATGCCAGCAGGTCTCTTCGACAACAAGACCATAACGGTCCTTGCCGACTCCATGGACTTGAGGGCCGCAAGGCACAAGCTCCTCACGTCCAACATAGCCAACCAGGAGACCCCGGGCTACAGGGCCGCGGACATAAACTTCGGGGACGAATTGAGGAGGAGGCAGGGCGGCGCGCCTTCCGCGGAGCTTGCAAGGACCAGCCGGGCGCACATGACCGGCTATTACAGCGCGTCAGCGCCCAGGGTCCTCGACAGGGCGACCGACCTCCCCGGCTTCGACGGGAACTCGGTCGGCATTGAGGCCGAGATGGCGAGGCTCTCAGAGAACACCCTCATGTACACAATATCCTCAAGGCTCCTCAAGGGCAAATTCAACGGGCTCATGAACGCTATTAAAGAAGGAGGCAGATAGGATGTCGGATCTCTTCTCCGTAGCCGCCTCGGGCATGGAGGCCCAGAGGCTCAGGATGAACCTAATAGCCAGCAACCTCGCAAACGTCGAGACCACGAGGACCGCGAACGGCGGCGCATACAGGAGGAAGGACATCGTGTTTGCCGCCCACAGCCGGAGCGACTTCGGGGGCCTGCTGAAGGAGGCATCCTCGGCATACAATACAGGCGTGAAGGTGGCTGGCATAGTGGAGGACGCGAGGCCGCTTAAACACGTATACGACCCCGCCCACCCGGACGCCGGCAGGGACGGCTACGTCGCCTATCCGAACGTGAACGTGGCCGAGGAGATGGTAAACATGATAGCCGCGTCAAGGAGCTACGAGGCCAATGTCTCCGCGTTCAAGGCAACGAGGGAGATGGCGCTCAAGGCGCTTGAGCTGGGACAGTAAACGGCATTCAAAAGGAGACGGTAAATGGTCGACTCGATAAAGGGCGCGCTAAGCGCGGAGTTGAACTCGCTCGGCAAGGCGGCGTCTGGAGCCGCCTCGGGCACGGGCTTTTCCGAGGTCCTGAAGCAGTCGATAGAGAGCGTGAGCAAGCTGCAGAACGACGCCGACAAGGCCATCCAGGGGCTTGCCTCAGGGCAGGTCAACAACATACACGAGACCATGATAGCCATAGAGAAGGCCAATCTCTCCTTCAACCTCATGCTACAGGTCAGGAACAAGCTCGTCCATGCGTATGAGGAGATAATGAGGACGCAGGTGTAGCGGATGGAAAAGCTGCTTGACGAGATAAAGGCGTTCATAGGCCGGAGGCCGGCGATTGCGCTCGCCTCGGCAGCCGCGCTCATCGCCGCGGTGGTGGTCCTCATACTCTTGAACCGGGGGCCGGAGTACCAGACGCTCTACACCCAGCTCTCGAACGAGGACGCAGGCTCGGTCATCGAGCGCCTCAGGGAGAAGAGGGTGCCCTACAAGGTGGACGGCGGGACGATAAGCGTCCCCGCGGACAGTGTATACGAGACCAGGATGGAACTCGCCGGAGAGGGCCTCCCGCAGGGCGGGGGAGTGGGCTTCGAGATATTCGACAAGACGTCGTTCGGCGTGACCGATTTCGTGCAGAAGGTCAACTACAAGCGGGCGCTCCAGGGGGAGCTCGCCAGGACCGTCGCGCAGATAAAGGAGATAGAGAGCGCGCGCGTGCACCTCGCGCTCCCGGAAAAGGGCGTCTTCCTCGACGACCAGAAGAAGGCGCGGGCATCCGTCATAGTGAAGCTCAAGCCCGGGAAGGAGTTGGGCCGTGGCCAGGTGAGCTCTATCGTGCACCTCGTTGCCAACAGCACGGACAACCTGAGGGCCGAGGACGTTGCGGTGGTGGACACCGCCGGCAGGATGTGGACGAGGGAGCCTGGCGACGAGGCCCTGATGCTTTCCGGTTCTCAGCTCGAATACAAGAGGTCCATTGAGCGCGACCTCGAACAGAGGCTCCAGAGCATGCTCGAGAAGGCGGTCGGCGTAGACAAGGTAGTCGCCAGGGTCGCCGCTCAAATAGACACCAGGCACATCGAAACGACGGAGGAGAGGTTCGACCCGGACAGCCAGGTCGTAAGGAGCGAGCACAGGAACAAGGAAAAGAGCATAGGCGCCACCGTGCCCGTCGGCATACCTGGAGTGCTCTCGAACCTGCCGGAGACCGCTTTGGAGGCGGCGCAGGCCGCAGCCGCGGCCCCGGCCCAGACCCAGAGGCAGGACGAACTCATAAACTACGAGATAAGCAAGGTGACGAGCCGCGTGGTGGAGCCCATAGGGTCGCTTGAAAGGCTCGCGGTCTCCGTGCTGGTGGACGGCACATACCAGGCGGTGAAGGACCCCGAGGGGAACGAGACCAGCGTCTACTCGCCGAGGACCGACGAGGAGCTTTCCAAGTTCACCGAGATGGTCAAGGCCGCGGTAGGCTACGAGGAATCGAGGGGCGATACCGTAATCGTCGTCAGCACGCCGTTCGACCAGAGCGGGGAGCTTGCGGCAGCCGCCGCGCTCGGGGCCGCCAGTGAGGCGAACGAGTTCATCCCGGCGCACCTCGTGCCGGTGCTCATGAAGTACGCGACCGCGGTATTGATAACCTTCTTCATCCTGCTCTTCGCAGTCCGCCCCCTCATAAAGAGGCTTACAAGCGAGTCGGCGGCGCTCGCCGATATCCAGAAGAAGCTGCCCCAGGCCCTCATGGCCGGGGCCGGCGGCACGGATTTGAGCGAGTCCGCCGTGAATTCGGACAGGGACTCCGTCGACAGGCTCAAGAAGACGGTGAAAGAGAACCCGCAGCAGGTGGCGATGGTCCTCAAGAACTGGATAAAGGAGAAATGATGGCCAAGGAACCCAGGCTGACCGGGCCTGAGAAGGCCGCCATCCTCCTCATGAACATCGGCGAGGAGCTCGCGAGCGAGGTCTTCAAGTTCATGACCCCCTCCGAGATGCAGCTCCTGGGCGGCATGATGGTCAGGAAGGAATCCGTCTCGCTCCAGATGGGCCGCCACGTCGTCGGCGAGTTCATAGATATACTCGACAAGGGCGACCTCTTCGTCGAGGGGATCGAGTTCACCAGGAACGTCCTCGTCAAGACGCTCGGCCCGGACAGGGCCCAGTACATACTCGACCAGATAACGAGGGAGATGGGCGGCGGAGGCATAGAGTCCCTCAAATGGATGGACCCGGCCATAGTCGCCAACATAATAAAGGACGAGCACCCGCAGATAATCGCGCTTATACTCGCGCACCTCGACGCCGACAGGGCCGCGATGGTGCTTTTGAACATCCAGAACGAGAGGCTCAGGGGCGAGGTGATGCTGAGGGTGGGGAGCCTGAAGAGAATACCCCAGGCGGCGGTCAGGGACCTGGAGGCTCTCATAAGCGAGCAGATGCTCTCTGCCGAGTCCAGCCAGGGCGCGTCGGTCGAGGGAGTGAAGCTGGCCGCCGAGATACTGAACCAGGTCGACTCGAAGGCCGAGGGCGAAATAATAGACTCCATAGAGAAGGCGAGCCCGGACCTCGCGATGCGCATACAGGAGAAGATGTTCGTCTTCTCGGACCTCATGGAGGTCGACGACAGGGGCATGCAGCTCATCATAAAGGAACTCAGCGGCGATGTCCTCTGCCTCGCCCTAAAGGCCGCCGACGACGCCATAAGGGACAAGTTCCTCGGCAACATGTCCGAGCGCGCCTCCGAGATGCTCCTCGAGGACATGGAGGCCAAGGGCCCCGTGAAGCTCTCGGACGTGGAGAAGTCCCAGCAGGAGATCATAAAGATCGCCCGCAGGCTCGAGCAGGAAGGCAAGCTCGTAAGGTCCGGAAGGAGCGGGGATGTCCTCATCTAACATCATAAGGAACAGGGCCGTACGGATAATGGCCGAGCCCTTCACGCTCGTCCCGGGCCCCGACGAGATGCCGCCGCCTGAAAAGTCCGAGGACGTCGGCAGCCGCATAGAGGTCCTGGAGAAAGAGGCGTACGGGAAGGGCTTCAGCGCCGGCGAGAAGGCCGGGTTCGAATTGGGCCTTAAAAAGGCCGAGGTGCATTTCAGCGGGCTCGAAGGGCTCGTAAAGGAGCTCGTCTCCTTCAGGGAAACGCTTTTTGCGGCGTGCGAGAAGGAGTTGACGGCGCTCGCGCTGGCCATAGCCAAAAAGGTGGTGCAGCGCGAGGTCGAGGCCAGGCCGGACGGGGTCCTCGAATGCGTAAGGGCCGCGCTCAGGGCGGTCGCAGCCGGAGGCGAGGTGGCGGTAAGGGTCAACCCCAAGGACTTCGAGGTCGTCAGCGAATACAGGCCCGAGCTCATGAAGCTCTGCGACGGCCTCCGGGGGCTCGGCGTAGAGTCCGACGAGCTCGTCGCGAGGGGAGGGTGCATGGTGTACACGAGCTGCGGCGAGATAGACGCGACCATAGCGTCCGTAACGGAGGAGATAGAAGCAAGGCTCAATGATGCATACGCGCGCGATTGAGTTTATACGGAGGCACCGGAGGGCCGTCGAGGAGATAGACCCCGTCAGGGTGCACGGCAGGGTCACGAGGGTGGTCGGCCTCGTCATGGAAGGGCTCGGCCCGGGCTCGTCGGTCGGCGAGTTCTGCCACGTGTACCCCAAGGACGGCCGCGAGCCGATCCAATGCGAGGTCGTCGGCTTCTCGGATGACAAGATCCTCCTCATGCCGCTCGGGGACGTGAGAGGCATCGGCCCCGGCAGCAGGATAGTCTCGAAGAGGATGACCGCGTCCGTCAAGGCCGGGCCGGGGCTCCTGGGAAGGACCCTCGACGGGCTAGGCTTTCCGCTTGACGGTCTCGGCGCCTTCGAGTCCGAGACGGAATACCCGCTATATTCCACACCTGCGAACCCGCTCCTGAGAAAGAGGATAGAAGAGCCGCTTAACGTGGGGATAAGGGCTATAAACAGCCTCCTCACGGTAGGCAAGGGCCAGAGGATAGGAATTTTCGC
>DIDN01000010.1 GCA_002418185.1 Deltaproteobacteria bacterium UBA5799
AGGCAGGCCGAAAGGCCTGCCTTTTTCTTTTGAGCCTATGGAGCGGGCAGGGCTTTTAATGTCCTGCGGGCTTTTCTGCGTCCTGGCCGTGGGCGGCATTGTAGCTTTCAAGGACCTCTATGCGCTCCTGGGCCTTGGTCCACCATTTGCCTTCAGGCTCGGAAAGACCGGAGAAGGCCTTCCAGCTCTCAAGGGCGCCGAGCATGTCGCCGGTCTTTTCCTGGGCCATTGCGAGCCCGTAATACGCGTTGGCAAGGTCGGGCTTGAGCCCGATGGCTTTTTTCTGGGATTCCGAGGCCTTTTCAAACTCACTGGTGTAGAGATAAGCGAACCCGAGATTGCTGTAAGTCTCGGCGCTGTCCGGGTTGTACTGGAGCACGGCCTCGTACTCTTTTATGGCGAGGTCGTATTCCTTTTTCATGAGGTGCTGCACGCCTTTCTCGAAGTGCGCCTTCCCCGGGTCGGACGGGTCGGCGGCATGCTGCTGCTCAACAGGGGCCGTTGCCGCCTCCTTTTCGGCCTTGGAGCAGCCGTAAGGCGCCATAAGCAGGAGTGCCGCAAAGGACAATAATGCCGGCTTTAAAAACCTATTATATGCTCTTGAGCTGCCCATAGTCCTCCTATTGCTTAAAAGGGGTATTTATTTACTCGGATACTAACAAAATAAGGCCCTAAAAGCAACGCAAAATCTTTTCGGCATCGAGGTGACGGGCGCGGGCCGCGTAAAAAAAAGATTTCACCTCGGTTTCATTCATGGTATATAGTGGAAATCCAGAGAGTTTATGGGCAGAGAGCCCTTTTACGCATCAGCCACAAGAGGGGATTCGAGATGGGAAACCTGAAGGAGCTGGCGAGGGCGGACAGGTTTGAGCTGCAGATACTCGGAAAACTCAAGCTCGAAGGGAGTTCCGCGCCTGCGGAACTGTGCCTCTGCAATACAGTGAACATAAGCACCAGCGGCGCGCTGGTCGAGACCGGGTTCGTGGTCCCCAAAGGCTCACTCGTAAAATACGCCTTCACGCTGCCCGGGACCGACAGGTCCGTCGAGATAACAGGAGAGATAACCCGCGTGGAGTCCGGAACGGATGCGCCGAGGAGGATAAGGCCGACCGGCGAGGCCCCGAGAAAGCTGCATCGCTACGGCATAATGTTCCTCGACCTTACTGACTCTGACAGGGAGGCGATGGAGGAGTTTCTGACGTTCTACAAGAAAAGGAGCACCGGGCAACAGAGGACCTGAACGACCCGCTAATCTGCACCATCCATCGTAAGTCAAAGAATCCCTGCGTCAAATAATCAAGGTAATGATGAATAGCACGAAAAAAAATACGGCTGCGCGCCGGTTCGCATTCTTTGCGGCGGTCTTTTTTCCGGCGGTTCTGCTGGCCTTTTTTTACGAGCCGATACTGCTTAAGCGGGTTTTTTACGCATTCGACCTAGGCACCATGATTCTGCCCGCCCAGGTCGCTAACGCGTTGATACGGGACCAGGGGGTTCTGCCGCTCTGGAACCCGTGGGCCATTTTCGGTTACCCCCTGAGCGCCGAACCCGAGAACGGTGCCATCTACCCGCTGTCTTTGATCTTTAACCTGCCCATCGCTCATGGCCAGAGCTTCACGGTCTTCATCATGCTCCACTACGTCATTGCCATGGCAGGGACGTGGTTCTACGGCAGGGTGCTCGGGCTCAGCCCGCAGGGGCGCGCCCTTGCCGTCCTCGTATTCGTCTTTGGCGGCACCTTCATCGCCCAGACCGAGAGCATATATATCATAACCACCTTTTCCTGGGCGCCATGGATACTCGCCCTTCAACTCAAATCCGTCCAGGGGCGCTCCCTCGGCTGGGCGGCCGCGGCCGGACTGCTCCTGGGAATCCAGCTACTGGGCGCGCACCCCCAGATGACCTTCTACCTCGGGCTCATGACCATACCGAACGGGGTGCTCGGGCGAAGCGACGGGTTCAAGCGGGAGAACATCCTCCGGGCCCTGCGCGTCCTTGCCGTCATCTATGTCATAGGATGCGCGATAGGCTCGCCGCAATTGCTGTACACCTATGAACTCCTGCGGCACACGGAACGGGGCGCGCGCCTCCCTTATGACTTCCTCGTCTCCTGGTCCCTGCCCCCGCATTACCTGGTGCAGCTTATAAACCCCAACTTCTTCGGGTCGGAGGAATCTTTCATAGGGACGAGGAACTTCACTGAACTGCACCTCTATTGGTCCATAGCCGCCCTTGGCCTTATTATTGTCGGCTGGCGGAGCAAGAACCCGCAGTCCCTTTACTGCCGTTTTTTTATTTTATTTTTCCTGGTCCTGGCCCTTGGCCGTTATTCGTATCTGTATCATGCGCTTCAGTACGTGCCTGGCTTTGACGTGACCCGCGCCCCGGCGAGGACGCTTTTCCCGGCTTCCCTTATGGCAGGAATGCTGGCCGGCCTGGGCCTGGACAGGGCGGCAAACATCAGTGCCGGTATGATCAAGAAGCTGGTGCTTTTCTATATTGCCCTGGTCGTGGTTCAGCTCGGCATGGGAATAGCTGGACTCATCGGCCTTGGGGAGAGCGACAATATATTCCGGTCGGCGTATCAGAGTGTGACAGGGTGGTTGATCGAGCGGCGGGAGCTTCCCGGCGGGGTGGATATAGGGCCTGAAGTGCCCCTCCCGGCCCAGTACCTGCTCGACGCCCTTGGCGACATGAGCCGCGCGGCCCTGCTCGCGGCCCTCTTTTCCGCATCTGTAGCCATATGGTGGATGTTCTACGTGAGGTCTTCTTCAAAAAAGGGCCTTGCCTATGTCCTCCTCTTACTTGTGGCAATTGACCTCTACGCCTTTGAGAGCAATACCAACAGGTACAAGGAGCCGGATTTCTATGAGGACGTATCTCCCGTCGTCGAATACCTCCAGGAACAGGACGTGCATTTCCGCATCTTCCCGGTCTTGAAGGTCGACACCCACGACCCAGACGTCTCCAACCTCGGGTTCAATACGCCGATGATGTACGGCATCGCGTCCGGCAGGACGTTTCTCGCGATGGAACATAACCGCATAAAAAATTATTTCTACAACATCCCTTTTAAGAGGCTCGCCCTCTCGAACTTCAAATATATACTCTCCAGTATCTCCCTTTCCGACCCCTCGCTCAAGCTGGTGCTTCATGACGGCGAGAGGTATCTTTATGAACTGAAGAACGCCATGCAAAGGGCGTTCTTCGTCCCGCAGGTCAGGGTCGTAAAAGACCCGAATACCGTACTTAAGCTGCTCCGCCAGCCTGATTTCCGGGCAAGGAAGGTCGCCCTTGTTAATGAAAGGCCTGTGCCGGTCCCGGGCAGGCCCGTAGAGGATCCGCCTGAAAAGCCGAAAGTCAGTATCACCCACTACGGCTCGATGAAGGTGAAGCTGCGCGTCATAACGCCTCAGAGCGGGATGTTCGTCCTCAGCGACCTATTCCACCCCGGGTGGAAGGCCGTGGTGAACGGCAAGGAGCGGAGAATCCACCGGACCAACTACCTTTTCAGGGGGCTATACCTGAGTAAGGGAGAGCACCGGATCACTTTTTATTATCAGCCGAAGAGTTTTTATATCGGCCTCTGGATAGCAGGTGCGACACTTGCCTGCCTGTTTGCCTTGGGCGTTGTCACGGCCGCCAGGAGGATAAAAGGCTGAGCCTTTTACAAGGTATTATGGATACGAAGTCACTTGGAGGCCCACCGTGTTTATTTTAATCGTATCGCTCGATAAACAGCCCTCGGAACAGCTAACCACCGCCCGCTTTCCCCTCAAGACGCCTGATGCGTTCCGCTATGGGCGGATGGGTCGAGAAGAGCCTCGCGAACGACCGGCCGCTTAAGGGGTTCACAATGAAAAGGTGCGCCGTCGCGTCGTTCACCTGCATGGGGCTCCGCCTGTTCTGGTATTCGAGCTTTTTGAGCGCGCTTGCGAGGTAAAGCGGGTTCGTGAGCCTGGCCCCTCCGTCGTCGGCCCCGTACTCCCTGGACCTCGATACGGCGAACTGCACTATCATCGCTGCAATCGGCGCCAGTATCATCATGAAAAGGAGCGCGAGGGGGTTGCCGCCCCGTCCGCGCCTGCCCCCGAAGATGGCCGAAAAGTACGCGAGGCGCGCAAGGAGGGTTATGGCCCCGGCGATGGTAGCCGCCACTGAAGCTATGAGGATGTCCCGGTGCCTCACATGCGAAAGCTCGTGCGCTACGACACCTTCGAGCTCTTCCCTGTCAAGCACGCTCAATATCCCGGTGGTCACCGCGACCGCGGCATGCTCCGGGTTGCGGCCAGTTGCGAAGGCGTTAGGGGTGTTGTTCTCTATTATGTATACGGCTGGCATCGGCATCCCCGCCCTCACCGCAAGCTCTGACACTATGCGGTAGAGGCCCGGAGCGCTCCCCTCGTCGACCCTCCTGGCTTTATACATCCTGAGGACGATTTTGTCGCTCCACCAGTAGGCCCCGAAGTTCATGACCCCGGCGAATATTAGCGCGAGGACCGCGCCCTGGCGTCCGCCGAGGATGTCTCCAGCGAAGACCAGCAGGACCGTGAGTATCGCCAGAAGGGCGGCTGTCTTCAGGTAGCTCATCTTGGTCCTCCGGACAAGGCCTGCCGCGCCGGAAAAACAGTTACGGGAGCGGCGCGCAAGGAGGTCTTTTTCGATTATATCCCATAAAGGGAGTTGCTTCGGAGGCTTTACGAGGGGAAGTATATCCGGATTAACTGGTTAGAGGCCTGGGGGGCTGCCTGCAAGGTCGATTACGGCCTGACGCACGTCCTTTACGGCGACCCCGGTCTCCATGCAGTAGCCCCGGGGGCGTTCGTTGACTATGGCCAGGACCGGAAGGGGATAGGCGTCCTGAAGGCCGCTTGCGAGGTCCCTCTCGCAGGCGACCGCTATGACGGCGTCGGGCCGCTCTTCCTGGACCTTCCTCCTGGCGACGGTGCCGCCAGTCGAGATGAAGAGGTTTACGCCGAACTCGTCGCTGAGGGTTACCAGCTCTCCGATCTCGCATTTGCCGCACCCCGCGCAGTTCCGGACGTTCCTCGTGACCTTTATCCTGCAGTTGTCGAACTGTATGCAGTGGGGCATGAGTATCAGGAGCCGCCGGGGCCTCAAGCCCCGGGCCATCATCCTGACCATCTGGTTGTTGAGCTTTATGAAGGCCTGCTCGACCTTTATCCTGGGCATTTTAAGAAGCGCCCCGGCAATGGACATGACCGGGAGATAGAACCTCATAATGAGCCAGCGGAGCCACCTGGAATAAAACGGGACCCTTCCCCGGAGCGCGGCGTTGAGTATTATGGCGCCTCCGCCGAATACGGCAAGCGAAAGGACGAGCGTTACGGCCCCGAGGAGCCACGGTAGCGCCGGGTGTATGTTCCGGAGTCCCACGGTCGGCACATACCATAGGAGAAAGCCCAGGGACGCTGCCGCAAGCGCGAGGAGGACGAGGAGGCCCGCGAAAAGGCTCCGGCCGGGCCTGTAGGAGATGCTCTCGGAGTCCCCCTGCCCGATGTCCTGCATCTCTCCATGCGTCCGTCCGTCAGCCAAGCCTGTCCCCCTTTGCGACCCTGTATCCGGCAACGAACTCTGCCGCGCCCATCCGCTTCTTGTTCTCGGGCTGAAGCTCCGTTATGACAAAAGCGCCTTTTCCGCAGGCGACAAGTATCCCGTCCTTCCCCGCATACAGCACGGTCCCGGGCTCGCCCCCGGGGGCCGCCTCATCTTGCCGGGCTGCCCTGCCCCTGTGTATCTTGAGAAGACTCCCCTTCCAGGATGTAAAGGCGCCGGGCCACGGGTAAAGCCCCCGGACCTGGTTCTTAATTTCTACGCCGCTCCTGGTCCAGTCGACCCTGCCGTCCTCTTTCTTCAATGCGGGTGCGTACGAGGCGAGGCTGTCGTCCTGCGGGACCGGTTTTATGTCGTCCCTCAAGAGGAGGTCGATTGTATTGATGAGCACGGCGGCGCCTTTTTCCGAAAGCGTCTTCGCGAGGCCCTCTGCAGTCTCGTCATCTCCTATCGGCACCCGCTCGCATATGAGAGTGTCCCCGGTGTCCATGCCCTCGTCCATCAGCATGGTGCACACGCCGGTCTCCTTTTCGCCGTTCACTATGGCCCTGTTTATGGGGGCCGCGCCCCTGTATTTCGGGAGAAGCGATGCATGCACGTTGACACACCCCTTCGGCGGGAGACTGAGCACGGCGGGAGGGAGGATCTTCCCGTAAGCCACTACGACGATGAGGTCGGGGCCGAGCGAGCACAGCCCTTCCATGAAGGACTCGTCCTTCAACCTGGCTGGTTCGAGCACGGGTATGCCCTTTTCAAGTGCAAAAAGCTTTACTGGAGAGGGGAGGGGGGAAAGCCCCCGCCCCCGGGGTTTGTCCGGCTGGGTGACGGCCGCGAGCACCTGGTGGCCCGCATCGACGAGCGCTGTAATGGAAGGCACCGCAAACAGGGGCGTGCCCATGAACACTATCTTTGCTGCCGGCCCGGCCACAAACAAGTCTCCTGCCTGAGGAATTAGGGTGGTTGAAAGAACTAATCGCAAAGGCCCGGGCCGCAAGGCGGGCCGGGGTTTCTGAATATCGGACCATGCCCGTCGAGGAGCAGTGGACCCGGCCCGGGGTCAGAGGGCCTTTTCCTCAGCCTCGAGCGCCTTTCTTATCTTCCTTTTTATCATCTCCCTTTTTATGCGGGAGAGCCTGTCGATGAAAAGGAAGCCGTCTATGTGGTCTATTTCGTGCTGGATGGCGATGGCAAGCAGACCGCCCGCCTCTATCTCGATGGGGCTGCCGTCCCTGTCAAGGGCACTGACCTTCAAGACCGAGGCGCGTTCGACGTCCGCGGTGAAGCCGGGCACGCTCAGGCAACCCTCCTCGAAGGTGGTGACGCCCTCTTTGTATGTTATTTCGGGGTTTACGAGCGCAAGCAGGTTCTTTCCCCTTTTCCGCTCCCCGTCGTCTTCATCCGGGACGTCGAGGACCACGACCCTCCTGTCCACGCCGACCTGCACCGAGGCGAGCCCGATGCCTTTCGCGTGGTACATCGTCTCGACCATGTCGTCTATGAGCTTCCTTATGCCATCGTCCACGGCCTCTACGGGCCGGGCCTTTGTGTTAAGGAAAGGGTCTGGATATTTCAGTATTTCGAGGACCATATAATTATTTTACAACAAAGGCAGCGGAAAGGCCTTGAAAATATGATAATACACGGGCCGGGCCCTTGTAAAGACGGTATTTCGCGGCAATTCCGTTTTCCCCGGCGATAAAAAAGCCCGCGTGCACATACACGCGGGCTTTTGAGGGGAATTGAGCCATTACGCAGCCCTTCTGCCTCTTTCCCTTTCCTCGGCAGCTGCCGCGCCGATGGTGGTTACCTCCTTGGAGCGGCCCGCCCATCCGCCGAGCACAGCCGCAACTGCGCTCAATAAAAGGGCGAAAAAGCCCCACAGTGACGCCGCTGAGGCCGTATCAAGCGCCGTCTGGGCCATCTCGGGGGTTATCCCGGGTATCTCGCCCGCTGCTATTGCGGCGCTCCTGCCTATGACCCCTGCAAAGGAACTGATAAGCCCGCCTGCCGCCGTGGTCATGATATAGAACGCGGTAAAGGTGAAGAGTGCCCATACCACCAGACCATGAAGGGCGCTTTTGAGCTTATCTGTTATCCCTGAAATCCTGCAGGCAACCCAGCCGCCCACAAAGAGCGATACCAGCGTCACCAGGAGGACATAGATGCCTGTGCCTATGCCTACGCCTCCCAGACCCTCTGCGACCGGGGATATGATTCCCAGGCCTATCCCCATGCCGAGGAGCATCCACAGGAGCTGGTTTCCGAGGGCGACCAGCGTGCCGGCAAATATCCCGCCCCAAGAGACACGGTAGTACCAGGGCTCGTATTTGTACATGCCGGGAGTACCGGTGTCCGATACGTATGCCATATTTCCTCCTTCCTTAAAACATATATGTTACACCTACTTGGAGTACCTAATTTAAGTCTATACCCGGGCGCGGGGGGTGTCAATTCGGGCTTGGGCGAGGGCCGGAAAGGAGTTTTTTTGCGGTGCCCGGGGCTCAGACCACGGTTGCGGGGTCCATGTCTATGGAGAGAGTTGTCCTGCCTTTGCCGGCCTCGAACCGGGCCTTGAGGGCGCGGACCAGCGAATGGAGGGGGTTTATCTCCCTGCCTTTCAAAAGGAGCTGCCACCTGTGTCGGTTTTTTACCATCTGGACCAGGGCCGGGGCAGGCCCGAGCGCAAATATTTCAAACCGCTTGGCGGCGATTATCTTTTCTGCCGCTTCTTTTAAAGCGCCTGCCGCTCTTACCACCTCTCCTTCCTTCCCGCCCTCGAACCGGAGGACGCAGAGGCGGGTAAACGGAGGGTAGAGGAGCTCCCGGCGGTTCTCTATCTCCTCCCTGAAGAAGGACTCGTAGTCATGCGCCATTATGGCCCTGAAGCAGTAATGGCCCGGGTTCAGCGTCTGTATCAGCACGTGCCCGGGGTCGCTGCCCCTCCCCGCCCGCCCGGCGGCCTGGGTTATGAGCTGGAAGGTCCTTTCAGTTGACCTGAAGTCGGGGATGTTGAGGGAAGTATCCCCCGAGACGACGCCTACGAGCGTGACCCCGGGGAAGTGGTGCCCTTTCGAGGCCATCTGCGTGCCTATGAGTATATCGAGCCTTTTATCCTCCACGTCCTCGATTATCCTCCGTGCGGCCCCCCTGGGCGCCGCCGTGTCCCGGTCCATCCTGCCTACGCGGGCCTTTGGCAGTATTTTCAGCACGTCTTCCTCGACCCTCTCGGTGCCCGCGCCGGTCGCTACAAGGTCTACGCCGGAGCAGTCCGGGCAAAGGGAGGGCGCCTGCATTGAGAGGTCGCAGTAATGGCAGACGAGTTTCCTTTTCCCCTTATGGAGAGTAAGGGGAACCGAGCAGTTCAGGCACTCGAAACGCTTCCCGCAGTCCCTGCAAATTATGGAGCTCCCGAAGCCGCGCCTGTTGAGGAAAAGCAGCGACTGCCTGCCCGAAGCCAGGGTCTCTGAAAGGAGCGACGAGAGCCTTTCGGAGACCACCTCCTTTTTCCCGCGCATGTCCTCCAGCTCCATGGTGGGGAGCGGCCTTGAATCAACCCTGTTACTTATTACGAGCGGGACGAGCTTCCCATTGCTTGCGTTATGGAAGGTCTCGACCGAAGGGGTGGCAGAGCCGAGTACCACGGTTATGCCGAGATGTTTTGCGAGCATCAGGGCCGAGTCCCTGGCGTTGTACCTTACCCCGTCCTCCTGCTTGTAAGAGGTCTCGTGCTCCTCGTCCACTATGACGAGGCCGAGGTCCTCAAGTGGCGTGAAAAGGGCCGAGCGCGCTCCGACAACGATATCGGCCCTGCCCTCGACCGCCTTTCGCCATTCATCCATCCTCTCGCCTTCGGAAAGGCCGCTGTGAGCGAGCGCAACCCTTCCGGGGAAAAGGGCGCTCAGGTAGGCGGCGGGCCAGGGGGTGAGGGCGATCTCTGGCGAGAGGATTATGGCCCTCTTCCCGGCTGCCACGGCCTTTTCAAGGCCCTTGAGATAGACGAGGGTCTTGCCGCTCCCGGTCACGCCGTGGAGGAGGAACGGGCTGTAGCCGCCCCGTTCAATCGCCTCTGATATCTTTCCGATAGCGGCCTTCTGCTCCCCGTTCGGCTCGAACGGGGCCTGCCTCGGGGTTATGGACGAGAAGGGGTCCCTGTGGACCTTGCGCTCCTCAACCGCGGCCATCCCCTTTGCCGCGAGCCTCCCAACAGCGTCCCTTGCGCCGCTCCCGAGTTCCTTTACTACCGTTCCAAGCGGAGCTTCGCCCCCGGTGTCGTGTAAGAAGGCCAGCACCTTTTTCTGGAGAGGGGCTTTTACGGCCCCCGTTCCTGCCGGGCCCAGGAGCTTCACGAACTTCTCGGTCTTTTTCGAGCCGCCGCCCTCGATAGTATCCTCCTCGATCAGGAGCCCCTTCCTTTTGAGCCGCATGATTGCGCTATAGACTGGCCTGCCGCTGAACCTTTTTTTGAGGGAGGAGACGGAGACGCCCCTGGCCGCGGCATCGACGAGAGCCGACTCGAAAGGGCCCAGCCCGCCGACTTTTATTGCCCGGTCCGGCACGGCTATTACAAAACGGGAGCTTCTCAGGTTCGCCGCCCCTGGGTGTATGAGGGAGAGCACTTCGCCGAGGGGAGCGAAGTAATAGGAGGACATCCATTTGAAGAACCTGAGGCGCTTCTCGTCAAAGAGCGGAAACGCGTCCAGTATGTCCGAGATGGGCCTTATCTCCTTTATGCCGGGGGGAGGGGAGGCATGGAGGCCGAGTATATAGCCGGTTACGAGCCTTTTACCGAAAGGCACTAAGGCGCGCTTCCCGAGCCCGGCCTCGCCTTCAAGCTCCTCGGGGATACTGTACGTGAAAGTTGACTCAATAGGCAGCGCTACCGCTACCTCGGCAAATGGCTTTCGCATGCGAGGGATTATAAACCGGGGAGAGCGGGGAAGGCGAGGTAAAACTATTCAGGCTGTCATTATGAGTCAGCGTGAATAAACTATGGGCAGAGCGAGTCCAAAAACTGAGAAATTCATGGCGCGCTATGCGCGCCCTACAAGGCGAAAACAAAAAACTGTATTGTTTGTCTCTCAAAACAACCCAGGGGCATAAGGCGTTGCGAGCATAGGGCTGGGGGAAGGGCGAGCGAGGCGAGGAAGCAGGAGCTCGGCCCTTTGGGCCGAGCGAGGAGGATGGAGGCGGAAAGCGAGTCGAGCCTTATGCCGAAAAATAGCGCGGCAGCGCGTTAAAGTTTTTTTTGACAAAGAGAACGCATGCCCTACTCCACCCACTCGCCGTGGGTGTCGTACTCGTGCGGGGCTTGGTCCTCGAACCTGGTGTACTCGTTCATGAAGGTGAGTTTCGCCACCCCGGTCGGGCCGTTCCTCTGCTTCTCCACCCGTATCTCCGCGCTCTTCCTTATGCCGCAGGTGCAGAGGTCCGCCGGGCACTCGCATTTCTTGTATACGCCCTCCCGGTAGACGAACATGACGACGTCCGCGTCCTGCTCGATCGCCCCGGATTCGCGGAGGTCTGAAAGCTGCGGCACGCTCCCTTCCCGCTGCTCGGCCCGCCTCGATAGCTGCGAGAGGGCCACTACCGGCACGTGCAGTTCCTTTGCGAGGGCCTTCAACGACCGGGATATGTCGGATATCTCCTGCTCGCGGCTGTCCGCGCCTTTCCTGCCGCGCATGAGCTGGAGGTAGTCGACCATTATGAGCTTCAAGCCGAACTCCTCTTTCCACCTCCGGGCCTTTGCCCTCATCTCGAGTACGGTCTGCGCTGGAGTGTCGTCTATGTAGATGGGCGCCTCGTAGAGCGCGCCCACGGCGGTCGTGAGCTTTCCCCAGTCCTCGTCCTTCAAAAAGCCGTTCCGGAGCTTCTGGAGGTCTATCCTGGCCCTTGATGCGAGCATCCTCTGGACGAGCTGCTCCTTGCTCATCTCGAGCGAAAAAACGGCCACAGGCGCGTTCGCGTCGATTGCCGCGTTCTCCGCGAGGTTCAGGGCGAAGGAGGTCTTGCCCATGCCCGGCCTTCCGGCTATGATTATAAGGTCGGAATCCTGGAGCCCTGCCGTGAGCTTGTCGAGTTCCCTGAAGCCGGTCGCAATGCCGGTAACGTGGCTCTTCCTCTCGTAGAGCTTCTCAATGGACTCGAACGCGCCTTTTATGAGGTCTTTAAGCGCGTAAAAGGACTTTCTGGCCCTGTCCTGGGATACCTGGAAGATCTTCTGCTCGGCCTGGTCCACGAAGTCGTCCGCGTTCTCGACCCCCTCGTAGCCCATCGTGGCGATCTCTGTCGCCGCGCCTATGAGCTTCCTGACCATGGCCTTGCCCTTCACGATCCGGGCGTAGTACATGATGTTCGCGGCCGTGGGCGTCGTTTCGACCAGCTCGATTATGTATGGGAGCCCACCGATTGACGCGAGCTCGTCCGAGTCCTTGAAGAGGTCGGAGAGGGTCACTACGTCTATGGGGGTCGTCTTCTCGAAGAGCTTGACCATGCCCTTGAAGAGCCTGGCGTGCGCGTTGTGGTAGAAATCCGAGCCGTCTGGGGAGAGGACTTCGAGGACCTTGTTTATGGAGTCCTTTTCAAGGAGTATGCCGCCGAGGACGGACTGCTCCGCCTCGATGTTGTGCGGCGGCACCCTGCGGGTGGAGATCTCTTTTGGGGCCTGGATAGCCATGAGGGGAAAAAGGGCCGCCGCCTTAGGCGGCGGCCCGCCTTGGAAGGTTATCCTTCTTCTTTAAGGACGCTGATCTTGATTTCCGCTGCAATGCCGGGAAGGAGCTTTATCTTTACCGCGTGCTCCCCGAGGCTCTTTATGGGCTCGTCGAGCGCGATGTCCTTTCTCTCGACCTCGAAGCCCTGCTCTTTAAGCCCCTCTTCGATATCGTGGACAGTGACCGAGCCGAAGAGCTTGTCTTCCTCGGAGGTCTTCCTTGTGAAGCTCAAGGAGACGGCGTCGAGCCTGGCCTTAAGCGCCTCGGCCTTCTCGCGCTTAGCCTGGAGCTTATGGAGGTGTGCGCCCTTCTCAGCCTCGAACTGCCTGAGATTGCTCCTGCTCGCCTCGGCAGCGATGCCCTGCGGTATCAGGTAGTTCCTCGCGTACCCCGGGGCCACCTTTACCACGTCGCCGAAGGCCCCGAGGTTCTCGATGTCTTTTTTCAGTATCACCCTCATGACAGTAGCTCCTATATGCTGGTAGTCGTGAACGGCAGGATGGCGAGGTTCCTGGCCCTCTTGAGGGCGTTGCTGACCATCCGCTGGTGCTTGGCGCAGGTCCCTGATATCCTCCTCGGGACTATCCTTCCCTTTTCCGTCACGAACGGCCGGAGGGCCTTTGCGTCCTTGTAGTCTATCGTGAGGTTCTTGTCCTTGCAGAAGCGGCAGACCTTCTTCTTGTGGTAGGGCCTTCTGTCGGGGCGGCCTCCCCTCTCGGGCCTTCCGGGCCTTGCCGGCCTTTCCGGTCTCGCTGGTCTTTCGTTAGCCATTTGCCTGACCTCCTTCAGCAGCCGCTCCTTCGGCAGGGGCTGCAGGAGCCTCTTCCGACGGCTTCTCCTCCGCTTTTTTGGCGGCGATGATCCTTACGGTCTGGTAGCGGAGCACGTCCTCGCTCAGTTTGAAGAGCCTTTCGATCTCTTTGCTGGCTTCCGGCGAGCTCGTGTATTCGAGGACGAAATAGTAGCCCTCTCCCTTTTTCTGGATGGGATAGGCCAGCTTCCTCCTCCCCCACTCGTCGACCCTTGCTACGGTCCCGCCTGCGCCTTCGAGCGACGACGTGGCCTTCTGGATGATGCCTTTTATAGCATCCTCTGCAATGTCGGGCCGGACAATGCAGACTGTCTCGTACCTGTTCATGTTCCCTCCTTCTGGTCCCCCGCTCCCTCGAGCGGGTCTGTTCCCGTTTTTACGGGACAAGGTGGCGGTCGATATCGGCCGGCCCCTCGAACGGGGGGGGCCGGGTGCATAGCCCCTATGCACTCGTCGAAACAAATTTTATACTATTTCAGCCGGGAATGCGCAAGTTTTATTTACGGGAGCCGGAGCGGCTCCGGGCAGGGTGCGCATGGCGGCTCCTCGCCCCGGAAAGCCGGGCATCCCTGCCGAAGAGCTCCTTGTGTTTAGCGAGGTAGTAGACTACGGCTATGTTGATAACGAGGATAACCGTCCGGAAAATGGTGATTTCGTCCAATAATTCGTATACCTCGAAGGGGATGAATACGCCTGTGGTGAAGACCGTAGTCCATTCGGCCCAGCGCTGCCTCAGGTACAGGCCCGCGCACTCGAAGAAGTTGAGGACGCCGAGAAAGAGGATGACCCCGACCATGAGCTTCATCATCCCGCTCCCCATCATGCCTGCCCGGCCTATGACAGCGCCGATGAACCTGTTGTCCGCGTCGAGGTTCAGGTTCACGGCCATGACGGTCAGGGCCTCCTCGATGTCCGCCCCGAAGTGTTTATAGAGGCTCAAGCCCACGGCCACCTCGGCGGCCCCGAGGACGACCTTATAGACTATGATGAATTTTAGGAAACCGTCGCCCTTCTTTTTCATCCCGTACCGGGCGGACGCACCCTTACGCCCTTCTTACCCAGGTATTCCTTTGTCTCGGGTATCGTGAAGACCCCGAAGTGGAAGATGGAGGCAGCGAGCGCCGCGTCAGCGAGCCCGGCCTCGAACGCCTCGTACATGTGCTCAATGGTGCCCGCCCCGCCTGAGGCGATGACCGGTATGGAGGCGGCAAGCGATACGGCCCTGGTGAGCTCGATGTCGTAGCCGTCCTTGGTGCCGTCCCTGTCCATGCTCGTAAGGAGTATCTCGCCTGCGCCGAGGGACTCTACCTTCCGCGCCCATTCGACTACGTCGAGGCCGCGGGGCTTTCTGCCGCCGTGGGTGAAGACCTCCCAGCCGCCTCCACCCTTCCTCTTCGCGTCTATGGCGACGACTATGCACTGGCTGCCGAAGCGCTCGGACGCCCTCCTTACGAAATCGGGGTCCTCTACCGCGGTCGTGTTGATGGAGACCTTGTCCGTACCGGCGTGCAGGAGCTCCCTTATGTCGTCGAGCGTCCTTATGCCGCCGCCCACGGTAAGGGGCATGAAGACCTCGGAGGCCGTCTTCTCGACCACGTCCAGTATGGTCTTCCTCTCCTCGTGCGAGGCCGTTATGTCGAGAAAGACGAGCTCGTCCGCGCCCTGCTCCTCGTAAGCCTTTGCCGACTCCACAGGGTCGCCGGCGTCACGTAGCTCAAGGAAGCTTACGCCCTTTACCACCCGGCCGTCCTTCACGTCCAGGCAGGGTATTATGCGTTTCGTGAGCATCTCAAAGATTTCCAGCGGCCTTTACCGCCTCGCCGAGGTCGATCGCCCCGGAATAGAGCGCCTTGCCTATTATCATCCCCTCGAGGGGCACGCCCCTGTACGATTCGATATCAGCTATTGACGATATGCCGCCGGACGCAACGACCGGTATGTCGACGCTTTCGGCTATCTCCCGGGTCGCCTCGACGTTCGGCCCGGCGAGCATCCCGTCCCTCGATATGTCGGTATAGATGATGCAGGCCACCCCCGCGCCTTCGAGCTTCTTCGCGAACCCGGAGGCCCTCTCGTCGGTCACGGTGACCCAGCCCTTTATGGCCACCCTGCCGTTCTTGGCGTCTATGCCGACAGCGACCCTCCCGGGGTACTTGCGGGCGAGCGTGTGGACGAGCGCCGGGTTCTCATATGCCGCGGTCCCGATTATTATCCTCTTTACGCCGGGGATGGACACGTATGCCTCGGCGGTCTTCACGTCCCTTATGCCGCCGCCTATCTGCACGGGGATGTTGATATCGGAGATTATCTTCTTTATGACCGGCAGGTTCCGGGCATTGCCCTCGACGGCGCCGTCAAGGTCGACGAGGTGTATGACCGATGCGCCCATTGACTCCCATTTTTTCGCCACCTCCCAGGGCTCGTCAGAGTAGACGGTCTCGTCCTCCATCCGGCCCTGGGTCAGGCGCACGCACCTGCCGTTCTTTATGTCTATTGCCGGGAATATGGTCAACTCCTGCCTCCTTAGCGAAGCCTGCTGAAATTCTTCAGCACCCTCAAGCCGGCCTTCTGGCTCTTCTCCGGGTGGAACTGGCAGGCCATGACGTTGTCCTTCTCTATGGCGCTCGTGAACTCCACGCCGTAGCCGGTTGTCGTCAGGTCAACGGACCTGTCATCCGGAGAGGCGTAGTACGAGTGCACGAAATAGAAGAAGGCGTTGTCCTCTATGCCTTCGAGCAGGGGCGAGTCCTTCCTTTTTTCCGCCTCGTTCCATCCCATGTGCGGGACCTTGAGCCCCGGCGTGCCGGGAAAGCGCACCACCCGGCCCTTTATGACGCCGAGGCCTTTATGAAGGCCGAACTCCTCCGACTCCTCGAAGAGGAGCTGGAGTCCCAGGCATATGCCCAGGAAGGGCTTACCCTTCTCTATGGACCTCATGATGGGCCCCACGAGCCCGTACTCCTCCAGGTTCCTCATGCAGTCCTTGAACGCTCCGACGCCCGGGAGGACCACATGGCTCGCGTCCGTTATGGCGCGGCCGTCCCTGGTGACGAGCGCCTCGGCGCCGACCCTCTCGAAGCCCTTGGACACGCTCCGGAGGTTCCCCATGTCGTAATCTATAATCGCTATCATAGCCGAATCTGTTATAGGAACGCGGAAGGCCGCCCCTCAGAGCCTGCCCTTTGTTGAGAGCACTCCCTTAATCCTGGGGTCGAGGGCTGCTGCCGCGCCGAGCGCCCTCCCGAGGGCCTTGTACACGGACTCGATGGCGTGGTGGATGTCCTCCCCGTAATGGAGGGTTATGTGGAGGTCGAGCCCGCCGCTGTTCGAGAGGGCCTTCATGAACTCCTTCATGAGCCCCATGTCGAAAGTCTTCTCGACTGTATTCCCACTTACGGACGAGTAGACCTGGCCGACCGCGAAAGAGGCTTTCGTCTGGTTGAACTTGAAGTACGGCCTGTTGCTTGCGTCCAGCACCACGGTCGAGAGCGAGTCCATCATGGGCACGGTCGCCGAGGCGCACCTTTTTATGCCGGCGTTCTTCCCAAGCGCCTTCTTTACGGCTTCTCCGAGGGTTATTCCGACGTCCTCGACCGTGTGGTGGAAATCCACCTCGATATCGCCTTTCGCCCTGACCTTGAGGTCGAAGAGGCCGTGCCTCGCCATGTTCGAGAGCATGTGGTCGAAGAACGGGAGCGGGGTCTTTACGTCCGCCTTTCCCGAGCCGTCAAGGTCCACCTCGACTGTTATGTCGGTCTCTTTCGTCTTCCTTGCGATCTTCGCCTTGCGGGCCATGGAAATCTCCGATTTTGTTAGGTGCTCCGGTCAAGGCCGATGCACGGCAAGCTTTGTCCCCCTCTTTTCTAAAGAGGGGTCGGGGGAGATTATCTTATATGGTGCGCTATGCGCGCCATTATAAATCCCCCTATGTCCCCCTTTGGAAAAGGGGGACAGTCATCCAGCTTCAGCCGGACCTATCTCGCCTTTCCTTTAAGCCTTTTTGCCGCGCTAAGGCCGTGGGCCTCAAGCCCTTCCATGTCGGCGAACCTCTTTACGCTCCCTCCAAGCTCCCCGAAGGAGGCGCGTGAAAAGCTTATTACGCTCATCCTCTTTACGAAGTCGTACACCCCGAGGGGGGAGGAGAAGCGGGCCGTGCCGCCGGTCGGGAGCGTATGGTTCGGGCCGGCGATATAGTCTCCGGCGGCCTCCGGCGTATATTGGCCGAGGAACACGGCCCCGGCGTTTTTTATGAGGCCCAGGAGCTCGAAGGGCCGTTCAACGAATAGCTCCAGGTGCTCCGGGGCTATTCCGTTCGATACCCGTGCGGCCTCTTCAAGGTCTTTCGCGGTTATTATGACCCCGTACCGCTCGATCGAGGCGCGTGCTATATCTTTTCTCTTGAGCCTCTTAAGCCGCTTTTTTACCTCGTCCGACACCGCCTTCGCCATCCGGGACGAGGTGGTTACGAGTATGGCCGAGGCGAGCTCGTCGTGTTCGGCCTGCGACAGGAGGTCCATCGCGATCCAGGACGGGTCGCCGCTCCCGTCGTTAATGACGAGTATCTCGCTCGGCCCGGCTATCATGTCGATGTCGACCGCGCCGAAGACGAGCCTCTTTGCCGTGGCCACGTAAATGTTGCCCGGGCCGGTTATCTTGTCGACCCTCGGGACGGTCTCCGTGCCGTAGGCGAGGGCGGCTATGGCCTGCGCCCCGCCGGCCCTGAAGACCCTGTCTACCCCGGCTATCCCGGCTGCCGCAAGGACGAGCGGGTTTATGCCTTTCTTTCCCGGGGGCGTGGCCATCACGACCTCGCCCACCCCCGCGACCCGCGCCGGGATGGCGTTCATGAGTACGGTAGAAGGGTACGCTGCCTTGCCGCCGGGCACGTATATGCCGACGCGCTCAAGCGGAGTAACTCTCGAGCCGAGGAGCGTCCCGTCCCGTCCCGTGGTGAACCACGAGTTCTCCTTCTGAAGCTCGTGGAAGGCCCTTATCCGGGAGGCGGCAAGCTCAAGGAGCTCCCGCTCCTTCTTGGGCACGGACCTTAATGCCCTCTTCACCTCGGCCCGGGGTATCTCTATCCTGCGGCTTATATCGGCCCTGTCGAACCGTTTCGTGTATTCTGCGAGCGCCTTGTCGCCGCGCGTTTTTACTCCGGCGATGATCTCCTTTACGGCGGCCTCGACGGACGATGTGTCCTCTTCGCCGCGCTTCATTATCGAGGCGAGGAGGGCCTTGAACCCCTTGTCCCTGGAAGATACTGTCCTCATTGCTTTGCGGCAGCCTCTGCGTTACGTGCGACCGACCTCCCGAGCGCGTCCACGAGCTCCTTTACGCGCCTGGGCTTGGTCTTGAGGCTCGCCCTGTTGCAGACGAGCTTCGACGAGATGTGCATTATGTGCTCGACCTCGGTGAGGCCGTTCTTCCTCAAGGTCTCGCCCGTCTGGACGAGGTCCACTATCCTTTCCGAAAGCCCGAGGAGCGGCGCAAGCTCTATCGAGCCGTAGAGCTTTATTATGTCGACCTGTATGCCCTTGCCGAGAAAGTGCCCCAGGGTTATATTCGGGTACTTGGTCGCGACCCTTATGTGCGTCCACTGCCTCGGGTTGTCCCTGGCCGAGAGCTCGACTGGCTCGGCGACCATCATCCTGCATACGCCGATATTCAAGTCGAGCGGCTCGTAGAGGTCCTTTGCCTGCTCGAGGAGCACGTCCTTCCCGGCTATGCCCATGTCCGCGGCCCCGTACTCGACGTAAGTCGGCACGTCCTGGCTCCTTATGACCATGAACCTGAGGCCCTCGGCTACGTCCTCGAAGATGAGCCTGCGGTCGTCCTGCAGCACTGGGGCGATGTCGACCCCCGCGGCCTTGAAGAGCGAGGCGGCCTCGTTGAGAATGCGCCCCTTGGGGAGCGCTATGGTAAGGACGTCTCTGCCCGGCATCACGCCTCCGTCGTCGCTTTTGCGTATTCCGTGGCCTTGGGGCCTGAGGACCCCTTGCTTTTTACCCGCTCTATGTCGGCCCCCAGCGCTTTGAGCTTCTCTTCTATCTTTTCGTATCCGCGGTCGAGGTGGTATATCCGAGATACCTCGGTAACTCCCTCTGCCACGAGCCCGGCGAGTATGAGGGATGCGCTCGCGCGGAGGTCCGTCGCCATGAGCGGCGCCCCGCTCAGTCTCCTTACGCCCTTTACGACCGCGCTCCTGCCGTCTATGGTTATGTCCGCGCCCATCCTCTTCAGTTCCCCCACGTGCATGAACCTGTTCTCGAATACCGTCTCGGTTATGACCGAGAGGCCGCTTGCAACCGCCATCATGGCCATGACCTGGGCCTGCATGTCGGTCGGGAAGCCGGGGTAGGGGAGCGTCTTCACGTCCACGCTCCTTATGGGTATGTCGCCGATGACCCTTACGCCCCCGTCCTCCTGGATTACCTCGGTGCCGGCCTCCTTGAGCTTCAGGTTAAGGGCGTTAAGGTGCTCATAGGGGCAGTCCTTTATGAGTACGTTCCCTTTGGTCATGGCCGCCGCGACCATGAAGGTCCCGGCCTCTATCCTGTCCGGTATGACCCGGGTCTCTATCGGGCTGAGCTTCTCGACCCCCTCTATCCTTATCGTGTCGGTCCCGGCCCCGGTTATCCGGGCGCCCATTGCGTTAAGGGCGTCGGCAAGGCAGACGACCTCGGGCTCAAGCGCCGCGTTCTCGAGTATGGTCCTGCCCTCGGCGTGGACAGCCGCGAGCATGAGGTTCTCGGTGCCGGTCACGGTCACGGTGTCCAGGTAGACCCTGGCCCCCCGGAGCTTCTCGGCGGAGACGGTCACGTAGCCGTGCTCTATCTCGACCTCCGCGCCCATGGCCTTAAGGCCCTTCAAGTGCAGGTCGATGGGCCTTGCGCCTATGGCGCACCCGCCGGGCAGGGAAACCCTGGCCCTCTTGAACCGGGCCACGAGCGGCCCGAGGACGAGCACAGCCGCGCGCATGGTCTTTACGAGCTCGTACGGGGCTTCCGGGGCGGCCACGTCCCTTGTCCGTATCCTCAATGTCCGGTCCCGGTCGTCCTCGGATATCTCTGAGCCAAGGTGCGCAAGGAGCACCTTGAAGGTTTCTATGTCCCGTAGTCTCGGGACGTTGGTAATCGTCATCCAGCCGTCTACGAGGAGCGATGCTGCCATGAGCGGCAAAACGGCGTTTTTCGCCCCCCCAACAGTGACTTCGCCTACGAGGCGCCTGCCGCCCCGGATGAGTATTTTGTCCATTTACTGAAACGCCTTTTTGGGAAGGCTGATCAATTCCCGTTTCTGTCATTCTGAGGGAGCGTAAGCGGCCGAAGAATATAGAAGTTTAGAATGCGAGATTCTTCGCTCTGCTCAGAATGGCAGAGGGTGCTGATTAATCAGACATTCCTTTGTCTTATGTCCTGCCGGATACTAATAACATGGAATGAGAGAATTTGAAAAACTTTTTGAAGGGTAGCCCGGTAGGGTGCGCTATGCGCACCATCGAATCTGCAAAAACCTTTTCCGCGCTTCCGCGCGGTTTCGAGGGTAAGGCTCGCTTGCTAGCCTCCTCCCCCACCCCGTGAACGGGCCCCTAAAGTCGCTCTGCTCCTACAGCCTCGGCCCGTTCACGCTCAGCCTCCCTTATGCAGCGCTCGTCTTACCCTCCGGGGTTTGTTGAAAACAAGAAAAACTTTAAGGCAGGTCGTTTGGATTTTTAAAGCGTTTTCGGAAAGGCAGAGGGCCGCACAGGCCGGGTCGTCCGTACGTAAAGAGGCGTCAGGCCGCGCCCTGCTCCTTCAGAGCCTCGGTCTGGTAATATCCTATGAGGCTGTCCGTAAGCTCGTCGAGGTCGCCTTCCATGACCTCGGCGAGCCTGTGGAGCGTAAGGCCTATCCTGTGGTCCGTGACCCTGTTCTGCGGGAAGTTGTAGGTCCTTATCTTCTCGCTCCTGTCGCCTGTGCCGACCTGGTTCTTTCTGTCCGCGGCGATCTTTTTCTGCTGCTCCTGCACCTTCATGTCGAGTATCCGCGCCTTCAACACCTTGAAGGCCTTTTCCCGGTTCTTGTGCTGGCTCTTCTCCTCCTGGCAGGCGACGACCACGCCCGTGGGGATGTGCGTCATCCTGACGGCGGTCTCGACCTTGTTGACGTTCTGGCCTCCGTGGCCGCCCGACCTGAAGGTATCGACCCGTATGTCGTCCATGCGGATGTCGACCTCGACGTCCTCGGCCTCGGGCATGACCGCCACGGTGACGGTCGAGGTGTGCCTCCTGCCCGACGCCTCTGTCTCCGGCACCCTCTGCACGCGGTGCACCCCGCTCTCGTACTTGAAGCGCGAGTACGCGCCCTTGCCCTCGATGGAGGCTATCACCTCCTTCAAGCCGTTCAAGCCGGTGGGGCTCGAGCTCAGGACCTCCACCTTCCAGCCCCGCTGCTCGGCGTATCTCGTGTACATCCTGAAAAGCTCTCCGGCGAAAAGGGACGACTCCTCGCCGCCCGCGCCGGCCCTTATCTCGAGTATTATGCCCTTCTCGTCATTCGGGTCCTTCGGGAGGAGCATTATCTTTATGGCCCTTGAGACCTCTTCTCTTTTTTCCTGCAACAGGGGGAGCTCTTCCCTGGCAAGCTCTTTAAGCTCAGCGTCCCTGCCTTCGAGTATCTGCCTGCTCCCGGCTATCTCCCGGTCGATTCTCTTAAGCTCCCTGTACGCCTCGACTATGTCGTTTATGGCGGCCTGCTCCGTTGCGTATTTCCGGTAGACCTCCGGGTTTCCGGCAACCTCAGGGAGGGCCAGCAGATTTGAAAGCTCGGCGTGGCGGGCCTCTATGTCCTCGAGTTTCTTCTCTATCATCGGTTAGTTAAATATCCAGGGAAGGTCTGGTTAATTCGCAAAAGTTGTCATTCTGAGCGAAGCGAAGAATCTGGTGCTTATAAAATCTTTTGAGAACGAGATTCTTGTCTCGCCCCGTCCCGGGGCTCGACCCTTCGGGCCGCCTCGCAAGAGGCTCTGCATTCAAATTTTGCCGTCCTGCAAAAATCGTCGGTCGCTAAAGCTCCCTCGGAATGACAGAAATGGAACCGATGCTTTATCAAAAGCAAGATTACAGGTTCCTGAACCTTTCCCTGGTCTCCTTGGGCCTTCCGCAGGTCATCTCGCCCTCGGAGCATTTGCCCCTTACGCAGGAAGGGCCCGAGTCCCTGAATATGAACGGGGCTACGGCCCTGGCCTGCTTGAGCATCATGGTCGCCATCTCGCGGATCTCCCACTGGGCCCTGTCGCAGCAGCGGAGCGTGAAGAAGTGCAGGAGCTCCCTGGCGTTCATGGTGACGATTATCTTGGTGCAGGCCGCGTTCGGGAGGAGATACCGGGCGTCCTCGGGAGGCACGCCCCGGGCAACGAGCCTGCTGTAGGCGTCGTAGGCGCTCCGCGCCTCTTTTTCAAAGCGCTTCTTGAGGCCGGGGTCTGCCGCTATGGTCGGGGGGACCACGAACTCCGGGTCAGTGGCCGTTACGTACCGCTGGCTCTGCTGGGAGTATGATGCGAGCCTGTGGCGCACCAGCTGGTGCGAGGCGGCCCTCGATATGCCTTCTATGCCGAAGGTAAAGGAAGCGTGCTCGAGTACGGAGAGGTGCCCCATCTTGAGTATCTTCCCGAGGAACTTCTCCTGGGAACTGCCGGCTACCTTCCCTTCAAGCTCGCCTATGGTGGAAGCGGAATAGCAGAGCCTGGCCGCCATTGCGACGGTCCTCTCCGGCTCCGGTGTGTGCCTGAGGAGGGTGACCTTCACCGGGCCTCCGGGCTCAGGCTTTCGCGTGCTTCTGGTACTTCTTCCTGAACTTTTCGATCTTGCCGGCGGTGTCCAGGAACCTCTGCTCACCTGTGTAGAACGGATGGCAGTTGGAGCATATCTCGACCGATATGTCCTTCTTCGTCGAGCCGGTCGCGACCACGTTCCCGCACGCGCAGTGTATCTTCGTCTCGTTGTACGCGGGGTGTATTCCCTCTTTCATTCTTTTCCTCCTGAAAATGCCTCGCACATTTTCCGTTCTGAAACCGGATCTGCGAGCGCAAGTTGTTTGGCTCTGGTCGATTCCATTATTGCCATTGCGAGGAGCTAAGCTCCGAAGAACCTCATGATGCTTGATTAACCCATGATGAGATTGCTTCGCTACGCTCGTAATGACAGGCGCAAATGATACAGTGCTTCCGTATCCTGCCCGCGCCTGTGGAAGACAGGGGCTTTCCGGCCCCTCCCGCTCGGGCGTAATAGCACATATTAGCAACTATATGCCCGGGTTTCAACACAAAAAGGAATGCCCGCCTGAGCCGGGGCGGGCATTCCCTGGGATTGCGTCCTGCAAGGGGGCGCTCGGCCTCCGGGCCGCGCGGCCTACCTGCTCATGGAATCAAGGAATGCCTTGTTGCTGGGCGTGCTCTGAATTTTATCGAGCAGGAACTCCATCGACTCGATGGGGTTCAAGGGCTGGAGCACCTTCCGGAGTATCCATATCCTGTTGAGCGCCTCTTTCGTAAGGAGGAGGTCCTCCTTCCTCGTGCCGGACTTGTTGAGGTCTATGGCCGGGAAGATCCTCCTCTCGGCGAGCTTCCTGTCGAGGACTATTTCCATGTTGCCGGTGCCCTTGAACTCCTCGAAGATGACCTCGTCCATGCGGCTTCCGGTGTCTATGAGGGCCGTCGCCATGATGGTCAGGCTTCCGCCCTCCTCGATGTTCCTGGCTGCGCCGAAGAACCTCTTGGGCTTGTGGAGCGCGTTCGAGTCGACGCCGCCCGAGAGGACCTTTCCGCTCGGCGGGACGACGGCGTTATATGCCCTCGCGAGCCTTGTTATCGAGTCGAGCAGTATAACGACGTCCTTCTGGTGCTCGACGAGCCTCTTTGCCTTCTCTATTATCATCTCGGCCACCTGGACGTGCCTCTGCGCGGGCTCGTCGAAGGTCGAGCTTATTACCTCGCCGTTTACCGAGCGCTGCATGTCGGTCACCTCTTCGGGCCGCTCGTCAATGAGGAGCACGAGGAGGACGACCTCCGGGTGGTTGGTTGTGATGGAGTTGGCTATCTGCTGGAGGAGCATGGTCTTTCCGGCCCTGGGCGGGGAGACTATGAGGCCCCTCTGTCCCTTGCCGATGGGAGTGAAGAGGTCCATTATCCTCATCGAGATGTCGCCTGAAGCCCCCTTGGTCTCCTTCTTGAGCTCCAGGTGGAGCTTCTCCTGCGGATAGAGCGGCGTGAGGTTGTCGAAGAGGATCTTGTCCCTTGCGACCTCCGGGTCCTCGTAGTTGACCTTCTCGACCTTGAGGAGCGCGAAGTACCTCTCGCCCTCCTTGGGCGGCCTTATCTGCCCCGAGACTATGTCGCCGGTCCGGAGGTTGAACCTCCTTATCTGCGAGGGCGATACGTATATGTCGTCCGGCCCGGGCAGGTAGTTGTAGTCCGGAGCGCGCAGAAACCCGAAGCCGTCCGGGAGCGTCTCCAGCACGCCCTCTCCGTATATCATCCCGTTCTGCTCGCTCTGGGACTGCAAGAGCGCGAAGATGAGGTCCTGCTTTCTCATGCTGGACGCGGACTCTATGTTATATTTCTTGGCGAGCGAAGTGAGCTCGTTAATCTTCTTCTCCTTTAATTCCTTGAGGTTCATATATACTCCTGTGGTGGGTGTATGGATTTGAAATAGGGGTAAGCGGTCTTACTCCAGGCCTTTTACGATTTTGAAGCGGGTCATGTAATGGGTTTGTTTTCCTCTGGGCTTAAATCTTTTGGATTGTAGCTTTGAGGGCAGCAGCAAAGTCGAACTATATTTGAAAGGTATTTCCACTTTAGCACGGTTGAAATGAGGTGTCAAGTGCCTTTTTCGTGGTTTACGGGGGCCGGCGAGAGCTCCCTGAAGACCTCCCGCACCCTGGCGAGAGTCTCTTCGACCGCGCCGTTATTGTCGATGATGTAATCCGCGTATTTGAGCTTCTCCCTTGCCGGCATCTGGGAGGCGAGCCTCAGGAGCGCTTCCTCCCTCGATGCGCCGTTCCTCTTTTCGAGCCTCTCTATCTGCTTGTCCTCGTCCGCGTAGACCACGACGACCCTGTCCACCTCGTCCTTCAGGGGCCCCTCGATGAGGAGCGCTACGTCAACGACGACGAGCTCGCCGTCTCCGGCCCGGGCTATCTCCTCGCGTATCCTCTCCCGGATCCTCGGGTGCGTTATCTCGTTGAGCCTCGCGAGCGCCTCCTTGTCCGAGAAGACCCGTTCAGCGAGGGCCTTCCTGTCGATGGTGCCGTCGGGGTTAAGTAAGCCCTCGCCGAAAACGGCCTTTATCTCGTCGTAGGCCGGTTTCCCGGGCTCGACCACCTCGCGCGCTATCTCGTCCGCGTCTATGACCCTGGCCCCGAGCCTCTTCATCTCCGCGGAGACGAGGCTCTTGCCCGTTGCTATGCCGCCGGTGAGGCCGACTATCATCGCCCGGCCGCCCCGCCCCGGGCCGCGAGCATGATGAAGCTCAGCTGCCTGCCCGTCCTGCCCATGTCGCGCCTGTACGAGAAGAAGTCTCCGGAGCACGACGTGCACGGGGCAGAGCCGCTTATGTTCCGCTGGTCCACACCCAGGCTCAGGAGCTGGTTTATGTTTTCGGCCCCGAGGTCGAGCCTCAGGCCGTCGTCGAGCGAGATGAAGGAGTCGAGCGACCTGCCCTCCTCCCTGAACTCCTCGTAGACGTTCTCGCCGACCGAATAGCAGCACGGGCCTATGCAGGGCCCGATGGCGGCCTTAAGGTCGCGGGGTCTGGTGCCGAAGGCCTTCGCCATCTCCCTTACCGCATTGAGCGCGACTCCCAGCGCCGTCCCCTTCCACCCGGCGTGCACCGCGCCGACCGCCCGGTTCACCGGGTCGAAAAAGAGGAGGGGCAGGCAGTCGGCAGTGAGTATGCCGATGGCGGCCCCTTCCTCAGACGTGATTATGGCGTCGGCCTCGGGCGGGGCGGGAGGGGCTTCGGCGCCCAGGCAGAAGACGGATTTCCCGTGCACCTGGATTGCCGTAAACAGGGAGGCCGCGCCGAAGGCCGCGAGCACGCGCCTCCTGTTCTCGACGAGGTGCTCGCCCCTGTCGTCTTCCCTTTCGCCGAGGTTCAGGCTGTCGTAAGGCGGGGCGCTCACGCCCCCCTTCCTTGTAAGGAAGCCGTGGGCAACGCTTCCGTCGAAGACGTGCGAGGAGAGGTATGTTATGCCGTTAAGTGTCCGCACTCGTGTCCTGATCCCTTTTCAAGCGCGTCAAGGAGCCTTTGCATGTCCGGCGGCACCGGCGCCCTGAACTCCATGCGCTCGCCGCTTGCGGGGTGTTCTATGCCGAGCGACCAGGCGTGGAGCATCTGCCTTCTTATGCCCCTGAGGACGTCCGCCGCAGCCTTGGGGAGCGAGGGCGGCACTGCCCGCCTCCCGTAGACCTGGTCGCCGACCACGGGGTGATGCACGGCGTTCAGGTGCACCCTTATCTGGTGCGTCCTCCCTGTCTCGAGCTTAAGCTCAAGGAGGGACATTAGGGGGAGCCGCTTGAGAACCCTGTACCTCGTCACCGCCCGCCTTTTTATCCTGGCCCTCGTTGATATTTTTTTCCTCTGGACATGGTCCCTGCCGATCGCAAGCTCTATCGAGCCAGAGTCGTCTTTAAACGACCCCCAGACTAGCGCGAGGTACTTCCTCCCGGCGCTCCGTTCCTTGAACTGCCTTGCAAGCGAGAGGTAGCTCCGGTCGTTCCTGGCGACCACGAGCGAGCCCGTGGTGTCCTTGTCGAGCCTGTGCACTATGCCGGGCCTTAGAGGCCCGCCTGTGGGCGCAAGCCCCGAGGGGCCGCCGGCGTGATGGAGGAGCGCGTTAACGAGCGTCCCGCCCGTCCTTCCGGCACCCGGGTGGACCGCCATGCCGGCGGGCTTGATTACCACTATTATGTCGTTGTCCTCGTAAAGTATGTCGAGGGGAATGTCCTCGGGCAGGGGATATCCGACCGCAGTCTCCGGAAGCGAGACCTCGACGAGGTCGCCCTCCCGTACCCGGTAGCCGGCCTTTACCGGCCTGCCGTTCAGCAGCGCCATGCCTTCGTCCGCAAGGGCCTTCACGCGCGAGCGGGTCACATCCGGCATCCTGGCGGCCAGAAAAAGGTCGAACCTTTGCCTGGACTCATCGGGGGCAACCGTGAAGGTGCGGGTTTTTTCCATTGAGGCAACCTCTGAAAATTTTGAGAGCTTGCCTTGATATAATAGGGTCGCCGGGAAAGGGTGCTGCCGGGCGGCTGCCCGGTTCCATGCGCGCTAAAGATGCAGTACGGGTGTTCTGGTGCCGGGCCTCTCGCGGCTACCAGATCCCGGACTCGACGTTGCCGTTCCTTTTTATGAGGATGTCCACTATGGCCCGGTTATACAGGCCGTTTTTCCTGTCGAGGTCCGGGGCCACCCTGCTACGGTAGAGGTCGAGCCCCTCGTTAAGCTCCTTTTCGAGGAGGTCGAAGATGTTGTCGTTCCTTATCCCCTCGAGGACCTTGTCCTTGTTGTATATGGCTATGTCGGAGACGATGGTCCTTGCAAGCCTTGCCGCGGCGTCGCGGTTGGTTATCAGGCTCATGCCCGGCACCTCTTCTGGGTGATTTCGTTTACGAGCACGTCCCTGCCCTTCTCGGCGTTCGCCCTTACGAGCGCCTCTATGAGGGAAGAGTCCTTTTTCCTGAACGCCTCGATTATGTCCCTGTGCTGCCGCACCGAGTCCGACATGCGGCCCGGGAGCGAGAGCGCGGTTATCCTGAACCGCTCGAACTGGTGGACGAGGTGGTGGACGGTTGCGCAGAGTTTGTCGTTACCGCAGGAGACGAGGAATGTGTCGTGGAACTGGTTGTCCAGCCGGAAGAAGTTCTTTACGTCGCCCTTCTCGGCGCACTTCTCCATCTTCGCGTTGAGGGCCTCGAGCTTCTCGATATCCTTCTCCGAGAGCTTCCCGCAGGCGGTCCTTGCGGCATAGCCCTCCAGGAGCCCCTTTATCTCGTAGAACTCGCTAACGTCCTTGTCGGTTATCGGGCTTACGACAGCGCCCTTCCTCGGGACGACGGTTATGAAGCCCTCGCTCTCGAGCTGGCGGAAGGCCTCGCGGATGGGGGTCCTCGATATGCCGAAGCTCGCCGCGATCTCCTGCTCCGGGACCCGTTCGCCCGGCTTCAGGCGCCCGGCGACGATGGAGTCCTTTATGAAGTCCACGATCCGCTCCCTCAGTGTGAGGGGCCTCTCCACCGGGTAATCGAGCACCTTTATTTTTTCCATTTCAGCCAATCGGGTTCTGGTGGGCAGGTTCAGGGCTATCCTCCCTGGTCTCCGGGGCGGGGCTGTTGGAACGGGCTCGGGCAAGTCCGCCCGCCCTTGCCGGTGCGGGCCCCTTCCTGCAGGAGTCCTGATGCACGGCCGCCGCGAAAAATCCGGTCTTTTGATATTTATGTATACTGTATACATTGTGAAAAGTCAAGCGTTTTCGGGCCGGGGCAGCCGCCTGCGGAAAGGAGGCGGGGGCTCCGGGGGCCCCTACCGTTGACTACCCTCCGGGCAGGTCATTCGGGTCCTGGTACACCATCAGGTGCGCGTAAGGAGACCCCTCGTACATGACATAGGCGCCGAACCTGTTCGGGACCTCAGGAAGGCCGGCCTGGCCGGCCTCGATGGGCCAGAGCAGCATCCAGTGAGGCGGCTCCTTTACCCTCGTGGCCCCCTCTGCCGGCCCCATCACTATCTCGCCGTCCCTTTCCCAGTGCCAGCCTCCCTGGGCCATGTAGGCTATGCCCGGCCCGGTGTTCGCGGGCCGGGGCTCGTCATTGAAAACCGACATGAACCATTCGAGCCCGGCCCTGTCCGTGCAGACCGGGTCGGGCGTTTCCTGGCCGCTCAGGTCCGCGATGCAGGTGAATTCGTTGGCGCCTTCCAGCACCGTACGGAGCGTCCCGTCATGGCCGGGCGCGAGTATGGCGGCCTCCCCGGATATCTGCGGCGGAGCCGCGCTCCGGGCAACCCTTATAAGCTCTTCATCGGACATGTCCTGTATGCCGCTCCTCGCCTCTCCGGGCCCTGCGGCCGTTGCCGGCAGAGATATCCCCAGGGCCAGGAGCGCTGCCATAAAAACAGTATTCTTTTTCATGTGGCCCTCCTGTATGCCGCCTTGCCGAGAATTCATTAAAAGTATAACACACGGAACGGGTGCGGCTCTCTTTCCACCGGACTGGCGGCCTCCGGAATTGCTTGCGCCCGGCGAGCGTTTCGGGTTTAATGTCCACTTTGAGTTCAGCCGGAAAGGGGTGCCTGAGGGTCCATGAGAGATAAAAAAACCGTGCAGGTCCACGTGCCGTACCCGTATCTCGTTGAGAAGACGGGGCGCCTTATCGACATGGGCGTAAACCCGGAGGTCTTCATGGACGGCTTCTTTATAGAGGAGGCCAGGGCAGGGGACCTTGAGCGCATACGCAACGCCTTCGCGGAAAAAGGGCTCACAATAACCCTCCACGGCCCGTACGCGGACATAAACCCCGGGAGCAGGGAGGAGAAGACGAGGCTTCTGACCGTCGAGGCGTACGACAAGCTCTTCAGGGTGGTGGAGATTCTGAGGCCCGTGACAGTGGTCCTCCACGCGGGCTATCACGAGCGCAAATACAAGGGGGACAAAGGCCTCTGGCTCTCGCAGAGCCTGAAGACCTGGCCGGAGTTCATTGAAAGGGCCGGGCGGGCCGGGAGCGTCATAGCCGTAGAGAACATATTCGAGAGAGAGCCGTCTACCTTGAGGCTCCTCATGGATGAAATACCTTCCCCGCACTTCGGGGTCTGCCTGGACGCCGGGCACATGAGGGTCTTCTCCGAGGTGGACGCCGAGGAGTGGTTCGCCTCGCTCGGCCCGAGGGTCGCCGAGGTCCACCTGCACGACAACCACGGCAGGCACGACGACCACCTGCCCATGGGCGAGGGCTCGATAGACTTCGAGAGGTTCATGTCCCTCATGGCGAAATACACGAAAGACCCTGTCTATACGATCGAGCCGCACGGCGAGGACGCCATGAGGAGGGCAATCGAGGCGGTCAAACGCTACCTCTAAAGCTTTTCACTTGACTGCCCCCGGACAACCTGTTAGCCTTACGCGAAACTCGACGCACCGGTGCCCCGGGTGCTGGTTTTAAGGCTCTTGAGAGGACCAAAAGGTCCTCTCAAACTCTCTCCAAAAATGTTCAGTCCTTCCGAGAGGCCCCCTTTAAAAAGTGTGGCCTCTCAGGAACTAAGTCTTTGAAGGGGGTTCGGGGGAAACCTTATCTACAGAAAGTTTCCCCCGGGAGGCTACGGCCAGCAGCCGGGCCAATAGGGAATTCCCGTGGAAAACGGGAGCTGCCCCGCAACTGTGAGCGGCGACGAAGTCCTGCGAACCCACTGGCCGGTGGCCGGGAAGGGCAGGATTGTAGGACGACCCGCGAGCCAGGAGACCTGCCGGCGCTTTTTCGAAGACCTTCCGAGGGAGAGGGTCGGCAGGCTCCGGCGCGTGATTGTGCGCATGGGCTGTCAATAACCCGTCCTTCGGAATAGAAGGCCGGGTTTTCTCATTTCCGGCATTTGAGACTGTAAATGGAGGTCCGCATGGAGCGTGGTCTGGTTCACATATACACCGGCGAGGGGAAGGGGAAGACGACCGCCGCTGTGGGGCTCGCGACCAGGGCCGCGGGCCAGGGCTTGAAGGTGCTCTTCATACAGTTCTTCAAGGAGGAGAAGGCCTCGTCAGGCGAAAAGGAAGGCCTGAGGAGGCTCGGGGTCGAGCTCGTCAGGTCGGATGTCCGTCACCCCATGTTCACGGGGAACAATACCGACCTCCGGGCAGTGAAGGCGTCTGTTGTCGGGACCTACGAGGCTGCAAAGGAGAAGCTTTCGAAAGGCGGCTACGGACTCGCCGTATTCGACGAGATAATGTCCGCCGTGAACGGCGGCTGGATAGGCGCGGACGACGTGCTCGGTTTTCTCGATTCAAGGCCAGCCTCCCTCGAAGTCGTCCTTACGGGCAGGAACGCGCCCCTGGAGCTTGTGAAGGCCGCCGACTACGTTACCGAGATGCTCAAGATAAAACACCCGTTCGACCGCGGGGTGCAGGCGAGGAAAGGGATAGAGTTCTGATGGCGGGCAGGTCCTCTTTCGTAATCGGCGGCGCGCGTTCCGGCAAGAGCGCATTCGCGCTCGGCCTCGCTTCCGGGCTGCCGGGGAGAAAGGTATATATCGCAACAGCCGAGGCGCTCGACCCGGAGATGGACGAGAGGATACGGAGGCACAGGGAGGAGCGGGGCGCGCAGTGGGAGTCGATCGAGGAGAAAATGGACTTGAGCGAAAGGGTTGAATCGCTCGGCCCCGGGTGCGTTATCGTGGTGGACTGCCTTACCTTGTGGATTACGAACCTTTTGACCGCGGGACTTTCGGACGGGGAGATACTGGACGCAACAGGGGCGCTTGCAGGGGCGTGCAAGGAGTCCGGCTCGGCAGTTATTGTGGTGTCTAACGAGGTCGGCCTCGGCATAGTGCCGGAGAACGCGCTCGCAAGGAGGTTCAGGGACCTCTCGGGCGCGGTCAACAAGGAGATGGCCTCCGCTGCGGAAGAGGTCTGGTTCCTCGCGGCGGGGCTGCCCCTCAGGATGAAATGACCGGGAAGGCCGTGACAAAGACCCGTATATTCGCAGCCGTATTCGGCGGAAACCTCGTGTTCGTCTTTTTCAACGCGGCAATCTCCTGGGCGCTGGCCTCTTTCAACGTCACCCCTTACGGCAGGTTCGTAGCGGCGTTTTTCAAGGGGAGGACCAGGGAGGAGGCGGCTTCGCTTATGGAGGCGGACAGGGCCATCTTCGATTCGATGCTGGCCGAGGCCTCGTCGTTCGCGAACCTCTTTATTACGCCAGCCGCAGGCTTCATGATGGGTCTCTTTGCGGGTGCGGTGATCGGGAAGGACAGGAAGCTCTCTCTCATATGGTCGGTCCTCGCGGCCCTTCCACTCTCGCTCTTTTTCGTTATGAAGTCAGGCGGATGGCAGGAGAGGTCCCTTTACCTTGCCCTTTTCATAGTGTCGACCGCGCTCGGCGGCCTTGCGGGGAGCGCTATTTTCAATAGGAACAAGACGGAGAACGCTTGATGTCGATATTTGAGGAAGCCCTTAGGGGCATAAGGCCTGTGGATGCAGGGCTCATCGAGAAAGCCCGGGAGCGGCTCGATTCGCTTACCAAGCCCAGGGACAGCCTGGGGAGGTTGGAGGAGTTCGCCAGGAGGATAGTAGCCATAACGGGCGAACTCAGGCCCGTACTGGACAAGAAAACGATATTCACCTTTGCCGCGGACCACGGCGTGGCGGACGAGGGTGTCTCGGCCTTTCCGAAAGAGGTCACCCGCCAGATGGTCTATAACTTCCTCGGCGGCGGGGCCGGGATAAACGCGCTTGCCAGGCACGCCGGGGCCGAGGTGGTCGTGGTCGATATCGGGGTGGACTTCGAGTTCGACGACGCGCCGGGGCTCGTTAAAAGAAAGGTCGTAAGCGGGACCCGGAATATCCGTAGCGGCCCGGCCATGACCGGGGAAGAGGCATTGAAGTGCCTTGAGGTCGGCATAGCCATCGCATGGGAGCACGCCGGCAAGGGCGCGATATTCGGCACAGGCGAGATGGGCATTGCGAACACCACCCCGGCGAGCGCGATAATAGCCGCCCTGTCCGGCCTCCCGCCCGAGGCGGTGACCGGAAGGGGCACCGGCATAGACGACGCGATATTCAGGCACAAGGTAAAGGTCATAGAGGACGCGATAGCCGTTAACAGGCCCGACCCCTCGGACCCTCTCGATGTGCTCGCAAAGCTCGGGGGCGCGGAGATTGCGGGGATAGCCGGGCTCGTCATGGGCGCGGCCTCAAAAAGGGTGCCGGTCGTGGTGGACGGATTTATCTCCACCGCAGGGGCGCTCATAGCCCGCGAGATAGAGCCGGCTGCGGCCCAGTACATGTTCGCCGCGCACAGGTCCGTGGAGAAGGGGCACGCCGCGATGCTCGAAAGGATGGGCCTCAGGCCGTTCGTTGACCTGGACCTGAGGCTCGGGGAGGGCACCGGAGCGGCGATAGGCATATCGCTCATCGAAGCGGCGCTCCGGGTCTATAACGAGATGGCGACCTTCGGCGACGCGGGCGTATCTGAAAAAAACGCGTAGCAGGCCGTTGAAAAACGCCTCATTCTCATTTTCCGACTCCTTGCATCTTGAACTTTTTGAGCAGCCTGAAAATGCGATTCCGAGTTTTCCGGCAGCCTGCCAATTAACACCGGAGAGAAATGAAAGGCTTTATAACAGCCCTCCGATTCCTTACGGTCTTCAGGATCGGGAAGCCCGGGAGAGAAGTTGAGCCAAAGGAGCTTGCGCGCTCAATGGCCTGGTTCCCGGTAATCGGGGCCCTCCAGGGGCTTATTCTGGCACTCGCATATCTTGTCCTCGGTTCGTTCCTGCCCGAGAGTGTTGCCCTGGCCTCCCTTATCCCGGTGTTGCTCCTTACGAACGGGGCGCTCCACCTCGACGGCTTCGCAGACACGATAGACGGGCTCGCGGGCGGCAGGGACAGGGATGATATCCTCGGCATAATGCGCGACAGCTCCGTGGGGGCCGTAGGCGCCGCAGGGGTCGCGATACTTATCCTCCTCAAGTTCCTTTCGCTCCACGAGCTTCCCCCGGGCGAAAAGGCCTGGGCCATATTCCTCTTCCCGGTATTCGGAAGGTGGGCCATGGTGCCGCTTGCCGCGTTCGCGGGCTACGCGAGGCCGTCCGGCGGGCTCGGCGCAGCCTTTGCCGGGAACACCAAATGGGTGCTCTTGAAGGCGACGCTGCTTGCGCTTGTTATCGCCGCCCCGTTTGCGGCCCCTTTTTCCATTCTCATGCTCGCTCTTCTCGGGGTTATAATCTATATGTCGTCCCTGTATTTCAAAAGGAAGCTCGGCGGGGTGACGGGAGACGTGTTCGGGTTTCATAGCGAGTTTGCCGAGCTCCTTTTCCTTTTCGGGGTTAACGCGGCCGCAGTATTGAGATAGACCGGGAGGGGATTCAAAAATGAGAGCTACAAGGCTTTACCTCATAAGGCACGGCCAGGTGGTGAACCACCACGAGTACAGGTATAACGGCCACTTCGACATCGACATAACCCCCACAGGGGTCGAGCAGATGAGGAGGGTATCCGAACTGCTGTCCATCGAGCCCATAAAGGCGGTATATTCGAGCGATCTCCAGAGGGCTGTTAAGGGCGCGCGCATAATAGGCAAGGCCCTGGGGCTTGAGCCTGTCATGGTGCACGACCTCCGCGAGCTCAACCTCGGGAGGTGGGAAGGGCTTACGCGGGAGGAGGCCATTGCCAGATACCCCGAGGAGGCGGACTTCAGCTTCAAGGACCTCGCGACGAGCAAGGTGAAGGAGGGCGAGAGCCTCGTCGAGCTACGGGCCAGGGTGGTGCCCGCGTTATCCAACCTCCTCGACCGCCACAGGCACGAGTCCGTGTGCATCGTCGCCCACGGCGGCGTGAACAGGGTCGTATTGAGCGAGGCGATGGGCCTGCCGCTTGAAAAGTTCTTCAGCATAGAGCAGGACTACGGCTGCCTCAACGTGATAGACTACCTGGACGACGGCCTGAAGGTGGTGAAGCTCCTTAACGGGGGGCCGAACCAGGACATGCGGCCCACGGAAATATATTAGGCCGCTCAAAAAGCTGATCCCATTGCCAAAGACCCGAAAGATACCGGCTTTCATAGTCGCCGGGGCGGCGAGCGGCTCGGGAAAGACCCTTGTTACGCTCGGGCTTCTTGAGGCGCTAAAAAGGCGCGGCCTCAAGGTGCGGGCCTTCAAGGCAGGGCCGGACTATATAGACCCCGGCCTCCACAGGGCGGTGCTCGGCCGCCCATCCTACAACCTCGACACATGGATGATGGGGACCGAAGGGGTAAGGGAGACCTTCGCGCGCGCGGTAAGCGGCGCGGACTGCGCGGTCATAGAGGGCGTCATGGGGCTCTTTGACGGCAGGGACGGCAGAAGCGAAGAAGGCTCGACAGCGCACCTTGCAAAGACGCTCGGAGTGCCGGTACTCCTCGTTGCCAATGCCGAGAAGGCCGCCCGGAGCATGGGCGCGGTCATAAAGGGATTCGAGGCGTACGACCCCGGAGTGGACGTACGGTGGGCGCTCTTCAACAAAACCGGCAGCCCCAGGCACGCGGAGATACTCAAGGACTCCATGCCCCGGGGTTCAAGGGTAAAGCTCCTCGGGTGCATCGCCAGAGACGAGGCCCTCGGGGTCAAGGAACGGCACCTGGGACTCGTGACAGCTTCGGAAGACCCCGGATACATAAGGAGGGCGGCAAAAAAGGCCGCGGACGTGTTAGAGGAGTCAGTCGACCTCAAGGAGCTCCTCGGGAGTCCGTCCGTAAAGGTGTCCTGCGATAATGAAATCCACGTATTCCGGGGAGAGCGGGTAAGAATAGCCGTAGCAATGGACCAGGCCTTCTCCTTCTATTAC
Source organism: Deltaproteobacteria bacterium UBA5799 (assembly GCA_002418185.1). Taxonomy (GTDB): domain Bacteria; phylum Desulfobacterota; class GWC2-55-46; order GWC2-55-46; family GWC2-55-46; genus UBA5799. Next base: position 35,652 of record DIDN01000010.1, read on the forward strand.
CAGGAAAACCTCGATATCCTCGAAAGCCTCGGTGCCGAGCTTCTGCCCTTCAGCCCTTTAATGGATGAAAAGCTCCCTGAGGGCGCAGACGGAATATATATCGGCGGCGGGTATCCGGAGCTCCATGCACAGGCCCTCGAAGCGAACAGGCCCTTGAGGGACTCCGTAAGGAGGCTCGCGAAAAAGGGGCTCCCGGTCTATGCCGAGTGCGGCGGACTCATGTACCTCGGAAAGGCCATTGAGCGCGAGGGGAGGAGGTCGGCCATGGCCGGGGTCTTCCCCTGGGCCACGCGCCTTCTGCCCAAAAGAAAGGCGCTCGGCTACCGGGTGGTTTCGCTTACGCCGGAGTGCCCGTTTCTCAAGAGGGGCAGGATACGGGGGCACGAGTTCCATTACTCGGAGCTTGTTTTCGGCCCCGGGGAGGTCGGCATGGGGTATGTGGTCATGGGCGGCTCGAAAAGGGCCCCTGAAGGGTTCAGCAGGGGGAACGCCCTGGCAAGCTATATACACCTCCATTTCGCGAGCAACCCGGCTTTTCCAAAGGCGTTTATCCGTCTTGCGCGGCTCTGCGGCAAAAAGGTGCGAGCCGGGACATGATCTCGACGTGATAGACGGACTGAAAACCGCCGTTATGGCCAATATTGACCGGCCTTCCGGGCTGTCCGTCCGTTCCGCTTGTAACCAGACGTTTTTTTCTGGTAATATAGCCCATTGTCTCGACCCTGCTCCTTCACAAATCAGACGGGTTCCGCCATATGCTCTCAAGGGTCCTTACGGCGACCACGCTCGGCGTGGACGCCCTGCTGGTAGAGGTCGAGGCCGATATATCGCGCGGCCTCCCTTCCTTCTCGACGGTCGGCCTTCCTGACAACGCGGTCAAGGAAAGCAAGGACAGGGTAAGGGCGGCTGTCAAGAACTCAGGCTTCGCCCTCCCCGCCAAGAAGATAACCGTAAACCTGGCCCCGGCCTACATCAAGAAAGAAGGGACCACCTTCGACCTCCCGGTCGCCGTCGGCATCCTGAAGGCCGAGGGCATGATAAAGAACGAGTCGATCGAGGATTACCTCATAATGGGGGAGCTCTCGCTCGACGGCGGCATAAGGCCCATAAGGGGGGCGCTTCCGGTGGCGGTGCTCGCGCGCGAGCTGGGTAAGAAGCTCATACTGCCCCTGGAAAACCGCGGCGAGGCGGCCATCGTTAAGGGCGTGGAAGTCTACGCGGTGGGGAGCCTTGCCGAGCTTATAGAGTTCCTGAACGGGAACTCCCTCATGGAGCCTTTCACGCTGGGCGAGCGCGCGGCCTTCAGCCCCGACCCCGGGGGCCGCCCGGATATCTCCGACGTCAAGGGGCAGGAGCACGTAAAGCGGGCCCTCGAAGTCGCCGCCGCGGGCGGGCACAACGTCCTCATGATAGGCCCGCCCGGGTCCGGCAAGACCATGCTCGCCAAGAGGGTCCCCACCATATTGCCGGATTTTACCCTCGAGGAGGCCATCGGGACGACCAAGGTCCACAGCGTTGCCGGCACCCTCGCGCCGGGCGGCGCTCTCGTCACCGAGCGGCCTTTCAGGTCCCCCCATCACACGATATCCGACGCCGGGCTTATCGGAGGCGGGAGGGTGCCCCGCCCGGGCGAGGTGAGCCTCGCCCATAACGGGGTCCTTTTCCTCGACGAGCTGCCGGAGTTCAGGAAGAACGTCCTCGAGGTCCTCAGGCAGCCGCTCGAGGACGGCAGGGTCACGATATCGAGGGCGGCGGTCTCGCTTACCTATCCGGCCGAGTTCATGCTCATAGGGGCCATGAACCCGTGTCCGTGCGGGTATCTCGGAGATGCGCACAAGGAATGCGTCTGCACGCCGCTCCAGGTCCAGCAGTACAGGTCGAGGATATCCGGGCCGCTCCTCGACAGGATAGACATCCACTGCGAGGTCCCTGCCGTGAGGTTCAGGGAGCTTTCGGGCTCGAGGGCCGGGGAGGCCTCGGCGGATATAAAGGACAGGGTCGACAGGGCCCGCGGCATCCAGGCCGGGCGGTACAAGGGCCTGGGCATATTCTCAAACAGCAGGCTTACGGCCAGGCTCGTCAGGAGGTTCTGCGAGGCCGGCGGAGAAACGTCCAGGCTCCTTGAGACCGCTGTCGAGAGGCTCGGCCTCTCTGCAAGGGCGTATACACGGGTCTTGAAGGTCGCAAGGACCATAGCCGACCTCGACGGCTCTGAGCCGATACTCCCGCACCACGTATCCGAGGCCATCCAGTACAGGAGCCTCGACAGGCAGCTCGTCTGATGGAAGACGGAACGGAAAAGAAAGAGACTCGGGGCAGGCAGGTCGCGGGGCGCTGGCCAGGCGCGGCTGATATCGAGCTCCTCTCCTCCATCTTCGATTCCGCGATGGACGGGATATTCGTAATCGACAGGGAGGGCAGGTACCGCGAGGTGAACCCCGCCGGCTGCGCGATGTTCGGGTACTCGCGCGAGGAGTTCCTTTCATCCGACATAAGGCTCCTCCTTTTCCCAGAGGACGTTCCGAGGGCCTTCAAGCAGATTAAAAGGCACGAAGGCGTCTTCTACCCGGGGTACAGGATGAGGAGGAAGGACGGCTCCGAGGTCTGGGTGGACATGACCGTCAAAACGGTCCATGCCGGGGGAGAGGAGTTGAAGCTCGGCGTCAAAAGGGACGTTACGGAACGGAAGAAGTCCGTTGACGGGATAAGGGCCTCGAAGGAGCAGCTGGAGGAGAAGGTCAGGAGGCGCACGGCCGAGTTGAAATCGGCCAACAGGTCCCTGGAGATGCAGATATCGAAGAGGGTCAGGACCGAAGAGCTCCTCCACACAATACCCAAGGCGACGTCGTCGGTAGCGGGTGAAGAGTTCCTCCGCTCGCTCGTCCGCCACCTCGCGGTGGCGCTGGAGTTCAAGTACGCGCTCGTCGCGGAGTACATGGGCGCGATGAAGTCCCGGACCCTGGCGGTCTGGGCCAAGGGGCGCTTCGCGGACAACTTCGAGTACGTGCTCGAAGGCACCCCGTGTGAAAATGTGATCGTAAAGGGCGAGCTGTGCTCGTACCCTGGCCGCGTCCAGGAGGACTTCCCCAAAGACCGGTACCTCGTCCAGATGGAGGCCGAGAGCTATGTGGGCGTGCCGCTCGTCGGCTCGGACGGAAAGGTCCTGGGCCTCCTTGTGGCCGTAGACGACAAGCCCCTCGCGGCGGAGCACGAGGCAAAGGCGCTAATGCGCCTTTTCGCGCTAAGGGCGGCGCTTGAGCTCGAGAGGAAGAGGTCCGAGGACGAGAGGAAGAAGTCCATCGAGATGCTCAACATCATCTCCGACCATTCGGGCGCCGCGATACTCATAAAGGACTCGGACGGCAGGCACATGTTCGTTAACAAGTCGTTCGAGGGCCTCTTCCGGAGGAAAAAAGAGGAGATACTCGGCCTCAAGGACCACGACCTCTTCCCCGCCGGGACCGCCGCAACCCTGAGGGCGAACGACATGAAGGCCCTTGAGGCCGGCGGGCCCGTCGAGTTCGAGGAGGAGGTATTGGACCCCGATGGCAGGCTACTTACATTCCTTTCCGCAAAGTTCCCGGTGCCGGGGCTGCCGGGCGCTATCTGCTGCATATCGACGGACATAACCGAAAGGAAGAAGATAGAGGAGAAGCTCCGCAGAAGCGAGGAACGGCTCAGGGAGGCCCAGGCCATAGCGCACATTGGGAGCTGGGACTGGGACGTATTCAACAACAGGCTCCACTGGTCGGACGAGATATTCAGGATTTTCGGCATCGGTGCCGCGGAGTTCGAGGCCACTTACGACGCGTTCCTCTCGCTCGTCCACCCGGACGACAGGGACGAGGTGCAGCTTGCGGTCAAGGACGCGCTCGACCACGGCAGGCCCTACGACATAAGGCACAGGGTCGTGAGGCCCGACGGGACCGAGCGCATCGTGACCGAGCGGGCCGAGGTGGTGAGGGGCCCGGACGGGGAGCCGGTGCGCATGTACGGCACGACCCAGGACGTTACCGAGCACAAGAGGCTCGAGGCCGAGATATTGAGGGCCCAGAAGCTCGACTCCATCGGCGTCCTTGCCGGGGGCATAGCCCATGACTTCAACAACCTGCTCCTGGGCATCCTGGGAAACGTTTCCATTGCCAGGAACCTCATAAAGCCCGCCGACAGGGTCGCCGGGGTGCTCGACGACATAGAGAAGGCGGCGCTCAGGACAAAGAGTCTTACGCGCCAGCTCCTTACTTTCTCCAGGGGCGGAGAGCCGGTAAGGGAGCCCGCGTCCATCGAGCAGATAGTGAAGGACTCCGCGCCGCTGGTGCTAAGGGGCTCGGAGGTCGTCTGCGAGTGGTCGTTCCCCGAGGGGCTCTGGCCTGTCGAGGTCGACCAGGGCCAGATGGCCCAGGCCGTTAGCAACATAGTCATGAACGCCGCCCAGGCCATGCCCGACGGCGGAAGGCTCGCGGTGAGCGCGTCCAACATGGACGTGAGCGAGCAGGCCCACCTCCCCCTCAAGCCGGGCAGGTACATAAAGACGACCTTCAGGGACTACGGGACCGGCATCCCGGTAAAGCTCCTCCCAAAGCTCTTCGACCCGTTCTTCACGACCCGGAAGAAGGCGAGCGGCCTTGGGCTGTCGGTCACCTATTCGATAATAAAAAAGCACAACGGCCACATAGGCGTGGACTCGGAAGTGGGAGAGGGCACGTCTTTCCACGTCTACCTGCCCGCTTCTGCCGGGAAGCCCGTCGAGGCCGCCGTTGACGAAACTGTCGCAAGGGGCGCGGGCAGGGTCCTTGTCATGGACGACGAGGAGCTGGTCCGGGACGTCTCTGGCGAGATGCTCAAGATACTCGGCTACGAGGCCGTCTTCGCCGCAAACGGGGGCGAGGCCATAGAGAAGTTCCTCAAGGCCAGGGACGAGGGCAGGCCTTTCGACGCCGTCATACTCGACCTGACGGTCCCGGGCGGCCTCGGCGGCAGGGATACGATGCGGAGATTGCTGGAGATAGACCCGGGCGTCAGGGGCATAGTCTCAAGCGGCTACTCCAAAGACCCGATAATGGCCGATTACAGGAAGTTCGGCTTCTCGGCCGTGGTCGCAAAACCGTACAGGGTGGCCGAGTTCAGCAGGGTCGTAAAGAAGGTCGTAAGCGGCGAATGATGTCCAAAGTCCAGCGTCCCTCAAAAGCTGCTATCATTTAATTAACAGCCGCCTGTTCGGTGTTTTCCCATAAAAAGGGTTTTCATATAAGGGAAAGTCTGATTGATCACGTTCTCTTCGCTGCGCTCAGAATGACACAAAACGTTGGCGAATCAATCAGACCTGCCATAAGAAAGGTCGACGATGATATACCTCGATAACGCGGCCACCTCTTTCCCCAAGCCTGAAGCGGTCTACCGGATGATAGACGAGGTCCTGAGGGAAAAGGGCGGGAACCCCGGAAAGGCGAGCCACCGGCTGGCGGTAGAGGCGAGCCGTGTTGTCTTCAGGGCCAGGGAGGCTGTCGCCATGCTCATGGGCGTCCCCGACTCTTCCAGGGTGGTCTTCACCAAGAACGCCACCGAGGCCATAAACATTGCTCTTAAAGGGCTACTCAAGGCCGGCGACCACCTGGTCACGTCCACCTTCGAGCACAACGCTGTCGCCAGGTGCGTATCAAGGCTTGAAAGGTCCGGAGTGGAGGCGACCCGGGTGCCGCCCGACAGGGAGGGGTTCCTCTCGCCCGCTTCGGTCGGGTCCGCCATAAGGCGAAACACCAGGATGGTTGTGGTCTCCCACGCCTCGAACGTATTCGGGGCCCTGCAGCCCCTTGACGAGATAGGGAAGGTATGCAAGTCCAGGGGAGTGCTCTTCATGATAGACGCTGCGCAGACAATGGGGGCCATGCCGCTTGACACGATGGGCATGGGCGTGAATGTACTTGCCGCTACGGGCCACAAGGCCCTCTTCGGCCCGCAGGGGACGGGTTTCCTTTATGTTGGGGAGGGGGCCGAGCCGGAGCCCTTGATAGACGGCGGCACAGGAGGCGAGGGCGCCCACGCGGCTGAACTGCCCGAGATGCTCGAGGCCGGGACCCTCAACACCCCGGGCATCGGCGGCCTCGGCGCGGGTGTCGAGTTCCTCCTTTCGGAGAAGCTCCCGAAGATAAAGGCCAGGGAGGAGGAGCTCGTCAGCATGGTCCTCAAAGGACTTTCGGGGATAGACAGGGTCTCTGTCATCGGCCCCCGGGACGCCTCCAGAAGGGCCGCCCTCGTCTCCTTCAACATAAGGGGGGTATCGCCATCTGAGGCCGGGCTCAGGCTCGACCAGGAGTTCGGCATAATGGCGAGGTGCGGCACGCACTGCGCTCCCGAGGCGCACAGGCAGGCAGGCACCTGGCCCGAGGGCTCGATAAGGGTGAGCCCCGGATATTTCACGACCGAAGAAGAAGTGGAGACGCTCATACGGGCGGTAAGGGTGCTGGCCTCAAAATAACCTTCTCAGTCCCTCGCGCCTTTAGGCTGGATTTCGGGCCCCTCCTCGGTTTATCATGCCTTAGGCTGCTGAAAAAGCCCAATCTGCTGCGTCGTCTTCAAGATTGGACACTCCGGCGTACGATAAAAGTACGCCTCATTCCTCATTTTTCGACCCCTTGCATCTTGAGCTTTTGAGCAGCCTATGAGATTTTGAGCTTTTCAGCCAATTTGTTGGACCGAAACGAGAAACAGATAACAGGATGATAGTCCTCGGAATAGAATCGTCATGCGACGACACGGCCGCTTCCGTGCTGGAAGACGGGCGGGTCGTGCTCTCGTCAATAGTTTCCTCGCAGGAGTCCATCCACGCGAAATACGGGGGCGTTGTCCCAGAGCTCGCATCCAGGAGGCACATAGAGGCGATAGTGCCGGTCATCGAGGAGGCCCTCTCGAACGCAGGGAAGACACTCGACGACATCGACGGGATAGCCGTTACGCAGGGGCCGGGGCTCGTGGGCTCCCTCCTTATCGGCCTCTCCTTCGCCAAGTCGCTTTCGCTCGCGAAAGGGCTTCCGCTCACGGGCGTAAACCACATCGAGGCGCACGCGCACGCCGCCTTTCTTGCGGAAAAGGGTGAGAGGGGCGGGGCGCCCGGTTTCCCGTTCGTCGCGCTCATCGCCTCCGGCGGGCATACCACACTCCTTCACTTCGAGGACGCGACCGCATACAGGGTGCTCGGCCAGACCCTTGACGACTCGGCAGGCGAGGCCTTCGACAAGGTCGCCAAACTGCTCGGGCTCGGGTATCCCGGGGGCGCCGCAATAGACAGGCTCGCCCGGGAGGGCGACAAGGGTGCAATAGATTTCCCGAGGCCGCTTGCCTCGAAGGGCAGCCTGGACTTCAGCTTCAGCGGGCTGAAGACCTCGATGCTCACCTATGTCAAAAACCTCTCCGGCCCGCCCTCTGAGGCGCTCTTAAGGGACCTCTCCGCGAGCTTCCAGGAGGCGGTCGTGGATTCCCTCGTTACAAAGGCGCTCTGGGCCCTCCGTGCAACCGGCGCGAAGGACCTCGTGGCAGCCGGGGGTGTAGCCTCCAATTCGCGGTTCAGGGCAAGGCTTTCGGAGATGGCCGAAGAGGAAGGGCTTGGTCTCTACATTCCGCACCCCAGGTACTGCACCGACAACGCCGCAATGGTCGCGTCCCTCGGCTTCCACCAGCTTGAAAAGGGCCGGCTTGCGGGGCTTGACATGAACGCAAAGCCCACCTGGGAGGGGTTCTGAGGGCCTTCTTTTTTCCTGAATACATCGAGAGGCGATTAAATGGCTCCATCCGCGCGTAAGCCCGGCCAGAGGCCCGGAAGGCCCAGGAAGAGGTACGGCCAGCACTTCCTTACCGACAGGAACATAGTAAGGAAGATAGTGTCCGCCGCCGGGGTCTCGGAAGGCGACAGGGTCCTGGAGATAGGACCGGGCACCGGAATGCTTACCGAGGGGCTTGTCGAGGCCGGGGCGAACGTGCTCGCAATCGAGGTGGACGAGGACCTGGCCGCCGGGATAAGTGAAAAATTCCAGGCCGACAGGGTCGAGGTCATAAGGGCGGACGCTCTGAAGCTCTCCTTCAAAGAGCTCTCTTCCGGGCGGAAGGAGAGCTTCAAGCTCGTCGCAAACCTCCCGTACTACATATCCGGGCCGATGCTCGCGAAGCTCCTCGACGAACGGGAGGCGTTCACCGTCATGGTGCTCATGTTCCAGAAGGAGGTAGGCAGCAGGATCGTATCCGGGCCCGGGAGCCGCGACTACGGCATACTCTCGGTCCTCGCCCAGGCATATACGGAGGTAAGGAAGGAATTCGACGTGCCTGCAAGGCTCTTTTTCCCCAGGCCGAAGGTGGACTCGATTGTCTTGAGCTTCAGGGTGCTGGACTCCCCGAAGGTGCCCATTGTCGACGAGCTTTTTTTCAAGGCTGTCGTGAGGGCGGCCTTCGGGACGAGGCGCAAGATGCTCGTCAATTCGCTCTCGCTCATCGGGCTCGAAAAGTCCGCGATAGACGACGCCCTCAGGGAGGCGGGCATAGACCCGGCGAGGCGCGGCGAGACCCTTGACCTCAATGAATTCGGGCGTTTGGCGCGCGCTCTCCATGAAAGGAAAAAGCCGGGGTCCGGCGGGTGAAACCCTCCTTTATACGCTCTTGACTTTTTTCCGCCCCTGAGATAACTTGTCTCTGCTTCGATTCCGGATTCCCGAAGGCCAGCGGGCATTCAGCCAGGTTCTTATCCCCGAGAATTAATGGAAAAATCGCAATACGTAGCCATAGAGGGCCCTATCGGGGTCGGTAAATCGAGCCTTGCCGAGCTCCTCGCTAAAGAGCTCGGAGGGAGGACCCTCCTCGAGGCCGTTGACGACAACCCTTTTCTCCCAAGGTTCTACGCGGACATAAAGAAATACGCGTTCCAGACACAGCTCTTCTTCCTCCTCAGCCGCTACCAGCAGCAGAAGGAGATGTTCCAGCAGGACCTCTTCAGGTCTTCGGTTGTCGCTGACTACCTCTTTGCCAAGGACAGGATATTCGCCTACTTGAACCTCGACGAGAACGAGCTATGCCTCTACGAGCAGGTCTACAGGCTCCTCGACACCCGGATACCGAAGCCGGACCTCGTCATATACCTCCAGGCCTCGACCGGGGTGCTCCTTGAGCGTATATCGGGAAGGGGCATCGACTACGAGAAGCAGGTCAGGGAGGACTACCTCGAAAAGCTCGTAGACGCGTACAACAGGTACTTTTTCTATTACAGCGACACGCCGCTCCTCGTGGTAAACACGACAGACATAGACTTCGTCAACAACCCGGCCGACCTCGCAAGCCTCGTGAAGGAGATAAGGTCGATAAAGGGCGGGGCGCAGCACTATATACCCGTAGCCTCAAGATAGAAGCCGTCCCGGTATGGCCGCCGGGGTATTTTGTCCGCGCCGGAATCGGTCTATAATCTCGGACCACGGGCTGCCCCGGCCTTGAAAGATGGGATTTCATGGTGGTTTTGACCTTCCGGTAGGAACAGGCGGAAGGTTTTTTAATTTGTGGCCGGGCCGGGCAGAGACCCCGGTTCCCCCTTGCAATAAGCCCGATAATGGGATTGAATAATAAAAGCGGCGTCTAAGCCGCCAAACTGAAAGCGGGTCACCAAGATGAAGAAGTACACGGCAGCGGAAATCATGAAAATGAAGAAAGACGGAAGGAAGATACCCGTCCTTACGGCATATGATTTCGGGACCGCGAGGATACTGGACGAGGCGGGGATACCGATGCTGCTGGTCGGCGATTCTGCCGGCATGGTCGAGGCGGGCTACGAGACCACCCTCCCCGTGACCGTTGACGAGATAATCTATCATACGAGGGCGGTCGCAAGGGGCAGGACCAACGCCCTGGTCGTCAGCGACATGCCCTTCGGCTCCTACCAGACCTCTCTCGATGACGCCAGGAGGAACGCCGCCAGGATAATCAAGGAAGGCGGGGCAGAGGCCGTCAAACTCGAAGGCGGGGTCCGGGCCGCAGGCGCTATAAGGGCGATAACGGACATGGACGTGCCGGTAATGGGGCACGTGGGGCTTACGCCCCAGTCGGTCCACAGGATGGGCGGCTACAGGGTGCAGGGCAAGACCAGGACCGAGGCCGAGGAGATAATCGAGGACGCGGTCGCCGTCGAGGAAGCGGGCGCCTTCTCGATAGTCCTCGAAGGAGTGCCGTCGGCCCTTGCAGGGGAGATAACCGGAAGGCTCGGCATACCGACCATTGGCATCGGCGCGGGCCCCCACTGCGACGGACAGGTGCTCGTCGTGAACGACATGCTCGGGCTTAACGGGCAGAAGGTCCCGAGGTTCGTGAAGAGGTACGCGGACCTGAGGAACCTCATATTCCTTGCTGCCACCGAGTACATAAAGGACGTCGTGGAGGAGAGATTTCCTTCAAAGGAGCATTCGTATTAGGCCGGCAAAGGTATTAACCGGAATAAGAGACATGCGCGAGGCCTCTAACGAGGCGCGCTCAAAGGGGAAGAAGGTCGTCCTGGTGCCGACCATGGGGTTTCTCCACGACGGCCACAGGGCGCTCCTTGAAAGGGGCAGGGCCGAAGGCGAGTTCCTCGTCATGAGCCTCTTCGTAAACCCATCGCAATTCGGCCCTGGCGAGGATTTCTCATCCTATCCGAGGGGCCTTGACCGGGACCTGGAGATCGCCTCAGAGGAGGGCGTGGAAATCGTATTCGCCCCCGATGCAGGGGAGATGTACCCCCCGGGCTTCAGCACATGGGTAGAGGTCGAGGGGCTCTCGGGCAAGCTTTGCGGCGCTGCAAGGCCAGGCCACTTCAGGGGGGTGGCGACGGTCGTATTGAAGCTCTTCAGCGCGGTCCGGCCCCAAAAGGCCGTATTCGGGCTCAAGGACTTCCAGCAGTTCCGTATAATCGAGAGGATGGCCCGCGACCTCGACTTGCCGGTCGATATCATCGGGGTCGAGACAATAAGGGAGCATGACGGCCTCGCAATGAGCTCCCGTAACACGTATCTCGGCCCGGATGAGAGGAAGGCCGCTCGCGCCATACCGGTCTCGCTAAGGGCAGCCCGCGACGCAGTCGACGCCGGGGTGCGGGAAAGCGGGAAGATCATCGAAATAGTGAAAAATATCATGGAGAAAGAGCCGCTGGCCGTGATAGAATATATTAAGGTGTGCAGCGGCGACTCGCTTGAGGACACCGAAGAGGCAGAAAGCGGCTCGGTGCTTTTCATCGCGGTCAGGATAGGGAGGGCGAGGCTCATAGACAACATGAGGCTCGTGCAATGACCGCCCTGGGCCGAGTCCGCGTCTCCTGGGGACCAGGCCGGCAAAAGCGGCATGCCTCCACTCGCTAAAAGATAGAGCTCGCTCCGGGACGGCCGTCCATTCCAGGGCCTGAAGGCCCGGGGTTTTCCGGCCGGAATCAAAAAGGGAGGACATTTCCACAAAATGCAGCGGATGATGCTAAAGAGCAAGATCCACAGGGCCACCGTGACCGACGCCAACCTCGACTACGAGGGTTCGGTCGCAATCGACGAGGCCCTCATGGAAGCTGCCGGCATTTACGAGTTCGAGCAGGTACATATCTACAACATACGGAACGGGAACCGGCTTACCACGTACGCCATAAAAGGCGAGCGCGGGAGCGGCACCATATCCATAAACGGGGCGGCCGCCCACCTCGCCGGCAAGGGCGACCTGGTCATAATCGCAAGCTACTCGGTCCTTGAGGAATCGGAGGCCAGGAAGCACGCGCCTGTGCTTGTATACGTCGACGGGAACAACTCGATAAAGAGGATAAGCGCGGAACTGGCGGCCCACTGCCTATGACAAAACACCTGCGAGGGTATTTCATAACAGGGCTCCTCGTCGTGGTGCCCCTGTACCTCTCCATCTACGTCGTATCGCTCATCGTCAGGTTCATGGACAACATGCTGAACCTGCTCCCCAGGATCGCGCACCCGCACACCTATCTGCCCTTCCACGTCCCCGGCCTCGGCATAATATTTACCGTCCTCAGCATCATCATGATAGGCATGCTCGCCACCAATTTCCTGGGGAAGAGGGTCCTTGAGTTCGCCGAGAGGATAATGCTCAAGGTGCCCGTTGCGAGGATGATATACAATGCGACGAAACAGTTCATGGAGACCTTTTTCACCCACGGGAACCAGGGCTTCAGGCAGGTCGTGCTCGTCGAGTTCCCCAGGAAGGGGCTCTATTCCATGGGCTTCATGACCAGCAGGGTCACAAACGGGGAAATAAAGTCCAAGACCAGCGAGCCTTCCATTTGCGTTTTCATTCCGACCACCCCGAACCCTACCTCCGGCTACTTCGCCGTCATCCCCGAGAACGAGGTCGTCTTCCTCGACATGTCGGTTGAGGACGCCTTCAAGGTCATCATGACCGGGGGCATGGTCACCCCTCCTGAGGGCAGGAACGGGATCAAGGTGGTCGTGCAGAACCCGGCTGCCGAGGACCTGGCCGGCAACGCCCCCTGAACCCCCGGTAGTATCAGGCTTTTCTCCCGTTTTTCCGCTTGAAACGGCAGATTTGCGTTGTCTTTTTGGCCGGATCTGATAATATGCATTTTTTTCAGAACGCCAAAATCCTCCAGAGGACCTGATGGAAAAGAAACCGCGCTCCTACAAATTCGAAGCCCTCGACGAAATGTCGATAAATACTCTCCGTTTCCTTGCGGTGGACGCCGTAGAGGCCGCCAATTCCGGCCACCCGGGGATGCCGATGGGAGACGCCCCCATGGCGTATGTCCTCTGGAGACGGATACTCAGACACAACCCCTCGAACCCCGGATGGCCGGCAAGGGACAGGTTCGTGCTTTCCGCGGGCCACGGCTCCATGCTCCTTTATGCGCTCCTCCACCTCTCCGGCTATCCGCTCCCGCTCGAGGAGATAAAGAGGTTCAGGCAATGGGGGAGCCACACGCCGGGGCACCCCGAGCACGACCCGAAGATCGGCATTGAGACCACGACAGGGCCGCTCGGCCAGGGCTTCGCAAACGGCATCGGCATGGCAATGGCGCAGAGATACCTCGCGCACAGGTTCAACAGGCCGGGATATGCGCTCTTCGACTACGACGTCTACGCGATATGCAGCGACGGAGACATGATGGAGGGGGTCTCCAACGAAGCGGCCTCCATAGCCGGGCACTTGAAGCTCGGGAACGTCATCTATCTCTACTCCGACAACAGGATAACCATCGAGGGGAAGACCGACCTTTCCATGTCAGAGGACGCGGGCAAGAGGTTCGAGGCCCTCGGCTGGCACGTCCAGCACGTAGGAGGCAACGACCTCGGCGCGATTGCCCTCGCGATAGAGTCGGCCAAGGAGGAGCGCACGAGGCCTTCCATAATAATCGCGAGGACCATCATAGGCTTCGGGAGCCCCGGCAAGCAGGACACCGCCGAGGTGCACGGAGCGCCGCTCGGCAAGGAAGAGGTAAGGGCCACCAAGGAGAAGCTCGGGTGGCCGCTCGAACCCGAGTTCTTCATCCCCGAGGAGGTCATGAAGGACTTCAGGGAACTGGTGCCCAGGGGCGAGGCCCTCGAGAGGGAATGGCTATCCATGCTCGAAAAATACGAGAAGGAATACCCGAAAGAGGGGCGCGAGGTGAGGGCCTTAATGAGCGGGAAGAGGGACAGGGCCTGGATGGAGAAAGTCCCGACCTTTTCCGAGGCGATGGCCACCCGGAGCGCCTCGGGCAAGGTGCTTAACGCCATAGCAGGGAGCGCGCCGTTCCTGATAGGCGGCTCGGCGGACCTTGCGCCCTCTACCAACACCCTCATGAAGGGCATGGGCAACTTCCTCCCAACCGGGGTCGGCAGGAACCTCCACTTCGGGGTGCGCGAGCACGCGATGGGCTCGCTCCTTAACGGCATGGCCCTCACGAACGGGGTGGTGCCCTACGGCGCGACCTTCCTCATATTCTCAGACTACATGAAGCCCGCCATAAGGCTTGCGGCCCTCATGGGCCTCCAGGCCATATACGTCTTCACTCACGACTCAATCGGCCTCGGCGAGGACGGCCCCACGCACCAGCCGATTGAGCAGCTCGCGGGCCTCCGGGCCATCCCGAACCTCACGGTTATAAGGCCCGCCGACGCGAACGAGACCGCCGAGGCATGGAAGGCCGCGCTCCTGAACGAAACCGGCCCCACGGCGCTCGTGCTCACGAGGCAGGGCGTGCCGATAATCGACAGGACGAAGTACGCCCCGGCGGAAGGGCTCTCAAGGGGCGCCTATGTGCTGGCCGACCCGAAGGAAGGGAAACCCGAGGTCGTCATCATGGCCAGCGGCTCTGAGGTCCAGCTCGCAATCGCCGCCTACGAGGACCTCTCGGAGAGGGGAGTCGGGGCGAGGGTCGTGAACATGCCGAGCTGGGAGCTCTTCGAGGCCCAGGACGACGCCTACAAGGCCGCGGTGCTGCCCCCTGACGCAAGGGCGAGGGTCGCCGTGGAAGCCGCCTCGCCCATGGGCTGGCACAGGTACACCGGCATCGAGGGCGCGGTAATCGGCATAGACCGCTTCGGCGCTTCGGCCCCGTACAAGGTCGTGTTCGAGAAATACGGCTTCACCGCCGCCAACGTGGCCGAAAAGGCGCTGGCCCTTCTTAAACGCTGAAAAGGGCCGGTTTGTTGATGGAAACCGATATCCCTGCTATAGTCTACAGCAGGCCGTAGTGCATGCGGCCGCGGCCTGCTGTATTTCCGTTTCCCGGGAACTTCTTGCCTTATAATTGAGACTGACAGTCCTTGCGGGCCGGGCGGTCGCTCGTCCCGTCCCGCAGAGGGGTCTGTTCTTACCGGAAACTTTCCGGCTTCAGGAGTCCCCTATGAACCCCTTGATAGAGCTTAACAGGCTTGGCCAGAGCGTCTGGTACGACAACCTCAGGAAGGGCCTCGTCACGTCCGGGGAGCTTAAGCGCTTCATGGACGAGTACGCGGTCTCGGGCATTACCTCGAACCCCAACACCTTCGAGAGGGCCATTGCGGGGACGACGGAGTACGATGAGGACATCCGCAGGCTCCTCGTGGAAAGCCTCGACGACGACGCGATACTCGAAAGGCTCGTGACCAGGGACATAAGGCTTGCGGCCGACGTATTGTCAGAGGCGTCCAGGGCCACAGGCGGCGCCGACGGTTTCGTCTCGATCGAGGTCGACCCGAGGCTCGCGAAGGACGCCGGCTCGACGATAGAGGAGGCGAGGAGTCTTTTCGCTGCCGTGGACAGGCCAAACGTGATGGTCAAGGTGCCCGGGACGGTAGAGGGGCTCAAGGCCCTCGAGGAGCTTACAGCCGAAGGGCGGAACATAAACGTCACGCTCCTCTTCTCGGTCGAGAGATACTCGGAAGTGGCGGACGCTTACGTGCGCGGTCTTGAGAGGAGGCTTTCGAGCGGCCTGCCTGTGGACAACATATCGAGTGTGGCGAGTTTTTTCGTAAGCAGGGTCGATTCCATTTTCGACAGGACAATAGAGGAGAGGATAGAGCGCTCGAAATCGAACGACGAGAAGGCGCGCCTAAAGTCCCTTCTCGGCAGGGTGGCCGTTGCGAACGCGAAGCTCGCATACATGAAATACGGGGAGGTATACTCGGGGGATAGGTTCAGGAAGCTCAAGGACGCGGGGGCAAGGCCCCAGAGGCTCCTGTGGGCGAGCACCGGGACCAAGGACCCTCGCTACTCCGATGTGAAATACGTCGAGGAGCTAGTCATGAGCGGCACCGTGAACACTATGCCGCTCCATACGATGCTCGCCTTCTACGACCACGGCAAGGCCGAGCCGGTCCTGGTCGAGGAGTTCAACGGCCCGGAAAAGGTATTCGAGGAGGTAGAGGCCCTCGGCGTCGACTACCGGGCTGCGACCGACAGGCTCGAAAAGGACGGAATAGGCGCCTTCTCCGAATCCTACCTCGGCATACTGGCGTCCATAGCTTCGAAGAGGGAGGCGCTCGAAAAGAAGAAGGCCTTTGCCGTGAGGTTTTCACTGAACGGCTTCGAGGCCGCCGTCTCAGAGGCGCTCGAGGAGGTCGGGAGCGAGAACTTTCTGGAGCGCCTGTGGGCCAAGGACCCCACGCTCTGGAAGACCGCCCCGGAGGACAGGAAGCTCATAAAAGAGGCGCTCGGGTGGGTGGCGCTTGCCGACGTCATGGACGACCACGTCGGGGATATAGAGGGCTTCGCGAGGGAGGTGAAGGAGGCTGGGTTCAGGGACGCGGTCCTCCTGGGCATGGGGGGGTCGAGCCTTGCGCCGCTTGTCTTCTCCGAGGCCTTTGGCAGCGCCCCGGGATATCCGAGGCTAACGGTGCTGGACTCGACCGATCCCGAGGCGATAAGCGCGGTAGCAAAGGCAATAGACCCGGAAAAGACCCTCTTCATCGTATCGAGCAAGTCCGGCTCCACCATCGAGCCTCTGAGCCTCTTCGAGTTCTTCCATGAGAAGTTGTCGTCAACCCTGGGCGAGGCGGCAGGAAATAACTTCATGGCCATAACAGACCCCGGGACGCCTTTGGAGGGCTTTGCCCGCAAGTACGGATTCAGGAAGCTCTTCACGAACCCCGGCGACGTCGGGGGGAGGTTCTCGGTACTCTCGTATTTCGGGCTCGTCCCTGCCGGGCTGATCGGCATGGACCTCGCGCTTCTGCTTGAGCACGCCTCCCGGGTCGAGGCGGCGGTGCACCCCTGCGCGGCGGACCAGAACCCTGTCCTCATGCTCGGGGCCGCGCTCGGCACGCTCGGGAGGCTCGGCAGGGACAAGCTCACGTTTTTCATCTCGAAGGAGATAGAGCCGTTCGGCATGTGGCTCGAGCAGCTCATAGCCGAGAGCACGGGCAAGGAGGGCAAGGGGCTCGTGCCTGTCGTCGGAGAGCCGCTCGGGAAGCCGGAGAGCTACGGAAGCGACAGGGTCTTCATATCGATCACGCTCGGCGAGGAGGACCACGGGCGCGCAGGCGCCTTCAAGCGTCTTGCCGAGGCCGGACACCCCATAATCGATTTCAGGCTCGCTCATAAATACGAGCTCGGCGGCGAGTTCCTGAGGTGGGAGATAGCCACTGCCGTAGCCGGTCAGATACTCGGCATAAACCCCTTTGACCAGCCGGACGTAGAGCTTGCCAAGAAGCTCACTATAACGAAGCTCAACAGCATTGGGAGGCCGGAGGGGCTTAAGCCCCCCGGCATAGGAGTTGAAGCCGGGAGGTTCGGGGTGCACTTCGGAAAAAACACCTTCGACCGGTTAGGGGCCGTCGACTCCGACGCGAAAAAGATGCTCAGGGAGTTCTTCGCCCTGGCAGGCCCCGGGGACTACATAGGCCTCCTTGCGTATTACAACCCATCGGACGCCGGGCTCGGCGCAGGGCTCGGCGACCTCAGGAAGGCCCTCGGCGAGATGACCGGCGCCGCGGTCCAGTTCGGGTACGGCCCGAGGTACCTGCACTCGACAGGGCAGCTCCACAAGGGCGGGCCGCGCAGCGGCCTCTTTCTCATCCTCTGCCACAGGCCCGGGGACGACATCAGGGTGCCTGGAAGCAACTTCAGCTTCTCGGAGCTCGAGCTTTCGCAGGCGTACGGCGACATGGAGGCGCTCGACTCCAAGGGCCTGAGGGTCGCGCTGGTCGACATGAAAGACCCTGGAATCGGGGCCCTCAAGGAATTCGAGTCTCTTCTCAGGGGCGCGGCTCAATAGGCGAATACCTCAACAGGAGGAACAATGGACGTCGGCATGATAGGCCTGGGCCGCATGGGGCTCAACATGGCCAGGCGCCTTCGTAAGGGCGGCCACAGGGTGGTCGGCTACAACAGGACGGCCAGGGTGACGCAGGGCGCCGAGGCCGAGGGCATAGAGGGCGCGTACTCGCTGCCCGAGCTTGCAGACAAGCTCACCATGCCGAGGACCGTCTGGATGATGCTCCCCGCAGGCAGGCCCGTGGACGACACGATAGAGGCCCTCAAACCGCTTCTGGCCGGCGGCGATACGCTTGTGGACGGCGGGAATACCTATTACAAGGACGACCTCAGGAGGTCCGATGGGCTGAAAAAGCTCGGCATCAGGTACATCGACGCGGGCGTAAGCGGCGGGATATGGGGCCTTGAGAATGGCTATTGCACCATGGCGGGCGGCGAAAGGGGCGCGTTCGAGAGGATAGAGCCGCTCTTTAAGACCCTCGCGCCTTCCGGCGGCTATCTATGGTGCGGCGGACAAGGCGCCGGCCATTTCATGAAAATGGTGCATAACGGCATAGAGTACGGGCTCATGGAGGCCTATGCCGAGGGGTTCGAGCTCATAAAGGCCTCCCCCTACGGAGACGGGATAAAGAACGTGGAGCTTGCGCGCCTGTGGAACAGGGGTAGCGTCGTGAGGTCCTGGTTGCTTGAGCTCCTGGAGAGCGCCTTCGCCAAGGAGGACGGGCTCGAGTCCGTAATCGGCTATGTCGAGGACTCGGGCGAGGGCAGGTGGATGGTCAAGGAGGCGGTAGACATGGGCGTAAGCATCCCCGCCATAACGGAGTCCCTCATGCGGAGGTTCCGCTCGAGGCAGGAAGAGCCCTTCGGAGAAAAGCTCCTTGCCGCCCTCAGGGAGGAGTTCGGCGGCCACAGCGTCCGGCGCATCCCCGAATAAACGAGTGAGATAACGCGGAGCGACCCGAACCCCTGCCGGGCGACGGAACCATTCCGCGAAGTCCCTTTGGAACAGGTGAATATGGTAGACAGTCCAGAAGGCCGCCCGGCCATAAGGATAGGCAGGGTCGCGGCAACGGGCCAGCCCTGCGAGGAGATGGCCCCGGACCCCTGCGCGATGGTCATATTCGGAGCCTCCGGCGACCTTACGAAAAGGAAACTCCTCCCGGCCCTCTTCTTCCTCTTCAGGAACAAGCTCCTGTCCCGGAATTTTTTCATGCTCGGGGTGGCAAGGACCGGGCTCGACGACGGCTCTTTCCGCGCCGAGATGGAAAGGGCGGTAAAGAAGGCGGGCAACTTCGACGAGTCGGCCTGGGCCGAGTTCGCCGGACGGCTCTATTACAGGAGGGCCGATTACAGGGACCACTCTTCTCTCAAGGACCTCAGGAGGTTCCTGGACGAAAAGGCAAGGGAGTACGCCACGTGCGGGAACAGGATGTTCTATCTCGCAACACCGCCCTCGGTCTACGCGGACATCGTCGAGTCGACGGCCAATGCGGGGCTTCTTGCCGAGGAAGGCGGGTGGGTGAGGCTCGTAATAGAGAAGCCCCACGGCAGGGACCTCGCAAGCGCGCTCGCACTCGAGGAGACGGTGGGCCGGCACCTCCGGGAGGAGCAGGTCTACAGGATAGACCACTACCTGGGCAAGGACACTGTCCAGAACATAATGATGTTCAGGTTCGCGAACTCCATATTCGAGCCGGTGTGGAACAGGCACTTCATAGACCATGTCCAGATAACCGTGGCGGAGTCCATAGGCATCGGAAAGAGGGCGGGCTTCTACGAGGAGGCCGGAGTGCTCCGCGACATCTTCCAGAACCACATGCTCCAGGTCCTTTCCTTCATTTCGATGGAGCCGCCGTCGGTCTATTCGTCCGAGCTCGTGAGGGACGAGAGGGTGAAGGTATTGAGGGCGCTCCGGCCCCTCGACGGACCGCTCGACGAGCAGCTTGTCCTCGGCCAATATGTCGAGGGCGAGTACGAGGGCAGGCACGTGAAAGGGTACACGGAGGAGGAAGGCGTCTCGAGCCGCTCCATCGTGCCGACCTTCGCGGCCATTAAGGCCTACATAGACGACTGGAGGTGGCAGGGCGTCCCTTTCTACCTCCGGTCGGGTAAGAGGTTGAAAAACCGCTTCACCCAGATAACCATACAGTTCAAGAACGTCCCGCACCTCATGTTCAGCGACGTATTCCCGGGCGAGATAGGCCCTAACGCCCTCATAATGAGGATACAGCCGGACGAGAGGATACAGCTCAAGTTCCACGCGAAGAACCCGGGGTCGAGGGTCTGCCTCAGGGACGTTGTCATGGATTTCCAGTACCTCGGCGGCTACCAGGGGCTGGTGCTTGACGCCTACGAGCGCATGCTCATGGACTGCATGACCGGCGACAAGATGCTCTTCGTAAGGAGGGACGGCGTGGAGTTGAGCTGGAGCTGGCTCGGCCCGGCCCTCGACCGCGCGGACGGCAAGGGGCCCGAAAAGCCGGAGCTTCACCTTTACAGGGCCGGCAGCTCCGGTCCTGCTGCGGCGGAAAGGCTTATGGCAAGGGACGGAAGGGCATGGGTGGACTATGAAGGGTGAGAGGCTCGTGCTCGCGGGCGACATAGGAGGCACCAAGACCTACCTGGCGCTTTACTCGCTCTCGGCAGGAACGCTCGCGACCGTAAGGGAGAGCGTATTCTCCAACGACCGCTACGCCGGGCCGGAGGGCATACTCGGCGGGTTCCTGAAGGAGGGCGAGGCCTCCCGGATCCAGGGCGCTGCCCTCGGGCTTGCCTGCCCGGTCATCGGGAACCGCTGCACGCTCACGAACCTCGGGTGGGAAGTCGACGGCGAGGCGCTCAAAAAGACGTTCGGCCTGAAGACCCTGGGCCTCATAAACGACCTGGAGTCCCTGGGATGGGGCGTTGGGCTTTTGGGCGAGTCTGATATATTCGTCTTGCAGGAAGGCGAGCCCAGGCCCGGGAACGCCGCGCTCATTGCCGCTGGCACCGGGCTCGGCGAGGCGATACTCGTAAGGGATGCCGGGGGGCACAGGCCGTCCGCGTCGGAAGGCGGGCACACGGACTTCGCCCCGAGGAACGCCGTTGAAATCGAGCTGTTAGAGTACCTCATGCCCATATACGGACATGTGAGCTATGAAAGGATAGTCTCGGGCCCGGGCCTCGCGAACATTTACGAGTTCCTGCTGGCAAAAGGAAAGAGGAGCGTCCCGGAGCGCCTCAAAAAGAGGATGGAGGCCGAGGGGGCCGCCCCTGTCGTATCTGACGAGGCCATGAACGGCACGGACGGGGACTGCAAATTGGCCCTCGACCTCTTCGTCTCGGTCTACGGCGCTGAGGCCGGGAACCTGGCCTTGAAGTCCCTCTCGACCGCCGGGGTCTATGTGGGCGGCGGCATCGCGCCGAAGATACTCCCTGCGCTCAAGGCAGGCGGGTTCCTCGAAGCCTTCAGGGACAAGGGCAGGTTCGGGGACTTCATGGCAGGCATACCGGTCAGTGTCGTCCTTAACGACAGGACCGGGATGATGGGGGCGGCCAGCTACGCTGCCCTCCTTGCCGGAGAGAGGGCCGAAAGGATAGCCGCTGCCGGAAAGCCTTAGGGGTCCGGATGAAGAACGGCCTTGTGATACACCGGGGGGAAAAGGAGCTTGCAAGGGGCGCCGCAGCCATGTTCCTGGCCGCCTACGGCGCCGCTATCCGCGAACGGGGCCTTTTTACCGCAGTCCTCTCGGGCGGAAGGACCCCCCGGGCGCTATACGGACTCCTCGGCACGGAATACCGGGACAAGATCGACTGGAGGCGCGTGCACCTCTTCTGGGGCGACGAAAGGTGCGTGCCGCCTGAACGCGACGAGAGTAACTTCAAGACGGCAGATGAGAGCCTCATCTCACTGATAGACATACCTTCTGAAAACGTCCACCGGATTAAAGGGGAACTCCCGCCAAAGGAGGCGGCCCTGGCCTACGAGGGCGAGATAAGGTCTTTTTTCAGCCTCGGCCCGGGCAAGCTCCCTCCGTTCGACCTCGTCCTCCTCGGGCTTGGCCGGGACGGCCATACGCTCTCGGTATTCCCCGGGACCGCCGCCCTCGGAGAAAAGGAAAGGCTCGTAGTTGAGAATTACGTCGGCGTTCTCGATTCGTGGAGGGTGACCTTTACCATAAGCGCGCTCAAGGGGTCGCGGAATGTCGTTTTCCTGGTCTCCGGCAGGGACAAGGCCGTGGCCTTGAAGGACGTCCTCCGGGGCGAAGGCCCGGGTTCGCGTCCGGCCGGACTGGTCATGGCCGAAAAGGTGATGTGGGTTGCCGACACGGAAGCGGCGGCCCTCCTCGGGTAAGGCGGTCGATAGCTTCTTTTATGAGTGGGATCAGCGCCGGGACGTGAAATAAAAGCAGGGGCGAATCACTTCGCCCCTATTTCAGTGTGGCACTTGGCGCAATTGTAAAGCGGGAACGCCTTCTGGCTGTTGTGGCAGTTTGGAGAGCCGCAGATCCTGCCCTCCATATTGAGCTTCATCGACATCTCTGTTGCGCCGCGCTTTTCCTTGAATATCCTCGGATGGCAGTCGGCGCATTTGTAAAGCTTTTCGTGAAGCGCGTGCGGGTAGACTACCGGCCCGACCCCCGCCTTTTTCATGCTTTCGATCTTGGAGTCGAGCACGAGGTCGCCTGCGGCTGAACCCAGGCCGGAGCCCGGCAGGG
>DIDN01000061.1 GCA_002418185.1 Deltaproteobacteria bacterium UBA5799
CAGGCAGTGCCTTGTAGGCGGTTAGCCGCCGATAAGGCTCATGGTCCTGCTGCACTTCTTGAAGACGTTCTCGTTTATCGCGTGGCCCTTGGGCTTTTCGCGGACAGCCGCAAGGAGTATCCGTTCGATTTCCTCGTCGGTCGAGCCGTCCCTCAACGGGGTGCGGAGGTCCGCTTCAACGTCCGAGAAGAGGCAGGTCCTGAGCTTGCCGTCGGAGGTGAGGCGGAGGCGGTTGCAGGAGCCGCAGAAGTGCTCCGAGACCGGGCTTATCAGGCCGATCTCGCCGGGAGCTCCCTTGAGCCTGAAGCGCCTTGCGGGACCTGCTCCGCCGGTTGCGTCCAGGACCGGTTCGAGGGGCCCGAGGGCGGCCTCTATACGCTCCCTTATCTCCACGGCGGTCAGGCACTTGTCCCTCTGCCAGCCCTCCTGGGTGTTAAAGGGCATGTACTCGATGTACCTGACGTGATAGGGCTTCTCCTTCGAGACGAGCGCGAAATCGATTATCTCGTCGTCGTTAAAGCCCTTTATGACGACCATGTTTATCTTTACAGGCGCAAGGCCCGCCCTCTGGGCCTCTTCGAGCCCGTCGAGCACTTCATTGAGCCTGTCGCCGCGGGTCATCTTCTCGAACCTCTCGCGCTTAAGCGAGTCGAGGCTCACGTTGACCCTCTTGAGCCCCGCTTCCCTGAGCTTGCGGGCGTATTCCTTGAGGAGCACGCCGTTCGTCGTAAGGCTCACGTCCTCTATGCCGGGAATGGAGGCGAGGCCTTTGATAAAACCGACTATGCCCTTTCTAACGAGGGGCTCGCCGCCGGTAACCCTGACCTTCGTAACCCCGCCCCTGGCGGCTATCCCCGCGAGCCTCAATATCTCCTCGTACCTCAGGATGTGCTCGGGCTCGGCAAGGTCTATGCCCTCGGGCGGCATGCAGTAGACGCAGCGGAGGTTGCAGCGGTCTGTGACCGAAATCCGGAGGTAGTCTATCCTGCGCTCGTATGCGTCTACAAGGGGTTGCATATCACTCAGTCGATGAACTCGGTCTCATCGGGTTCGGGCCTGGGGACCGGGGCCAGGCCGGTGTCGATCATGAAAAAGTCCGAGGGCCCGCCGATATTCCGGACCGGCGATACCTCCTGGGGCGCGGTCCCGGTCTTGAAGACCTCGAAGACGGCGTCCTTCGTCGCGTCGTTTGCCAGAAGGCCCGTGGACGGGTCGATGCGCGCGAACTCCAACCCGTCCGGGACCGGGAAGGCCTCTGCCGGGCTCTCTTCGGTCGCCTCCGACATGAAGCTCAGCCATATCGGCAGGGCGGCCCTGGAGCCCGTCTCCTTCGTCCCAAGGGGCCTTTCATCATCATACCCCACCCAGGCCCCTGCCGCAAGCCCCGGGACGTAGCCTATGAACCAGGCGTCGTTCAGGTTGTTGGTGGTGCCGGTCTTGCCGGCGGCAGGCCTGCCGAGTGCCCGGGCCCTCACTCCTGTGCCGGATTCCACGACGCCCTGCAGGAGGCTGGTCATTAGATACGCCGTTTGCGGGCTTATGACGGGGGTGGAAAAGGGCGCGGTCTCCTCGAGGACGCGCCCGGTCCGGTCGGCCACCCTCGTAACGAGCATCGGCGCCGGCTTGACGCCCTGGTTTGCAAGCGTCGAGAATGCGACCGTAAGCTCCTGGAGAGTGACTGCGGACGAACCCAGCGCGAGCGAAAGGTCGCCGGCAAGCGGCGAGTTTATACCCAGGAGCCTCGCGTAATTGAGCGCCTGCCTGATGCCCATCTGCCGGAGCACCTTTATGGTTATGACGTTCCTGGACCTCGCTATGGCCTCCCTGACGGTAGTGGGCCCGAAGAACTGCTCGTCGTAGTTCCTGGGCCGCCATGAGTCCTCTGTTTCGGCGTCCTCGAAGACGACCGGCGAGTCGATGATGATGCTCGCCGGGGTGAGCCCGCTGTCCATGGCGGCGGTGTATATCACGGGCTTGAATGCGGAGCCGGGCTGCCTGCGGGCCTGGACGGCCCTGTTGAACTGGCTTTTCGCGTAGTCGAAACCGCCGACCATGGCCCTTATCGCCCCGGTCTCGGGCTCCATGGCGAGGAGAGCGGCCTGGGCAAGCGGCTCCTGTTCGAGAGCCAGCTCTATCGGCTCCGACGCGCTCTCGATCACGGCCCTCACCATTACCTGCACGACGTCGCCGGCCTTGAGCACCTTTCTCAGGTCCTCAGGCCGCCCCCCGTCGGGTCCGCCGGTAGGGTTATAAAGCCCGGCCCATGCCATGTCCCTGGCCGCAATGACCCCTGGCCTTCCGCCGATATCAACGGTCAGGCTCCGGTCCCTGGCGCTGAACGATCCGACCACGGCCATGTAGTACTTCCCCGGCTCGGGCGGGTCGTTGGCGAGCTTCCTTTTCATTTCCTTCCTGAAGGCCTCGGCCTCTTCCCCGGTCTTGAGGGTCTTTACCGGGCCCCTGAACCCGCGCCGCTTGTCGTGCTCCCGGAGGCCCAGGTCCACGGCCCTGTTGGCGGCCCTCTGCATCTCTACGTCGAGGGTCGTGTACACCTCGAGTCCGCCCCTGTAAAGGAGCTCGCTCCCGTACTTGGCCTCCAGGTGCTTCCTTATCTCCTCGGTGAAGTAGGGGCCGACCCACAGGTCTTCCGCTCTCCTCGGCACGAGCGCGAGTCCCTCGGCATACGCCGCGTCGGCCTCGTCCCTTGAAAGGTAATTGACGTCGACCATCCTGTCGAGGACGTATTGCTGCCTCTTCCGGGCAAGCTCCATGTTCTCGTAGGGCGAATATTTGCTCGGCGCCTTGGGAAGCCCGGCGAGAAGGGCGGACTCGGCAAGCGTAAGCTCGCTCACGTCCTTGCCGAAATAGGCCTCCGAAGCGGCCTGGATGCCGTAGGCGCCGCTCCCGAGGTATATCTGGTTAAGGTAGAGGTGGAGTATCTCCTGCTTGTTGAGGTTCTTTTCTATCCTGAAGGCCATTATGGCCTCCCGCGCCTTCCTGGATATGGTCCGCTCAGAGGAGAGAAAGAAGCTCTTGGCGACCTGCTGGGTTATGGTGGAACCGCCCTGGACGACCCTGCCGGCCTGGAGGTTCTTCAGAAAGGCCCTGAATATGCTCGAGTAGCTTATGCCCTCGTGCTCGTAGAACCCGGCGTCCTCGGCGGCGATGAAGGCCTCAATCAGGTGGCCCGGCACACGGTCGAGGTCTACTATGACCCTGCGCTCTATGTAGAACTCGC
Organism: Deltaproteobacteria bacterium UBA5799; assembly: GCA_002418185.1. Taxonomy (GTDB): domain Bacteria; phylum Desulfobacterota; class GWC2-55-46; order GWC2-55-46; family GWC2-55-46; genus UBA5799. The sequence goes on from DIDN01000061.1 coordinate 3,239, forward strand.
CTATCAGCCTGCCGTCGTGCGAGAGGACCCTTGTCACAAGGTTCGGGTTGTAGTCCTGGATGGTGTCGAGCGGCGGAAGGTCGCGGGTGAAGTACCAGTACGTACCGAAGCCGAGGATTGCCGCGGCCAGGGCGAAAAGGAGCGATATCCTGAGAAACCTCATAGTTGGAAATAATAACAGAAAAGATGCCGCGAAGGCAATCGCAATCACCCGGGGTAGCTGTCCGGACGGCCCGCCTGCGCGCCAGGAAAGCCCCTTGTCTATTGAAAAAAGGGGGTGATTGGGTTAAATTGGTACTATATGGTCAGGTTAGAGAACATACTGGAAAAGGTGGCCTCCTACAGCCCCAATGCCGACCTGGAGCTCATAAAGAAGGCGTATGTGGTCTCCGGCGTCATCCACCAGGGCCAGATAAGGCAGTCCGGGGAGCCCTATCTCACTCACCCTCTCGAGGTCGCCAACATACTCGCGGACCTCAGGATGGACTCGCAGAGCGTGGCGACAGGCCTCCTCCACGACACCGTCGAGGACACCCACACCACCATAGAGAGGATTGAGGAACTCTTCGGCCCCGAGGTAGCCGGCCTCGTCGACGGCATGACCAAGTTGAGCCGCATGACCTTCGAGAAGAAGGCCGACCACGAGGCCGAGAACTTCCGGAAGATGGTCCTTGCCATGGGCCGCGACATCAGGGTCATCCTCATAAAGCTCGCGGACCGGCTCCACAACATGAGGACCCTGGGCTCGCTCGACCCAGCCAGGCAGAGGAAGATCGCCCAGGAGACGCTCGACATATACGCGCCCCTGGCCAACCGCCTCGGCATGGGCTGGATAAAGACCGAGCTCGAGGACCTTGCCTTCATGTACATCGAGCCGGAAAACTATGCCGACCTGAAAGAGAAGCTCTCGATCGCCCTGAACATAAAGGAGAACTTCATAGAGACGGTGAAGGAGCAGATAGAGGCGAAGCTCAGGGAGAACCTCGTGGAGGGCGAGGTGAGCGGCAGGCCGAAGCACCTCTTCAGCATATACAAGAAGATGAAGGAGCAGGACGTCGAGTTCGACAGGATCTACGACATAATGGCCTTCAGGGTGATAGTCAAGACGCTCAAGGACTGCTACGGCGTCCTCGGCATAATACACTCCGCCTGGAAGCCGGTCCCCGGCAGGTTCAAGGACTATATCGCCATACCCAAGCTCAACATGTACCAGTCCCTGCATACGACCGTCGTCGGCCCGTACGGCGTTAGGATGGAGGTGCAGATACGGACCGAGGATATGCACAGGGTGGCCGAGTACGGCATCGCAGCCCACTGGAAGTACAAGGAGGGCAGGGAGCCCGAGGGCAAGGACGACAAGAGCTTCGCGTGGCTCAGGCAGCTGCTTGAGTTCCAGATGGACCTGAAGGACTCCGACGAGTTCATGGACTCCCTCAAGGTCGGCCTCTTCCCCGACGAGGTCTTCGTCTTCACGCCCAAGGGCGACATAAAGCAGTTCCCTCTCGGCGCGACCCCCGTGGACTTCGCCTACGCGGTCCATACCGACATAGGGAACACCTGCTCGGGCGCCAAGGTGAACGGCAGGATGGTCCCGCTGAAGTACAGGCTCCGAAACGGCGACATTTTGGAGATACTTACCTCGCAGAGCCACAACCCGTCCAAGGACTGGCTTAAGTTCGTCGTAAGCTCCCGCGCCAAGGCCAGGATAAGGCAGTGGATAAAGACCGAGGAGAGGGCGAAGTCGATCTCCCTCGGCAAGGAGATACTCGAAAAGGAGCTCTCAAGGCATGGCCTTGAGCCCGGGAAGCTCCTCAAGTCCGAGGAGTTCGAGACGATAGCCGCCGGGTTCGGCGTGCAGGGCCCGGAGAGCCTCCTTGCCTCCGTCGGCTACGGCAAGATATCCGCGAACCAGGTGCTCGGGAAGATTTTGCCGCCGGAGAAGCTCCGCGACCGCCAGAAGTTCTCCTTCAGGAGGATGTTCGACAAATGGAAGCCCGGCGACAAGGACAGGAGCGCCATTGTCGTCAGGGGCGTCGAGGACGTGCTGGTCAGGTTCGCAAAGTGCTGCAACCCGCTCCCGGGGGACGAGATCGAGGGGTACATAACCCACGGCCAGGGGGTCGCCATACACGCGGTAGGCTGCCCCACGCTACTCCATATCGACAGGGACAGGAGGATAGAGGTCGCGTGGGACCGGAAGATTAAGTCGAGCCGCCCCGTCAGCATACAGGTGGTCTGCCGGAACGAAAAGGGTCTCCTGGCCGAGATGACCAACGCCATAAAGACCGCTGACGCGAACATATCGAGCGCGGACATAAGGACGAGCCAGGACAACAAGGCCGTATGCACCTTCGAGATCGAGGTGAGCGACTCCAACCACCTTAAGAACATAATATCCGCGCTCAAGAAGATAAAGAAGGTGACGAAGGTCGAGAGGGTAAAGAGCGGCGGCCCCAGGGACGCCGAGATGGAGAGCGCGCACTAGCCCCGGCCCTGGCGGGACGAGCGAAAGCGGGCAGGAGAGTCGGATGAGCAAGGAAGAGGTTCGGACAGGACGGGCGCCCGAGGCCATAGGGCCCTATTCGCAGGGCGTGAGGGCAGGGGATCTTGTGTTTGCATCCGGGCAGATACCGATAGACCCGGCAACAGGCAAAGCAGTGCAGGGCGGCGTGGCTGCAGAGACCAGGCAGGTGCTCCAGAACCTCAAGGCCGTTCTCGAGGAGGCAGGCTCAGGGCTCGACCACGTCCTGAAAACTACCGTGTACCTTACGGACCTCGCCGCGTTCGGCGAGATGAACCGCGTCTACGGAGAGTTCTTCACCCGGCCTTACCCGGCAAGGGCGACGGTCGGGGTGAGCGAGCTTCCGAAGGGGGTCGGGGTGGAGATAGACGCGATCGCCGTCCTCGTCAAGTGAAATAAAAAAAGCCTGCCGTGTCCCGGCAGGCTCGTTCGAAGGCGGTCGTCAGGCGGCCTTTGTAACGGCCCCCGAGCGGATGCACCTGCTGCAGACCCTTACCTTCTTCACCCTGCCGTTAAGGACGGCCTTTACCGGCTGGAGGTTCGGGTTCCATCTCCTCCTGGTCTTGTTGTTCGCATGGCTTACGTTGTTGCCGAACGAAGGGCCCTTCCCGCATATCTCGCATGTGGCTGCCATGTAATTACCTCCGAAAATGTTTGAACTGATATTTTTATCACAGGAGCGCGGATTTTGCAAGTTTTTTTTGGGACGAAAGCCGGGTAGAATGAAAGCGGCCCATCCGGGGCCGGGATTCCACATGAACAGAAGGGGCACGATCATATCCATAGCCGCGATAGCGGCGTTATCCGTCCTCGTCTCAATGTTCCTCGACTTCGTCGACGACACGAGGGGTTACAGGCAGGCGGGCGCAGGCGCCGACGCGATAGTCGTCCTTACCGGCGGGCGCGGCAGGACGGCAGAGGGGCTCTCGCTCTTGAGGAAGGGAAAGGGCGAATTGCTGATACTCAGCGGCGTCCACGCGGACGCGGACCTCGATTCCATATACCTCAACCAGGTAAACCTTGTCGAGCGCCCGAGCATAGTGCTTGAAAAGTTCTCGAAGAGCACATACGAGAACGCCCTCGAGGTGAGGAGGATAATGGAGGAGAGGGGGCTCAAGTCTATGGTCCTCATAACCTCCGGCTATCACATAAAGAGGGCCCATTACACCTTCAGCAAGGTAATGCCCGGCATCCGGATAGAGCCTTACAGCGTCTCCACTTCCAATTTCGAGATAGACAGCTGGTACGGCGGCAAGGGGCTCGGCCTCCTTGCCGCCGAGTTCCTTAAATACTACTGGTACATGGGCAGGTTCGCCGTCCTCGGCGGGCAGGTCCCTGCCGGGGGCGCGGCATCCGGAAGCGTTTAGCAGGCTGCTCAAAAAGCCCAATCTGCGGCGTCGTCTTCAAAGCTCGTCACTGCAGCGTACTATAAAAAGTACGCCTCATTCCTCACTTTTCGACTCCTTGCATCTTGAGCTTTTTGAGCAGCCTGAATGTGATTTTGATTTTTTCAGCAACCTGCCAGACCTAACAGGTTCAACCCTTACGCGGCGCTTGAGCGACGTCATATCATCTCCATGCCCCGCCGTCCTCAATGGTTACGGTCGGGACGCAATCAGATTCCCATCACGCCGTTGACAATGCGGCTTTTCCGGTTAGATTTGTATTATTGCGTTGTGAAAGGGGGGCGGCCTATGTCAACGGTTGTGCATTTCGAGATCCCCGCCGACGACCCCGAGAGGGCGCGGAGGTTCTATTACGAAATGTTCGGGTGGCAGATAGAAAAGATACCCGGAATGGAATACTGGCTCATAAATACGACCGGCGAGAACCCCATTGGCGGCGGCCTCATGCGGAGGGAAAGCCCCAAGCAGACCATCACGAATTACATAGACGTAAGCTCGATAGACGAATTCATCGAGAAGACGAAGTCGCTCGGCGGGAAGGCGCTGGTCTCAAAAAAGGCCGTGCCAGGAATGGGGTATTACGCCATATGCCTCGACCCCGAGGGGAATACCTTCGGCATTTGGGAGGACAGCAAGGAAGCGAGGTGAGGGCGTACAACAGGTCCGGCAGAATGAGAAAAGCCCTGCCCGGGTTTCCGGGCAGGGCTTTTTAACCTGATAAGGTTCGGTAAATCCCTCTTTTTTGCCCTCATTGCGAGGAGTGAAACGACGAAGCAATTCTCAAACGTGCCTGGTTTTCAAAAGGATGAGATTGCTTCCCGCCGCGCTTCGCTCGCGGCTTCGGCTCACACGCTCGCAATTACGAACACAGAGTTAATCAGACCTTCCCTGAAAGTGGCGGCTTATATCTCCGTACTCTCCCCCGGGTTCAATATCCGCACCTCAACCGGCTTGCCTTCGAGCCCCTTCCTGAATGCCTCGGGGTCCTGCCTGATGAGGTCGAAGGTATTATAGTGCATGGGGACCGCCACCCTGGGTTTCAGGAACCCCACGGCCCTTACCGCGTCCTCGACCCCCATTGTGAAGTTGTCGCCTATCGGGAGGAGTGCGCAGTCAATCGAGTTAGTCTCGCCTATGAGGGCCATGTCCGAGAAAAGCCCGGTGTCGCCAGCGTGGTAAAGGGTCTTCCCGCCCATGCTCAGGATAAAGCCGCAGGGGTTCCCGGAGGTGCCCGCCTCGGTTGCCGAGCCGTGGTGGGCAATGGTGAGCTTCACCTTTCCGAACGGGAAGGCGTGGCTTCCGCCTATGTGCATCGGATGGCCCGCAGCCCCCTTTGACGTGCAGTAGTTCACGAGCTCGAAGGTTGCGATGACCGGTGCCTTGTTGGCCTTCGATATCTCGATTGCGTCGCCCAGGTGGTCGGCGTGGCCGTGGGTCACGAGCACCGCGTCCACCTTGACCTCCGTTGGTTTTGCCTTTGCCGTGGGGTTGCCGCTTAGGAAAGGGTCGATAATGACGCTCTTGCCCTGGGCTTCCACGATGAAGCACGAATGCCCCTGCCAGGTGATTTTCATTTTGCGTCCTCCGCTCTTGCAGGCTGCTGAAAAAGTCCATCTGCTCGAAGGCTCCGTCGCTGGACACTCCGGCGTACAAAATAGTACGCCCCATTCCTCGCTCCCTATTCCAACGGGGGCCTCGCAACCGGAGCTTTTTGAGCAGCCTGAAT
>DIDN01000060.1 GCA_002418185.1 Deltaproteobacteria bacterium UBA5799
TCATCGTCTTCCTCGCCGTGGGCATCGGCCTGGGGAGCGTGGTTGCCGGGAGGCTCTCCGGCGACAAGGTGGAGCCCGGGCTCGTGCCGCTCGGCTGGCTGGGAATGGGCCTGTTTTCGCTCCTTCTCGCCTTCTCGCCGGACTCGTACCCGCGGACCGGGGCGGCCATGCTCATGCTCGGCTTTTCCGGGGGCCTCTTTATCGTGCCGCTTAATGCGCTTCTCCAGCAGAAGAGCGCGGCGGTAGAAAAAGGCCGGATTATCGCGACGAACAACTTCTTCAACACCTGCGGCATACTCGCCGCCTCGGGCGTACTCTGGGTCTCGACCGAAACCATGGGGCTTGCCGCGGATAAAATAATACTGGCCTTCGGCGTGGTCACGCTCCTCTCTACCGTATTCGTCCTGAGGGCGCTGCCGGACTTCCTTACGCGCTTCATCCTGTGGATGCTCACCCATACCCTGTACAAGATAAAGGTGGTCGGCCAGGAGAACGTGCCGCTTACGGGGCCCGCGCTCCTCGTATCGAACCACATGTCGTTCGTCGACGCCTTCCTCGTGGGCGCGTGCGTTCAGAGGTTCATAAGGTTCCTCATATACGAATACTTCTACAACATAAGGCCCATACAGTGGCTTTTGCGCCTGATGAAAGCCCTGCCCATTGCCGACGGCAACAGGAAAGAGGTGCTCCAGTCCATCTCGCGCGCAAGGGACGAGCTCAAGGCCGGGCACATGGTCTGCATCTTCGCCGAGGGCGCCATAACCCGGACCGGGAACCTCCTTCCCTTCAAGAAAGGGTTCGAGAGGATCGTTGACGGCCTTGACGTCCCTGTTATCCCTGTCCACCTCGACCGGGTCTGGGGCTCGGTCTTCAGCTTCAAGGGCATGAAGTTCTTCTGGAAGCTCCCCACGCACTTCCCGTACCCGGTCACCGTCTCGTTCGGCAGGCCCATCCACAAAGGGACGGCGCAGGACGTGAGGCAGGCGGTCATGGAGCTCGGGAGCGCGGCGCACGACCACAGGCGCTCTCAGGACGACCTCCTGCACATCGGCTTCGTCAGGGCGGCCCGTTCGCGCCTCTTCTCGCTCTGCATGGCCGACTCTACCGGCAAGAAGCTCTCCTGGGCGAAGGCGCTCGCCGGAAGCATAATACTTTCGAGGTGGGCCGCGTCGAACCTCAAGGGAGAGAAGGTCTGCATGCTCCTTCCTTCGTGCGTTGCAGGGGCCCTCGCGAACATAGCGCTCCTCATGGCCGGGAAGGTGCCCGTGAACCTCAACTTCACGGCGGGCAAGGAGGCGGTCCGTTCGGCAATTTCCCAAAGCGGCGCAAGGGAGATAATAACCTCCAGGGCGTTCGTCGAAAAGGCGGGCATCGAGAGGGACCGCAGGATGGTCTTCCTCGAGGACGTAATGGCCGGGGTCTCGAAAGGAGAGCGCCTCCTCGGCATGGCCGCGGCCGTGCTCTTCCCTGCCCGGCTCATCTCGGCCCTCTACTGCGCAAAAAAGGACCCGAGGGGGCTTGCGACGATAATATTCACCAGCGGCTCGACCGGCGTCCCCAAGGGCGTGATGCTCTCGCACCACAACATCATATCCAACGTCGAGGGGCTCCAGCAGATATTCGTCCACTCCCACCGGGACGCCATAATGGGCGCGCTCCCGTTCTTCCATTCCTTCGGCTTCACGGCCACCATCTGGTTCCCGCTCCTGTCGGGCTTCCGCGCGGTATACCACCCGAACCCCCTGGACGCCAAAGGCATAGGCGAGCTTGCGCGGAAATACCGCGCGACCATGATAATGGGCGCGCCAACCTTTTTCGCCCATTACGTGAAGAAATGCGAGCCCGGGGACTTCGCCTCGTTGAGGTACGCGGTCGCCGGCGCTGAGAAGCTCAAGCCCCAGGTAGCAGCGGAGTTCAGGTCCAGGTTCGGCCTCGACCTCCTCGAGGGCTACGGCTGCACGGAAATGTCGCCCGTCGTCTCGGTCAACGTCCCGGATATCGAGCACGGCGGGGTGCGCCAGAGGGGCTCTCGTCCGGACACCGTGGGGCACCCCATACCCGGGGTCTCGGCCAGGGTGGTCGACCCTGGGACAGGCGAAACACTGCCGCCCGGGAGCGAAGGGATGCTCCTCGTAAGGGGGCCGAACCTCATGCTCGGCTACCTCGGGGACCCCGAGGCCACTTCGCGCGTTGTCCGGAACGGGTGGTACGTGACGGGGGACATAGCATCCATAGGGGAGGACGGGTTCATCACCATACTCGACAGGCTCGCCCGGTTCAGCAAGATAGGCGGCGAGATGGTACCGCACATCAGGATTGAGGAGGCGCTCGCGGGCGCGCTCTGCTCGGACTGCGCGGTTACGGCAGTGCCCGACAGCGCTCGCGGCGAAAGGCTCGTGGCCCTTTACACAAAAAGGGAGACAGCGCCCGAAGAGGCGTGGAGGGCGCTGGCCAATACGGACCTGCCGCGCCTCTGGCTTCCCAGGCGGGACAGCTTCTTTTTCATCGAGGAGCTTCCGGTCACGGCGGCCGGGAAGACCGACATGAAGAGTATAAAGGCGCTCGCGGCCGAGCTTGCCCGCGCGAGCGGGAGCTTCCTTTAATACGCCGGAAAGGGGAGTTGCTCCGCCCCCTATTTCGGGACTGCGATCCCGGGAATGGGCGCGACAAAGACCGTGTTCCTCGACAGGTCCTTTGCCTTGTACATGGCCTTGTCCGCGGCCTTCAAGAGCTCCCGCATGTCCCTCGTATGGGTGGGATAGGTCGCCACCCCTATCGAGGCGGTTATCCTCAGGACGAGGTTCTCTTCGGACTGCACGAACTCGTGCCTTTCTATGGTCGTCCTTATCCTGTCAGCAACGCTCGTCGCGACCTTATGGTCCGCGTCCGCCAGTATGATCACGAACTCGTCCCCCCCGTACCTGATGACGGTATCCACCTCCCTCACGCATTTCAAGAGCAGGTGACCGAGCTCCACGAGCACCCTGGAGCCGACGAGGTGGTCGTTCGAGTCGTTCACGTTCTTGAAGTTGTCGAGGTCGAGGAAGAGGACCGTTACCGGCATCCTGAGCCTGTCCGCCCTTTTTATCTCCTTATCGAGGACGAGGTCCAGGTACTTGGCGTTATAGAGGTTCGTCAGGCTGTCTATGAAGGCAATCCCCTTGGCGTCCGCGTACTTCTCCGCGTTTTCATAGGCCGTCGAGGCGTGGTCCGCTATGAAGGAGGCGTTCAAGAGGTCCTTGTCCGAGAAGTCCTCTTTCGGCTTGCGGGAGAGGAGGATGAAAAAGCCGATGGCCTTCTGCCCCTTGGCAAGGGGCGCGACGATGAATGAACCGAAGCCTCCTAACGGCCCGCCCTCGCGGAAATCCAGCTCTGTCTTGGAGAAGACGATTATCCCGGGCCTGCCATCGTACTCCCTCTCGAACACGGCCTTGAAGAACCCGGCGAGCCGCTCGGCCTGCTCCGGGTCGATGTGCCTTGACGCCTTCACGGCGAGGGTCCTCAAATCGCTTTCATGGAAAGTGGCGATTCCCGATTCCGCGGGCACTGTCTGGAGGAGCGCGTCGAGGGTGAGTTCGTAGAGCCTGGGTATGTCGAGGGTGGTGGAAATGGCCCGGCTCACCTCGAATAGGCGCAGCGACTGGCGCATCTCCTGGTTCTCTTCGAGGAGCTTGCGCTTTTCCATGCAGCTCCCGACCGTATGGAGGAGCTCGGCCTCGTTCAGAGGCTTCATTATGTAGTCGAAGGCGCCGCTCCGGAGGGCCGCTATGGCCGACTCTATGGAGCCGTGGCCCGTGACCAGTATGACGTCGGTAAGCGTGTTCTGCTGTTTTACCCTTTCCAGCACCTCTATGCCGCTCAAGTCCGGCATCACGAGGTCGGTAACGACTATGTCGAAGCTTTCGTCCTCGAGGACGGCCAGGGCCTCCTTGCCGGAGGAAGCGGTCTTTACTGAGTACCCGCAGCCCGCCAGCATGTCAGAGCAAAGGACCCTGAAGAACGCGTCGTCATCGATTACGAGAATCCTTCCCTTGCCCATGAACACCCCTGCTGGAAATTCAGTTTAAAATAGCAGAAAACGGCCTTCCGGTCAATTGGCAAGCGTCGCGTTTCTTGACACGTCTTTTTTTTGCGGAATACTTAAACGGGTAAAAGAGCGCATCGGGGGAGTGAATGTCGAGGGCCCTGCGGTTCCTATCGGTTTTTTTTGTTTCAGCACTCCTGGGCTGCGGGAACGGGGACGACGGCACTGAGCTACGGGCCTCATTTCTTTCTGCCGGGGGCTTCCATACCTGCGCCGTCTCGGGCGATTCGGCCGTTTGCTGGGGCGAAAATTCCGACGGCCAGCTCGGAAACGGCGGAAGGCTCGACGCCCCGTTCGCGGTCAGGGTACAAGACATTACAGGCCCTGCGGAGGTCTCTTCCGGAGGGACGCACTCCTGCGCCCTGCTTACTGACGGCACTGTCCGGTGCTGGGGGAGGAACGCATTCGGCCAGCTCGGCACTGCTTCAGGGGCGAGCTCCACCACACCGGTCGTGGTATCCGGACTCACTGGCGCGGTTTCAATTTCTGCCGGCAACTCGCATACTTGCGCGGTCCTCTCCGGCGGCTCGGTCGTGTGCTGGGGCAATAACGCCTTCGGGCAGCTCGGAGACGGCTCCTTCGCGCACTCGGCCTCCCCGGTCACGGTTTCCGGCCTCGCCGGGGCAACGGCGGTCTCCGCGGGCGGCACCCACACCTGCGCACTCGTCTCGGGGGGCGAGGCCAGGTGCTGGGGCTCAAGCATACGCGACCAGCTCGGGAACGCGGGCATACCGACCGGCTCCGGGTCGAGGAGCCCAGTCGAGGTCACGGGCCTTTCCGGCGCGGTCTCATTGAGCGCAGGCGAAAACCACACCTGCGTGCTCCTCGACTCAGGCGCGGTCCGGTGCTGGGGCGACAACTCCTCCGGGCAGCTCGGCTCTTTCTGGGCCGCTCCGAACCTGCCCACCTCCAGCACGCCGCTCTCGCCGGGTGTTTCGAATGCGGTCTCCGTCGCCGCCGGGCTTTCGCACTCGTGCGCCGCGCTCTCGGACAAAAGGGCCGTCTGTTGGGGCGAAAACGCCGAAGGGCAGCTCGGAAATGGCAGCTTCGTCGGGTTCGTGCCCCCGGGGCCATCCGCCCCGCCGACTACCACCATAAGCCCGGTGCAGGCAGCCGGCCTGGCTACGGCCGTTTCCGTAACCGCAGGCCTTTTCCATTCCTGCGCCGGCCTGGAAGACGGAAGAGTTGCCTGTTGGGGAAGGAATACATCCGGCCAGCTCGGGGACGGGACCGGCCTATCATCGCCGGTCCCGGTCTCCGTCATTGAGTAAGGCGCAGGCCGCCTTGAAATACCCCGGGTATCGTATTATCCTTTCCACATGAGACGCTATACTCTCGAAGACGCCCCTGAAAGGCCCGTGTCCCACGACCCTGAGCTTACAAAGAGGGTACTGCTTGAGGAGCCGGTCTCCTGCATATTGAGTATAAGCCATATCGTCCTCGAGCAGGGGGCGACCGCAACGGCACACACGCACGCGGGCTCGTCCGAGGTATTTTACTGCGTAAGGGGAGCTGTTACCTTCAGCGTCATGGGCGAACCGGTCCTTCTGAGGAAAGGCCACCTCCTGGTTGTCGAGCCCGGCGAGGAGCACGCCATAGTGGAGGTAAGCGCCGCCTCCGAGATGGTCTATATGAAGGTCGGCCAAGTGGAGCGCTAACCTCCACTTTCAGAGCCCTGCCCGGGCAAGGGACCCTTCCGGGCCGGCTAGACCAGCAGCCGTGTAGCCGGTCGTATGCGCTATCGCTCCGCCGTGGACGAGTATGACCATAGCGCGCCCTCCTTTCCCATAAAACCCTTTTTGCGCCCGGGCTTCCGTATTTTGGAAAATATATTTACGCCTTTTCGTTTTCACCCTTATTCCTTCCATGATAGAATACGCCTGATGCTCAAGAACACCTTCTGCCATATCCCCGGCGTGGGGCTTAAGACCGAGCGCAGGCTATGGGAAAGCGGCGTCCTCGATTGGGACTCCCCGCTCGGGGGTTTCAGGCTCAGGAAGACCG